>CAWJHI010000050.1:0-34055 GCA_963842485.1 Terriglobia bacterium | reverse complement strand
CCGGAGCGTTCTGCGCGTCGTTCAGTTCGGGCGAATCCGCGTTGCCGGCGTCCGCCGGAATCAGCCGCATGCTAAACGCAAGCTCCGCTGGCGGACCCGCCGCCGTTTCCGTCGTCTCGGCTCTCAACGTGTTCGGTCGCTCCCGTGGAAGCGAATCCTGAATCTGCACCGCCCTCGCAGCGTTTTCCGGTACGTTGACCGGAGCCGGCGCGATAGGCACGACCCTGCTTGAAGGAATGTCTGAAGGAATGTTTGAAGGAATGCTCAGCGCGGTTGGTCCCGCAGCCGCCGTCCCAGGCGCTGTGGATTTCGCAGGCCGCTTCGACCCTGAGTCTGCCATCGCAGCTCCGGGCTGCCGCGGAGCCAATGCAGTCTGCGGCTCGTCCGCGGTCGAAACCGTTGCTGCCATATTCGCAGCGATCTGCTCGTCGTCTTGCGAAACCGCCGCCATCGATCGGATCGGCGCCGGCGTTGCGACTTTAGGCTGCGCCGTCTCTGCCATGTCCGCAACGCTCTGCTGCTCGTCTCCTTGTGCGGGAGCCCCCAGCGTCGATCGATTCAAACTATCCGTCGAACCCTCGCTTGCAACCGTAGTCCCGGACTGCAGTGCCGGAGCCCCCAGCATGGATCGAAGCAGCGCATCCGTCGAAGTCGAGCTTGCAACCGTCCTTCCGGACCGCTGTGATCCCGCCACTGAAATCGTCGCTGGCTGACCCGGACCTCCCAGCATCGACCGAATCAACGCATCCGCGATCTGACTTGCCGAACCACCGGTCTCCAAGCTGGACAAGGCCGGCATTATCGATCCGGCCAGCACATTAATAAGGTTGGCGAACTTCGCGTTCGCGCCGCGTGGCAGCGAAGCCGGCGGCAGCGCGGCGCTCATCGGGAGCGAATCGTATGCTGTCGTCGCCAGTGCGTTCACGCACCGATCAATTGCAGGTCAGTGCCCAAAGGCCCTTCGACCCCGTTTCAACAACTTGATCGATTCCACCGCGACACCAACTTGGCACTAGATCCATAACGGCACTATCCTGGCGATTCCATTTTGGCTCTGCTTACCACATCGACCTTATTTGAAGCACTCTTAAATTCGTTGATAAGAGCGACGGACTACTCGGTCCCATGGCTCCAACGCGCTGATTTCGCACAAGCCCGCGGCAGTGGACCGACCGCTCTGTCCCCTTTCTCAATCCACGTCGAGCAAACGGCTTGCGAATTGCATCGTTCGACGCGAGGATTGCCACTTTGGACCCACTTCTCATCTCGGCTGCGAGCGGAATGAAGGCCCGCATGGACTCTCTCGACATGTTGGCCAATAACCTTGCCAATACGGGAACGGCCGGCTTCAAATCGGATCGCGAATTTTACGGTCTATATGAACAGCAGCTCCCCGTGGTCGAAAGCCAGTATACGGACTTCTCGCAAGGCACGCTAACGCCGACTGGCAGTCCTCGCGACTTGGCGCTTTCGGGAAAAGGAATGTTCGTCTTGACCGCGCCTTCCGGCGTAGTTTATTCCCGCAGCGGTAATTTTGAAATTTCCAAAACGAACACCCTGATTACCAAAGACGGTTATTCCCTACGCAACGTCCTCGACAAAGGCAACCCGATTACG
This sequence comes from Terriglobia bacterium, assembly GCA_963842485.1. Taxonomy (GTDB): domain Bacteria; phylum Acidobacteriota; class Terriglobia; order Bryobacterales; family Bryobacteraceae; genus Palsa-187. The sequence goes on along the minus strand of CAWJHI010000050.1, from coordinate 32,438 downwards.
GTGGACCCGGCGCAGCCCATCGACATTTCGAAAGCGGGCGTCGTGAGCCAGGGCGGCCAGGACCTTGCCCAGATCGAGATCGCCTCGCCCGACTCAGTTCCTCAGGCGCTGGCTAAACTCGGCAACAGTTACTTCACCATGATCGACAAGGCCGCCCTCGCGCCGCCGGCCCCAGCCGCGGAAATCCTGCAAGGGCAGCTCGAACAGTCCAATGTCCCGGTGGCCGATGCGGCCGTGAAGCTGGTCGGCGTGATGCGGCAGTTCGAGATGCTTCAAAAAGCCATCACGCTCGATTCGGAAATGACCAAACAGGCGATCGCGGAGGTCGCCAAAGTCGCGTAGGCGCCACAGTGTAGCGTTGTCGCGCATTGAGAAAGGTTAGGAGTAGACAAAAAATGATTAAGGCACTCTACAGCGCTGGCAGCGGGATGACCGCCCAGCAGATGAGCATCGACAACATCGCCAATAATCTGGCCAACGCGAACACCACCGGCTTCAAAGCCCGTCGCACTCAGTTCCAGGACCTGCTGTATCAAAATTACCTGCAACCCGGCGCCGCCGCGGGATCGCAAACCGTGGTGCCCAGTGGATTGCAGGTCGGCATGGGAACCCGCCCGTCCGCGAACTCCATCGTCTTCACTCAGGGCAGCTTCACGGAAACCGATAACCCTCTCGACTTGGTAATCCAGGGCAAGGGATTTTTCCAGATCCAAACCCCCAACGGCCAGACGGCCTACACGCGGTCCGGCAACTTCCAACTGGATAAGAACGGCGCCGTGGTGGACGCCAACGGCAATCCGCTTCAGCCGCAGATCACCATTCCCGCGCAGGCCCAGACGATTACCATCGCCCCCGATGGCACCATCAGCTATACCCAGCCCGGCCAGACCGCCACCACCATTGCCGGCCAGATTCAGCTTGCCAACTTCGTCAATCCCGGTGGACTCAACAGCATGGGCAACGGCCTCTTCATGCCCACTGACGCCAGCGGCGATCCGATCGTGGGCACTCCCGGCGGCCAGGACGGCATGGGCACGCTGCAGCAGGGCTACCTCGAATCGTCCAACGTCAGCGTCGTCGAAGAGTTCGTCAACATGATCAGCAGCCAGCGCGCCTATGAGGCCAGCACCAAAGTCGTGAAGGCCGCCGACGAGATGTATCAACAAGTGAACAACATCACGCAATGAACAGGATGCTCATCGCCGTTGCGTTTGGGTGCCAGGCGTTCGCCTGCAACCTGGTCGACGGCGCGCGCATTCTGGGCAGGGACGTGGCCTCCGCTAGCCCGTATTTTGCCGCGCTCGATCCAGGCCTGGTGGTCGGCGCGACCCCTCTGCCCGGTGTTCAGCGGATTTTTCATGCCGATGAGCTGGTCCGCCTCGCGCGCCAGAACGCCCTCGCGCCTCCGGCTCCGGTCGCGGAAATATGTTTCGAACGGACCACGGAGCCCTTAACCGCGGAAAAACTTCTTCCTATATTGCGAACCGCGCTGGGAATCGACGGCGCCGACATCTCGATTCTCGATTTCAGCCGTTACGGCGTCCCTCCCGGAACCCTCGAATTCGCCCGCGCCGGCTTATCGGTCGACGGCCTCTGGCGCGGCCACATCGCCTACGATGAGAATCGCAGCTTTGCCGTGTGGGTGAAAGTCCGCGTCTCCATCGTTCAGGCCTGGGTGGAGGCGGCGGAACCGCTCCCGTCTTCGAAACCCATCGCAGCCGCGCAACTGGTCCTTCGCAAGGCGGCCCGCTCGCCCCTGGGACCCGCGCCCGTGGCTTCTATCGATGCCGCCGAAGGCCGCCTGCCGATTCGCGCCATCCGGCCCGGAGAGCCGATCTTCGCCTCCCTGTTGCTCGCCCCGCATGAAGTCGAGCGCGGCGATACGGTATCCGTCGAAGTGATCAGCGGCGAAGCCAGGTTGTTATTCGACGCCGCCGCCGAAACCTCCGGCCGTTTGGGCGAGCTGGTTCTGGTCCGCAACCCCGATAGCCGCAAGCCGTTTCAGGCCCGCGTCGAGGGAAAAGACAAGGTAGTGATTCAAAAATGAAAGCCTTCTTGCTGCTGATACCCGCTTGTGTTTGGGCGCAGAGCGTCCCCTCGCCGGGTTCTCTCTATATGGCCGGCGGCCGCCTCGCGGACTCCGTTCGCGACGTTCGCGCCAGCGTCGTGGACGATATCGTTACCATCGTCGTTTCCGAAAGCCTGTCTGCCGTCTCCAGCGGCGCCACTCAGACGTCCCGGAAATCCTCGGCCGTAAGCCAGATCACCGCGGCCATGGGTCTTCTCAACGCCGCCAGCAGGTTCGCCAATCCTCTGAACGTCTCCGGCGATCAGGAACTGGCGGGATCCGGACAAACCTCGCGAACCAGCACTCTCACCACCACCATCTCCGCCCGCGTCATCGAGGTGACCGCCAACGGCAACCTGATCATCGAGGCCACCAAGGACATCGGGGTCAATTCAGAAAAGCAGCAGATCACCATCCGCGGCATGGTGCGCCCCGCCGACCTCACCACCCAAAATATGGTCGCGTCCAACCAGGTTGCCGACCTGAAGATCAAGGTCAACGGCAAGGGAGTCGATCGGCGACGCAATCCGCCGTCCGAATTTCTTATACCGTTTTCTTGCTGAGCCTGCTTCCGTTCTAAGAAGATCATGAACAAGCTGATTGCCCTCCTTTTTACGGCCTGCCTGCTGCCCGGCGAATCCGCCCGACTCAAGGATCTGGTCTCGCTCGAAGGCGTGCGCGACAACCAGTTGATGGGCTACGGCCTGGTGGTCGGACTCGCTGGAACCGGCGACAAGCAGTTGACCCTGTTCTCCACGCAATCGTTGACCAACCTGCTGAAGCGCATGGGCGTCACCGTCGATCCGACGCAAATGCAGGTCCGCAATATGGCCGCCGTAATGGTCTCCGCCAACCTTCCGCCCTTCGCGCAACCCGGCACGCGCATCGATGTCACCTCGGCCGCCATTGGCGACGCGAAAAGTTTGCAGGGCGGCATTCTCCTGCTCACCCCGCTCAAAGCCGCCGATGGCCAGGTCTACGCCGTCGCGCAGGGCCCCGTAATCACGGGAGCCTTCGTCGCCGGCCGCGGCGGAAATACCGACACCGTCAATCATCCCACCGTCGGCCGCACGCCCGACGGCGCCATTGTCGAGAAAGCGCCGCCTTCCATCACACCCACCGCGCATCTCAGATTGCAGCTCCATCAGGCCGATTTCACCACCGCATCCCGCGTCGAGGATGTCCTCAATAAACATTTCTTAAGCGTCGTCGCGCATGCGGAAAGCCCCGGCGTCGTGGTGGTCGACATTCCGGCGGGGTATCTTTCGCGCACCGTCGATTTCGTCGCCGAGCTCGAAGGTCTTTTCATCGAGGCCGACCAGCGCGCCCGCGTCGTGATCAATGAGCGCACCGGGACCATCGTCATCGGCAAGGACGTCAGGATCTCGCCCGTGTCCATCCTGCACGGCGCCTTGACCGTGCAGGTCCGCACCAAGCTCGAAGTGTCTCAACCGCCCCCGCTGTCTTCTACCGGGAAAACCGAAGTAGTGCCCCAAGTGGACGTCACCGTAAAGGAAGCAAAAGCGAAAAATATCGTCCTGGAGAAAGGTGCCACCATTGAGGATCTGGTGCGCGCGCTGATGGCCATCGGCTCCACTCCCCGCGATATTATCGCGATCCTCGAAAATCTTCGTTCGGCGGGCGCGCTCGACGCAACCATAGAGGTGATCTGATGACTACCCCGATTTCGTTCGCCAGCGCGTTATTGCCGACCATGACGCAAGCCAAACCCGGCAAAATCGAGGACGCCGCCAAGCAGTTCGAAGCGTTGCTGATCGGCCAGATGTTGAGGTCCGTCCGCTACGCCGCCGCCGATGACGATCCGGACAGCGACACCATCGGCCAACCCATGTTCGACGTCGCGGATCAGCAATTCTCAAAGTTGCTCGCCAACAACGGCGGACTGGGGCTCGCCCGAGTGGTCGTCAGCGGGCTCAACAAGGAGTCAAAATTAGATGCGAATCGATAACAACCCCCTCACGCTCGCTCGAGCGATCGGTCAAACTCCGCAGACCGGCCAGGCCGCGGGCAAAACCTGCACCGCCGGCCCCGCCGGCAGTGGCGATCAGGTCCGGATTTCAGACCTGGCGGCTCAGCTTTCCGCCGATCCATCCAGGCTCGCCCAGCTACACGCCGCGGTCCGCTCCGGCACGTACAACGTATCCCCCAGCCAGATCGCCAACAGCATGATCACCGACGCGCTGAACCACCCCAGTGACTGAGCGCTACAGCTCAACGAGTGGTCTGCGTCGCAAGTCATGTCCAATCACGGCACAGTGTGCAAAAAGGGGGACTGGCTCGAATTTCGCCGCTTTTGCGAAAGTTCGTGCCTGTACCCTTTTTGCCCCGTCCGAATCATATGGTTCGAGATCAGCAACGCACTACACTACTGGTCTGCGTCGCAAGTCATGTCCAATCACGGCACAGTGTGCAAAAAGGGGGACTGGCTCGAATTTCGCCGCTTTTGCGAAAGTTCGTGCCTGTACCCTTTTTGCCCCGTCCGAATCATATGGTTCGAGATCAGCAACGCAATACACCAGCGGGGCTCCGCCCCAGCCCAATACTACGACGCGCGCTTCCGAGCCTTGATCTCCGCCAGCAGCTTGTCGATCGCGTCGTCCTTCTCGAGCGCCGCCAGCCGGTCCTCCACGCTGTCGACAGTCAGCTCGGATTTGGCTTGGCTCACCGCCTCGGCGTGCTGCACCTTGTTCTTCACCCGGTCGAACGCGGCTTCCTTCGATCCATCGCCGATCTTCATCCGCGCATCGCTCGCCCGGCTCAGAGCGCGCGACCGCCGGTGTTGCGCGATCAGCACGTCGCTCTTGTTCTGCGCCTCCTGTCAGCTTCAGGTCCAGCTTCCGCAGCGCCGTTTTCAGATTCTCCACCTGCGCGGTCTGATCCGCCACCTGCTCGGCGAAGCTCGCCGCCATGTTGCGCGCCGTCATCGAGCGCTCCAGCGCCGCGCGCGCCAGATCGTCGTGGCCTTTCTCCACCGCCAGCTCCGCCTTCCGCACCCACTCCGCCGCCGCATCGTCGTTCTCTTTCTGCTTCTTCATCAGCAGATGCTGATCGGCGATGGCGATCGCCACCTGCGTCTTCACCTGCAGAAGCTGGTTCTGCATGTCCAGAATCACCTGCTTGATCATCTTTTCCGGTTCTTCCGCCTGATCCACCAAATCGTTTAGATTTGCGCGAATCAATGTCGCCACGCGTTCTAAAAGTGCCATGACTCTTACTCCTTTGGGTTTCCTTCGGCCTTGTCGCCAATCGTCCGAACCTTGCCCAGCAGTTCCGACATCTTCATCCCGCTCAAGGTTTCGAACAACGCCGGAATCTGCGCCGCGATCTCCGTCATGTCGCCCGTGATCTTGTGCATTCCAGCCGAGTGTCCGTTGCCGGTCGAAACAATCGTGATCTTGTCGATATTCGCCAGCGGCGCCGCCAGCGCCTTCACCACTTCCGGCAGGCTCGTGATCAGCTTGTCCACCACCGCCGCCTGGTTCCATTCCTGATAAGCCTCGGCCTTCACGTTCATGGCCTTGGCCTCGGCCTCGCCCTTCTTGAAAATGATTTCCGCCTCGGCTTCGCCCTGCGCGCGAATCGCCGAGGCCATGTCCTTCCGCCTCCGAAATGCGGCGCTGCCGCTCCGCCGCGGCCAGCGTCTCGATCCGTTTGCGGTCCACTTCGGCCTGCTTCAGAATTGGTCGCGATCAGCTCATTTTCGCGCCGCGAAATCTCGGCTTCCTGCACCTTGATCTCGTGTTCCTTCTCCACCTGCCGCACCTTCACCGCCTCCGCCACCACCTGCTGCTGCATGATGTTGGTCTGGATGTCGTAAGCCTTGTCGGCCTGCGCCTGCTGCTTCTTGGTCAGCTCGACGTATTGCGCCTTCTTGATTTCCAGATCCCGAGTCGCCTCCGCCTGTTTCGCCTGCGACAGCGTTTCCGCCAGCACCCGCTCCTGATCCGCCTGCGCCCTGCGCCACCGCCGACGCCCGCTGCGCTTCCGCGCGCTTGATCGCCGTGTCGCGCTCCGCTTCCGCCGCCGCGATATCCGCGTCGCGCTTGATCCGCGCCACGTCCGGCCGCCCCATGTTGCTGATGTACTCGTTCTTGTCGCGGATTTCCTTGATGGTGAACGAAATCACTTCGAGACCCATCTTGTTCATGTCGTCCGCGCAAGTGGCGCGCACCCGGTCGCCCACCATCTCCGGCTCCTTCACGATCTGCTCCACCGAAAGCTGGCCGATGATGCCTCGCAAGTGCCCCTCCATCACCAGCCGGATCAGGCCGTCCCGCTCCGTGTCGCTCTTGGTCAGGAACTGCTCCGACGCCGTGATAATCGATTCGGGATCCGACTTCACCTTGATCTGCGCCACCGCCTCCACCGTCACCGCCACGCCCTGCATCGTGTACAGGTCCTGCTGCGGGGCTACATCGAACGACATGAGTTGCAGCGACAACTCCCGGTACGTTTCCACCATCGGAAAGATCACCGTGCCGCGGCCCTTAATGATCCGGGTCCCGCGAATCCCGTAGACCACCAGCGCCTGGTGTGGACCCGCCTTGCGGTACAGGCGCGCGAACATCGACATCAGAAAGAACAGCGCCAGAACCATCAGACCGGCAATCACAAGAATGTCAGCCGAAATATGCATAAAATTGTCCTTTCAATACTTTTCGCCGCTCATCTCTTCCCACCGGCGAACGTAGGCGATGCCTTTCTCAAATCGCGTGACGATCACTTCCACATCGCGCGGAATCGCGGCCCCGTCTTCGCTGCGCGCCGGCGTGCAACAGCGGGCGCCGGCGCGCGAATAAATCAACTCCCCCGTGCCCCCCTGCCGGATCGGACTGGCTACCTTCCCCAGCACGCCCGTCATCTCGTAATCGGCCGGATCCAGCGGCTGATCCTGCCCCGCCAGCTTCCACAAGAACCAGAACACCACCGCCGCGCCGCCCAACCCGCTCATCGCCGAAATGAAAAGGCCCAGATACACCCACACGTTCGAATAGCGCTCCAGCAGGTACCCCGTGCCCCCGAACCACGCCAGAAACGCCGCGACGGTTCCAAAGTTAAAAGGCGACAGCCCCGCTCTCCCGCCGCCCCTGGCGCCCATGCGCCCGTGTCCATGAAAGTGCGGAACATGGGTGACGCCCGCGAAAAAAGAAACCGCGCTCAATAAAAATCCAACCAGGAACGCGATCAGATAAAAGCTTTCCCAGTTCATACCGCCTCCCGCCGGATCGGCTCCACGCCCGCGCGCCCGCCCGCTGGCGCCAGCACCGCGAACAACCGGTCCACCAGCTGCGGCGTGTCGAGAATCGCTTTGAGCAACATCAGGCACTTGCGCGAATCTTCATGCTCGGCCACTTTCAACAATGCCTGGCTCACGCGCGGATCCCGCGCAAATCGCTCCGCCCCGCTGATCAGCCACAAATCCAGCTGGTCTTCCTGTACCCGCGCATCCGACATCAGCTCCGTGTGAAACCCCTCCGGATCGTCCACCAGATATCCCGGATGCACGCCGAAAAATTTCGCCAGCAACATCCGCGTCGCGTTGGTCAGATGCGGCCGCGCCCCGCTCTCGATCTGCGAAAGATAGCTCTGGCTCAGCGGCCGCTTCATCTCCCGGGTCAGCGCCCTCACCACTTCCTGCTGAGTCATCTCCCGCCCCAGCCCGCGCAGCGTCCCTTCCACCAGGCGCAAGTACCGGATTTTTTCCCCGAGCTTCATATTGCAATCTGCAATCATAGTATCGCAAATTGCGATAATGTCAAGTGGAATCGGAATGCCAGTTCACGCTCCCGCTTTGGCCCTGCTTGCCTGTAAATATACCTTGACACGTATATGCCCTGTAGAGTATATTAAGCGAGTGGAATCTGTGTTCGAAATCATTGCGGAGCCGAACCGCCGCGCGATCTTGAGCCTGCTGGTCTCGTCTCAACAGTCGGTTGGACAGATCGAGCGTCAACTTCGTATGCCGCAGCCGACCGTGTCAAAGCACCTGCGAGTGCTGCGCGACGCCGGATTCGTGGAATCCACGGTGGACGCCCAGCGCCGTCTCTACCGGCTGAAACCTGAACCACTTCAGGAAATCGATGCCTGGCTGGCTCCGTTCCGCCGGTTCTGGTCCGCTCACATAGATGCTCTCGAACGCCACCTCGACCGCATGGATTACATGGATCAACCGACATCAACGAAAAGGAAGACACGAAGAAAACGACGCGGCCCAAACCGCGAACGTGACAAAGGAGAAACGAAATGAAAATCAAATTGACCAGCCTATACGTGGACGACCAGGACAAGGCCCTGCGCTTCTACACGGAGGTGCTCGGCTTTGCCAAGAAGGCCGATTTCAGTAACGGCCCATTTCGCTGGCTGACGGTGGCCTCGCCCGAGGAGCCGGCCGGCACTGAATTGCAGCTGGCGCTAAACAACAACCCTGCAGCCAAAGCGTATCAGCAGGCGATATTTCAACAGGGCCAGCCCGCGGCCATGTTCTTCACCGACGACGTCAAGGGCGACTACGAGCGGATCAAGGCCCTCGGCGCCGAGTTCACGATGCCGCCGACCGACGTAACGGCCTCGATCATTGCGATGCTGAACGACACCTGCGGCAACCTGATTCAGCTCACCCAGCTGGCGCGCTATTCACACTAGGGAGAAAAAGATGACCAATCGCGAGCAGTACACACCGGGTCCCGCCAGCGGGGCGCAGGTGCGAAAGGACGGCGAGAAGTGGACGCTCATTCTCGTCAGAGAACTGCGCCACTCGCCGGAAAAAGTCTGGCAGGCGCTTACCGACCCGGCGCATCTGCGCGAGTGGGCGCCCTTCGAGGTCGATGGGAGCCTTGCTACGGTTGGAACCAGGGTGAATCTCACCTGGGTGGGAACGCCCACGCCGCTCGAAACGACAGTGACGCGAGCCGACGCTCCCAAGTTGCTTGAGTACAGCGATATCCGGTGGGAACTCGAAGCGTTGGGTGGCGGCACGCGCCTGACGCTGTGGCACAACATCGATCGCCGCTTCATCTCGTGGGGCGCGGCGGGCTGGCACATCTGCTTCGATGTTCTGGATCGCCTTCTCAGCGGAACTCCCATCGGCCGCGTCGTTGGTGGCGAGGCCATGAAGTTCGAAGGTTGGCAGCGATTGAGGGCCGAGTACGCCAGCCAGTTCGGCGTTGAAACGCCCAACGGGCCGCCTCAGGCGGCTCAAAAGTCGTGAATGGAAGACAAATTAATCATGACACAACGTTCGATTCTTCGCTGGATTCACATCGTCTTTAGCATTCCGATACTCGGTTATATTTATAGCCCCTTTGAAGAAATTCCAAAGTACGCCGGCCGTGTGCGGTTTGTCGTCGTTCCGGTAATGCTCCTTTCGGGACTTTGGATGTGGAAAGGCCATGTCCTTCGACGACTTATTTCGAAGAGAACGGCCCATCAAGACGCTGCACCGAAACTATTCGCATGAAAACGGGACAAGATAATGAATCCATCGGAACGTATTGAAGAGCTGATCGCAGAACTCACAGACTGGCGTGGCAAGACGCTCGCCGGCATCCGCAAGAGCATCCTTGAGGCCGACCGGGAGATAATCGAGGAATGGAAGTGGATGGGAAGCCCCGTGTGGTCTCGCGACGGAATGATCGCGGTCGCCAACGCCCACAAAGATAAGGTGAAGCTTACCTTTTCCCACGGGGCGAGCCTCCCGGATCCCGACAAGCTCTTCAACGCGGGCTTCGCAGGCAACACGTGGCGCGCGATCGATTTTTTCGAGGGCGATAAGATTAATAAGCGTGCTCTAAAAAATCTCGTCCGTGCCGCCGTTGACTACAATCAGATCAAATTGAAGAGGAAAGCGCCCGCGGGTAATCGAGTACGCTAGGCGCCGACGATGACCACGCTGTTCCCTATTAAGCCCGCACGCGCGCGCTGCCGCCATCTTTCCGAACTGCGATCGACCGGAGGAGCTACTTGTCAATGGGGCGCCCAAAACACAGCACATATCCGCTGTTATCGGTGATCTCGAAGGCCCTGAGTCCATCGCTCGTGTTGGCCAGCTCCCGATGCACGGGAACCTCTCTGCCTACGTACTCTGTGTACAGTGAGTCGGGATCATCCGTTGCGATGTAGGCGTCCCAGCGAGCCCATTCGTGACGCAAACGATTCGGCTGTGGATGCACCTCGGGCGTGATGGCCTTGAACATGAGCATGACTCGGTCACGTCCCATGAAGGCCCAGTATTCGTCTCCAATTCCGTCACCACCACCCTTGTAAAGAACGTCGAACCCCAGCTTCGACTGATAGAACGCAAGCGTGGCGCTCAAGTCGTCGACAATAAAAAAGGGAGCCACACCGTTCAACATAGCGAAGCGCCGTGGACCCGAATATACCCTACGTGGAGCACCTCGTGCAATCGCGTTCACGTTCCCCCGGAATCCACGACGAAGGGGACGAAGGAGACAGAACCGGCAACAGCTATGCAGTGTGCAAGAGGACGAAGGGGACGAAGGGGACGAAGGGGACAGTCAGAATCGACACGAGAAAAAATAGAGCGAAAGCGTTGGACAGCTCCGTCCCCCTGAGAAGAATCGGGGAGTCGAGGCACTCCCTGAATGCAGATGGGACGCAACGCTCGATGTATTCTACCGGGACTTCCTTACCACGTGACCCAGCGGGGTACGAATCGTCAGAAGGTATTTTTCTCCGCCGCCCATCGCAAGACGTATTTGAGTCCGATCGCACGGCACCGGGAGGATGCGGGCGTGCGAGTGCTGGCTTACTGTTTAATGTCCAACCACGTGCATTGGGTGGTGGTGCCGGAGCGGGCCGACTCGCTGGCGGTGTTGTTCCGGCGGGTGCACGGAGCCTATGCCCAGGCGGTGAACGCCGGACTCGGGCGGAGCGGCCACCTCTGGCAGAATCGGTTTTACTCGTGCCCTCTGTCGGAGCGGCATTTGTGGATCGCGCTGCGCTACGTGGAGGCAAATCCGGTGCGGGCGGGCTTGGTCGGAAATGCCGCCGCATTTCGATGGTCAAGTGCGGCGGTGCATCTGGGAAATGGTCGCGATGGGGCGAACGTTCTGGATGGAGCGTTCTGGCACCGGTCGGGAGGCTCGGAGACATGGCGCCAGATGCATGGTGCGGCCGAGCCAGCCGACCAAGTCCATCTGCTCCGGCGCTGCACTTATGCGGGAAGGCCCTTTGGAGACGAGGAGTTCGTGGCCCGCATGGAGGATCACTTTCGACGCAAGTGGCGGCGATGGAGTTTCGAGCAAACGGCGAGTTCGGCTAGAATCTGAGGAAGGGGACGGAGCTGAGTGCCGCAGTGGTGTCGAATTTGAATGTGTCGATTCTGGCTGTCCCTTTGGGTCAAAGAAGCCAAGCGGCAGCCCGAGTCTGCGACGCTTTCGCGATGAAAGGCATCCGAGCCCTTAGCCGGGTCATGCGAGCAGATTCTGGCCCCGGAAAGCGCGCCAAACCAAATGGAATCAGTCCCTTCCGCAAATGGGCGCGAAACGCAAAAAAGGGGACAGAGCTGTCTGCCTCCATAATGAGAGGGACACTTCGTTCTGCCCCTCCGAGCTCCTCATTCGAAGGTGATGTCGGACACCACCACGCCGCGTTCCCGCGAATCGTGCGCATCCGCGCCAATGGCGCGATCGAGTTCGAACCTCACCGCCGCTTCCGGGTCGATCGCGCGCCTCACCACGTGAAGCCCGGGTTCCTCGAAGACAAAAGGGTCCAACTTCGTGCGATCGCAGTAAATGTCCATCCGGATCGCACCCACTTGTTCCAGCAGCTCGGGCGCGATGAACACCCGCATCACCACCTGCGACGGGCGGAACCCTGCGTCGGGTTTCACCCGGACAGAAAATGTCCGTTCCGTCCAGCGCCAGCCGCCGTGCTCCGCGCCGTGCCAGCCCGAAACCAGCTCGACGTTGGCCAGTCCGTAGTGGCTCCGCAACAGGCAGAATACGCGCTCGTCGTTTTCAAGACTATCGGCGTCGGAATTGGAGGTGGCGCCGGCGCTGCGGGATTCACAAATGCTCCAGCGCGTGCGTTTCAGCAGCAACCGGAGGCCCGCGTGGAAAAAATCCAGAAATTGCTGTCGTCGGCATTGAGCTCTTCGGCGTCCAGCAGGTAGCCTAATGAGGCTTTTTCCGGGATCCGTCCGATAAACGGGAAACGCTGCGCGACGCGCGTGCTCAGCAAACAATATTCCGAGCATTTCGCCAGTGTTTCCAGAATATAAAACGGATTTTTAACGTGATATAAGGCCCCCAGGAATAAACTCAACCCGAAACGTCTGTCGGGAACCGCGAACTGCGAATCCAGGTCCACCTCGCGGACGGTGACGTTGGAATGCAGGATCTGTTTCAACAGCCGTACGCCGCGCATGCCGTTATGATTGGGCGCGGGGTGGTCCATCGCGACCACGTCGCAGCCCAGGGACTCGAAAAAGAACGCGAGATCGCCGTCCGCGCACCCGGCGTCCAGAACTCCTTTTTCCCGGGCTAAATCCAGAATATAATCGTGCCGATCCCCCAATAAATCGGAAATATGAGTGACATTTGTCAGCGATTGGTAGCGGTACCATTCGAAATCGGCATGCGCGCCGGCCTTGGCCCGATTCAGCCGCTCCAGGAATTCGCGGCCGCGTGCAACGAACTCTTTCATGTTGCCGATTGTAACGCGAGGGGGCTTGACAGGGGCCCGGCAAGCTTCCTACCCTGAGGCCATGCTGGATCGACGAACCTTCATGATTGCCGGCGGCGCTGCTGCGCTCGCGCGCGGAGCGACTGTGACCACTACTACCGTCTTATATGGAGAGCGATCGACCACCGTTGAGAAGATTCAACCGGACCCCAGGAATCTATGGGTTCGCAAAGCCGACCTCCCCAGGATTAATGATTTCGAAGTCAAGCCGCAAGGGGCGTGCCGCAACGATCTGTGCATCCCTCTTTCGAAGGATCTGACCCACGGTGAATTTTTCAACCTGACCGGCTTCGCGCGCAAACTCGGCCAGGCGGTGGTGGCCGACCCGGATACGCGCGTCTGGAGCTTCGGCGAAATTCCGGTGTTGCGTGGCGCCTTCGTCAGCTCGCGCATTGCTCCCGATTTCGCGGTGCCGGACCGAGCCGGAAAAATCGTCCACTTGAACGATTTTCGCGGCAAGAAGGTGCTGGTGGTCACCTGGGCATCCTGGTGAGGATGCCGCCTCGATCTGCCAGGATGGCAGAAAGTCTACGAAGAGCTGAAAGACAAGAATTTTCAAATCATCGCCGCCGCGCAGGATACGGGCGGCGAAAAAGCCGCCGGCGAGTGGTACGACAAAGCCAAAGCGACCTACACCACTCTGGTTGACACGCAGCATTCCGTCAGCACCGCCTACCAGTTCATCAACGTTCCGATGGGTATCTGGATCGACGAAACTGGCCGGGTGGTGCGGCCGGCCGAACCGGCTTGGACCACGAATTCGACGCTGAAAATCGGGCAGAAAAGCATCGTGACGGAGGGCGAAACCTATCTGACCGCGCTGCGCGATTGGGTAAACAACGGCGAAAAAAGCGGTTACGCGATGTCCGATGAAGAGTTTGCGCGTCGCGTGAAGCCCCGGTCGGCCGCGGAGATGGAAGCCGATGCTAGTTTCAAGCTGGCCGTCTATTTCCATCAGAACGGCAACCAGGAGCTGGCCGAGAAGTATTTTGCGCGCGCGCAGCAGCTCAATCCCGACGATTGGAACTATCATCGCCAGGATTGGAGTTTTACGCCGCAAGAGGCTGGAAAGAAATGGCTTGAGAAGTTCAACAAGCTGGAAGAGCCGTACTATCCGAAGCTCGATATCCCGAAAAAGCAGTAAAAGGCGATTGGGGCGCGCGGATCAAACACGCATCTGCTTGAGCACAAAGCCCGGGAAAATGTTACCAGTGGTAACATCCGCCGCCAGTTGTGTATAATACTGCGATGCGCTTACTCGTCACCAGTCTGATCGTTTTAATGCCTCTCTGCGCCCAGGATGCACCCAAGGAAGGGAAAGCCAAGGCGCCGCCGCCTCCTCCCACCAACCTGAAACTCCTGAAGACCACGTCGGGCGTGGAAGTCCGCCAGATTATGCGGGCGTTCACCACCGGCCTGGGAGTGCAGTGCAACTACTGCCACGTCCAGGGCAACTTCGCCGCCGACGACAACCCGAAGAAGGAAGTCGCACGGCACATGATCGAGATGGCGGAGAAGATCAATGCTAATTTCCCGGATGGGAAAATGCACGTCACCTGCTACACCTGTCATCGCGGAGAAACCGAACCGAAGACGGTCCCGGAACCGAAACCGGCGCAGTGACAGCCTGCTAATCTAAAGCCGGATGCCCTTTGACGGTCTCCGGGTTCTATCGCTTGAGAGCCGGCGCTCCCGCGAAATGGAGCGCCTGATTCTCAGCCGGGGCGGTGTTCCTTTTCTTGCGCCGTCCATGCGCGAAGTTCCTTTCGAAAATAATCTCCAAGTCTATGCGTTCGCCGAACGGCTTTTTCGCGGCGAGTTTCAGATGATGGTTTTGCTGACGGGCGTTGGGACACGTTTGCTCGGGCAGGTAATCGAAACTCGTTTCGCGCCCGGTTCGTTCGCGGACGCCCTTCGCAAGCTGACGGTGGTGGCGCGCGGTTCGAAGCCGGCGGCCGTTCTGCGCGAGTGGAACGTTCCAGTGGCGATCGCGGTTCCCGAACCGAATACGTGGCGCGAAATTCTGGCGGCCGTCGATGGGAGGCCGGAGCAGCGCATCGCGGTGCAGGAATACGGGCGTCCGAGCAATGAGCTGATCGACGGACTGCGCGCGCGCGGAGCGGAAGTCACAGCGATCCCGGTCTATCAATGGGAGTTGCCGGAAGATTGTAAGCCTCTGCGCGAAGCCGTGCGGCGGCTGGCCGAAAGCAAGTTCGACGTGGTGATGTTCACTACGTCCGTCCAGGTGGTGCACATGATGCGGATCGCCGGCGAACTCGGTCTGGAGGATGCGGTGCGGACCGCGCTGGGGCGGATGACGGTGGCTTCAGTGGGGCCGACGACTACCGAGACGCTGCTCGACTTCGGAATCAAGCCCGATTTCGAGCCATCGCATCCGAAGATGGGTTTCCTGGTGAACGAGACGGCTGCGCTCGAGAAAAAGAGATGAATCCCTGGGTTCAGGTGGCGCGCTATCTTGGGCTCGCCGTGCTGTTGCCGGCGTCTTCCGTGGTGGGATACGCGATCGGCTACGGACTCGACCATGTGTTCGGGACGCACGTGCTGAAGATGGTGTTCCTGGTGCTGGGAACGGTGGCGGGATTTGTCCAACTGATTCGCGGCCTGGACAAGGGATGAGGCCCGACTTCTATCAGCGGGCATTGAAACGCATCACGTGGTTCCTGATGGTTCTGGGTATCGCCGGAACTGTCTTCGCCGGATTCCGGTTCGGTCTTCGGAGCGGCGCGGGATTCCTGGCGGGTGCTTTGATTTCGGGATTCAGCATCCATAACTTCCGCGAGGTGGCGGAGAGTCTGGGAGGGCCGGTGACGCGGCGGGCGGTGATTTTCGGAGTGATTTTTGCGGTGCGCTACGGGCTGATCGGCGCGATGGTTTATGTTATAGTGAAGTACTTAGAAGTCAGCTTGATGGCAGTCCTGGCGGGCCTGTTGGTCTCGGGCGCCGCCGTCGTCACCGAAATCCTCTACGAGCTAATTTATGCCCGAACATGAGCTTTGGCTCACGAAAATCTTTAACGATCACCTGGCCGGACCGGCGAACTCGATTCTAACGCTGGTGCGCGTGGAAGCGGAAAATCCACAGAGGCCGTGGGCCAACTGGCTGGTGATGGAGCTGCTGGTGGTGGCGATTCTGGTGGTTCTGCTGGCCGCGCTGCGCAGCCGCATGTCGGTGGATAACCCGGGAAAAATCCAGCACCTGTTCGAGATCATCTATCAGTTCATCAAGGACACGATGGACGAAATCGGCATCCAGCACGGTGCGCGATACGTGCCATACTTCGCCACGATTTTTATTTTTATTCTGGCCATGAACCTGATCGGGATCATTCCCACGTTTGAATCGCCGACGATGACGGTGGCGGTGACGTTCGGCCTGGCGTTGAGCTCGATTGCTTTTTATCATTACAATGGCGTCCGGGAACTGGGGGTGCTGAGTTACCTGAAGCAGTTCGTGGGTCCCATCTGGTGGTTGTTTTTTCTGATGATTCCGATCGAGATCATGAGCCATCTGGCGCGGCCGCTGTCGCTGACGGTTCGTCTTTACGCCAACATGTTCGCGGGCGACCAGGTGACCGAGGCGTTCATCAAGCTGACGAAACTGGTGGTGCCGGTGATTTTCATGGCGCTGCACCTGTTCGTCGCGGTTCTGCAGGCTTATATTTTTACGCTGCTCTCGATGATCTACGTGAACGGGGCCACTTCACACGAGCATTAATTCATAACGGCATGAAACGCCGCCGGGTGTGAGCCGCCGGTCCCCCAGGATCGGATTGGAACCACCTCCCCTGCGGACTTTAATAAGGAGAAGAAAGAAAATGCGTACAAGAATTGCGTTGATCGCGCTGGTGATCCTGGTTTTCTGCGCGAGCCCGGTTTTCGCGCAGCCTGCGGGCGGGGCTGCGGCGCCCGACTCGGGGATCAAATGGATTGGTATCGGAATCGGCATGGGACTTGCGTCGGGTCTATGCGGAATCGGCCAGGGTAATGCCACGGCTGGCGCCGCGAATGCGATCGCGCGCAACCCGGGGGCGACGGCGGCAATCCGCTTCGCGCTGATTCTGGGACTGGTGCTGATTGAGTCGCTGGCGATTTATACGTTAGTCATCGTGTTCGGTAAGTAATTTTCAAATCGGTTCGCGGGAAGCTTTTTCGGGAAAAAAGGGGACAGACCACTCTGTCCGCGATGGCGCTTTGGTATGAAATCGGCCGCACGCGGTGTGGTACAGCGGAAGCTTTTTCGGGAAAAAAGGGGACAGACCGCTCTGTCCACGATGGCGCTTTGGTATGAAATCGGCCGCTTGCGGTGGGGGACAGAGTAGTCTGTCCCCTTTTTTTCCGAAAAAGCTTCCGCCGGCTCTTCTTCCATGAAGCTTCAGGGCATCTACATTCCCGTCACCATTCCGTTCGATCACAACGGCGATCTCTACAAGATCAAAGTTCAACACAACGTGGAGAAATGGAACCGCGCGGCGGTGGCTGGATACGTCGTGTGCGGAGATGAGGGCAGATACCTCAGCCCGGAGGAGAAGATTTGCGCCTGGGAGTGGGTGGCTTCACATTGTGCACCGGATAAAATCCTGATTGCGGCGACTGGGCAGCCGAGCGTTCGCGAGACTGTGGAGTTGACTAATCGCGCGGAATCGCTGGGGTATAAGGCGGCGGTGGTGCGGACGCCGGACGGTCCCGCGGCGATGCAGGCGATTTACTTTCGCGCGGTGGCGGACCGGGTGAAGCTTCCGGTGATCGTCGACGGGGAGATGCCGGGGGAGTTGGACGCGCATCCGAATATCGTTGCGAACGTCGGTGGCGCGGGGACGGGTGTGCCGAGACTGAGCGGGTCGGCTGCGAGCATCGCGGAGGATTTCGCGGCGGGGGCGGTGGGCGCTGTCGTTTCGTTTGCCAATGCCGCGCCGTATGGGGCGATCAGCATATGGGAAGCGCATCGGACTCGGGACGTTGAAGCGGCGCTGGATTGGCAACGGCGGATTGCGCCGGCGGTGGCGCTGGTGACGGCGAAGTACGGGATTCCCGGGCTTAAATATGCGATGGATCTGAACGGGTATTATGGGGGTCCACCTCGGCTGCCGCTGGTGGTGGTGTCGCCGGGTGGGCGTAGGGAGATTGAGCAGGCTTTTGAGGGGATTAGAGGCTAGGGGTTGGTTTAAGAAGGGTGTCCCGAGTTTCTCTCAGAATCGCGTCAATTATTTCGGGACAGTACACTCAAATACCATTTTTCAGGTGGACAAAAGCGGGGCAAGGCCAAAAAGCGGGACGGCCTAACCTCGCACATTTTCATCATCTGAAAACTGAGGCGGAGTGCTCTGTCCCCTTTTCCAAGGCGCTTCTAAAAGGCTCCAAGACGACGTAAGTGCTTTAAAGCAGAGCACTAGAGCGACAGAAAATGACCACCTCGAGCCTCTACATGGTTGCTGCGCGATCAAACGAGCCCCAGCCGATTGTCATGTTCTGAGACAATCTCCAGCAGAGCAAGCACACCAAACCCGAAATAGGTATTTGAGTGTACTGTCCCGAGTTTCCGAGTCCTGCGCTTTGGGACAGAGTGGTCAGTCCCCTTTTTCAGCGGCTTTTATTTTAATGGCATGGATCACCGCGTCGGTGACTTCGCGAGTGGAATTTGTGCCGCCTAGATCAGCGGTCTTTACCTTGCCTTCAGCCAGGATCGAACGGACGGCGCGATCTACGGCTACGGCCTGCCCGG
Organism: Terriglobia bacterium; assembly: GCA_963842485.1. Classification (GTDB taxonomy): domain Bacteria; phylum Acidobacteriota; class Terriglobia; order Bryobacterales; family Bryobacteraceae; genus Palsa-187. Next base: position 13,906 of record CAWJHI010000050.1, on the reverse strand, counting down.
CTAAGCCCAAGTGGTCCAGCATCATCGACGCGGAAAGAATGGCTGCCAGCGGATTCACGACTCCGCGGCCGGCGATGTCGGGGGCGGAGCCGTGGACGGGCTCGAACATAGAAGGATGGCGGCGAGTCGGGTCGAGGTTGGCGCTGGCGGCGAGGCCGATGCTGCCCGTGAGGATCGCGGAGAGGTCGCTCAGGATGTCGCCGAAAAGGTTGGAGGCGACCACGACGTCGAAGGTTTGCGGGCGACGGACGAACTGCATCGCGGCGGCGTCGACTAGAAGAGATTCGGTTTCGATGCCGGGAAATTCGGCGGCGACTTTCGCGAAGGTGCGATCCCAGAGGACCATGCCGAAGCCTTGGGCGTTGGACTTGGTGATGGAGGTGACGCGGCGCTGGTTCGCGCGGCGTTGGGCGAGTTCGAAGGCGTGGCGGACTACGCGCTCGATTCCACGGCGGGTGAAGACGGCGGTCTGAATGGCGACTTCGTCGGGTTGGTGATGATAGAGGAATCCGCCGACTTGGGCGTACTCGCCTTCGGTGTTTTCGCGCACCACGACCATGTCGATGGCGCCGGGATTGGCTAGAGGGCAGGCGACGCCGGGATAGAGGACGGCGGGGCGGACGTTGGCGTATTGATCGAAGGTGCGGCGAATAGGCAAGAGCAGGCCGTTTAGCGTGATGTGGTCGGGGATATCGGGATGACCGATGGCGCCTAGCAGGATCGCGTCGAATTTCGAGAGAGTTTCGAGAGCATCGGCGGGCATCATGCGGCCGTGGTGCAGGTAATATTCGCCGCCCCAGTCGAAATGGCGGTAGTCGAGCTTGGAGACGCTATCGAGGACGCGCAACGCTTCCGGGATCACTTCCTGGCCGACGCCGTCGCCGGGGATGACGGCGATTGAGAACTTGTCCATAGAAACGAGGATAATAGAAGTGATGCTTGGGATTTCACTCCTCTTCTCCTTATTGCTTGCGCAACAGGCTACTCCACCCGTGCCTCCCCAGGGTCCGCCGGTGGTGCAGGAGCCGGAGATCGAGTGGGTCTGCCCGATGGACAAGGACGTGCGGTCGAAGACGCCGGGGAAGTGTCCGCGGTGCGGGATGACGCTGGTGGCGGGGATTCCGGACGAACATGAGTATCCGGTGCGGATGGTGACCACGCCGCGGGCGCTGAAGGCGGGCGAGGATATTACGCTCGAGTTTCATGTCGCGGATCCAAGCACGAACCAGCCGGTGCGAGAGTTCGTGATCATGCACGAGAGGCTGTATCACCTGTTTCTGGTGAGCCAGGACACCGGATTTTTCGAGCACATTCATCCACAGATCCAACCCGACGGGAGCTTCCGGCTGGGGGTGAAATTTCCGCATGCGGGGCTGTATCGGGTGCTGAGCGACTTTTACCCGAAGGGCGGGACGCCGCAGCTGATCGCCAATACGCTGATGGTGCCGGGAGAAGGATTCAAGCTGGAGCCGGCGCATCTCACCGCCGATGTGGCGCCGCAGAAAGGCGAGAATCTGGAAGCGGAGCTGGTGATGGATCCTCCGCAGCCGCTGGCCGGATTCAAGACGCTGATGTTTGTCAGACTGAGGCCCAACGACGGAATCGAGCAGTATATCGGCGCGTGGGGGCACATGCTGGCGGCGAGCTCGGATCTGATCGACATGATCCACACGCATCCGTTCCTGGTGACGGACCCGGATGGCGCGGACTACAAACAGATCCAGTTCAACATGATTTTTCCGCGCGAAGGAATTTACCGCGTGTGGATTAACTTCCAGCGCAAAGGCGTAGTGAATACGGTGGCGTTTAACATCCCGGTGCAGGCGTTGAAGTAGTCTGGTAGGGTGATCTCCGAAACTCCCTATCATATTGACCACGTCGACCAGCTTCTGACTCCGGCGCTGGCCATTTATCCCGAAATTGTCGATCAGAATATTGCGGCTACGATACGGCTGCTCGGCGGGGACGCGAACCGGTGGAGGCCGCACGTGAAGACGGCGAAGCTGGGGTTCATCATGCGGCGGATGGCGGAGCGGGGAATCGCGCAGGCGAAGTGCTCGACTACGGTGGAACTCTCGACGGCTTGCGCGGCGGGAATGAAGGACGTGCTGCTGGCGTATCCGGTGGTGGGGGCGAATGCGGTGCGGGTTCGCGAACTGGCGGGCGAACACGCGGGAGTTCGCATTTCGGTGCTGGCGGAAAATCCGGCGCAGGTCGCCGCGTGGAAAGGAAGCAGGCTGGGGGTGTTCATCGACCTGAATCCGGGAATGGATCGTACCGGGATCGAACAGGACCGGATGGCGGAGATTCTGGAAGTGGCGCGGGCGATTGGGACGGCGGGGCTCGCGTTTCGAGGGCTGCATTATTACGACGGGCATGTAGGCGCGGCGGACTTGAAGGAGCGGGAAAGGACAGCGCATCGCGGATATAACCGGTTGATGGAGATTGTCGCGGCAGTGGAGCGCGCGGGATTCCCGGTGGAGGAAGTGATTACATCGGGAACGCCGGCGTTTCCCTGTGCGGCGTCGTATGAGCCGTTTCGAACTGGACGATTCGTGCATCGGGCGTCGCCGGGGACGGTGGTTTATAGCGATGCCACCAGCCTTACGCAGTTGCCGGCGGAGTGGGGATATCAGCCGGCGGCGGTGGTCGTGTCGACGGTGGTGAGTCATCCGAAGGCGGGGTATCTGACCTGCGATGCGGGGCACAAAAGCGTTTCGGCGGACGCGGGGGTTCCGACTTGCATGGTCGCGGGACGGCCGGACCTAACTCCGCTTCGAAGCCCAGCGAGGAGCACTTGCCGATCGAGGTGAAGGGCTCGGGTGCGCGGCCGGAGATTGGCGAGACGTTATACCTGATTCCGCGGCACGTCTGTCCGACCGTGAATAATTTCGACGATGCGGTGCTGGTGATGGGCGGTCGCGTGGTGGGGATGGAACGAGTGACGGCGCGGGGGCATGAAGCGCCGGTGCAGAGGCAGGGCGCGGGAGCTTACGAGGGATCGCAGGGCCAGGTTCACGGCGATCATCACGACCGAGGCGGCGGGGATCACTAAAAGGGCGGTTTTCAGGCGCTTGGGATCGCCGCCGGCGATGGAGCCGATTACGCGGGAACTCACGGCCAGGCCGAGCCAGCCGGAACTGATGGCGACGCCTTGGGCGGTGGCGGTCATGGTATGGAATCGGTCGGCGACCATGGCGAGGACGGTGGGGAAGACCGGGGCCATGGCTACTCCGGCAAGGAATACGGCGACTCCGGCGAATTTGGTGGTGCGGAGCATCGCAAATGTGGTCAGGGCCATGAGTACGGCGGCGGCCAGGGTCACCGTTTCAGGGGACACGGTGCGGAGGATCTGGGAAACTACTACGCGTCCGATCAACAGGCCGAGCGCGAATCCGAGAGAAAGAATATTCAAGGCTTTCGATTCGGGCAATCCTTGGGCGATCAGGTGCTGGGCGAGCCAGTTCCAGACGCCCACTTCGCAGGCGACGTAGAGAAACAGCATCAGGGAGAGAAGGAACAGCGCGGGCTTTCCGAGCACCGGACCGACGTCGGAGAACACGAAGCTCTGGGCGCCTGCGGGAGGCGGCATGGAGGTCGCGAGGTGAATGGCGAGTGTGACCGCGGTGAGGGTGGCGACCAGATAGCACAGGCGCACAGAGTTTCGGCTTAACAGATTGGCGGAAATGAACGGGGTCGCCAGGCCGCCGAGGCCGAAGAAGAGATTCAGAAGGTTAAGGGTGGTGGCGCGGCTGGATTCGTTGACGTCGCTAGCCAGCGCGTTGGCTCCGGTGACGATGATCCCGCCGCCGAGGCCGAGCAGAAACAGGTAGATCATGATGCTGCCGTAGCCGGTGGAGCGAGGAAGCAGAAAAAGGGCGATCGTGACGAGGGCCAGCCCGAGGACCAGGCCCACCTTCTTGCCTTCATAGTCGATCAGCGGGCCGACCCCGACCGAGGCGATGATCAAGCCCAGAGCCTGGACGGACGCGATGGCGCCGTTCTGCTGGGGGGTGAGGCGGAAGCGGGCGGAAAGGTCGGGAAGAATGGTCCCGAGCATGGCGGCGATCATGCCGTAGACGAAAATCGCCAGTATCGCCGCAAGGATCAGCATAAGGGGTGATCTTATCAGATGGCGTGATATGCTCGGGCATATGGACATGGAACGGACGATGCAGTTCATCGTCGAGACCCTGGCTGACGTGGCCGTGCGGCAGCAGGAGGCGGAGGTTCGGGCGAAGAAGGCCGAAGCCAGGGCCGATAGAGCCGACGCTCGATTAGACAAGATCGAGCGCCAGATGAAAGGCATCCAGACGTTGGTCAAAATTGGGATGCGGGGGATCATCGAGCTCCGGGAAATGCAGAAGCGCGCGCAGGTCGAAATGCGGGAAATGCGGGAAAGTATGAAGAACTTGAGCGAGAGGCAGAAACGCACCGACGAGCGCTTCGACCGCTGGCTGGATTCCATGAATAAGGGGTCAAACGGGCACAAGAAGAAACCCAATTAGGCGGCTTGGCCGCGTTGTTGTATACTGATGTCAGGTCTCGGGCTATGGAAGTGGGCGAAAGCCCACTTTTTTATTGCTCGACTGGTTGTGGAAGCACATGGCGGACCGGACGGCTGTCACGGAAAAAATTCAACAGATCGCCGAGCGTGTCGGAACGAGCGCCGGGCTGGAAATTGTCGACGTTCAGTTGCTGGGCGGCGGCGGGAGCCGGCTGCTGCGCATTTTCATCGACAAACCGGAGGGCGTTTCGCACGCCGATTGCGAGTTTATCTCGCAACAGGTTGGCACGATTCTGGACGTGGAAGACGTAGTGCCCGGTTCGCGTTACACGCTCGAAGTGAGCTCGCCAGGGGTGGAGCGGAAGCTCACCAAGGCGGGCGAGTTTGAGCGGTTCGTGGGTCAGAAGATCAAGGTGGTATTGCGGCAGCCGGTGGACAATCAGCGTCATTGGGTGGGGGCGCTGAAGAGCTTCGCGGAAGGAATCATCACGCTTGAACCATCGCCGGGGCGGAGCGTACAGTTTCCGCTCGAGCAAGTCGAGAAGGCGAATCTAAAGTTCGAGTGGTAATCCCCGAAAAACGAAAAGCGGATTCATATGAGCCTGGGAACGATTTATCAGTCCATCGAGATCCTGAGCAAGGAAAAAGGCATCGATCCGAAGATCATTCTGGATGCGGTGAAAGACGCCATGCTGGTGGCCGCGCGGAAACATTTCCGGACCACCGAGGATCTGGTCGCCGATTTCGACGAGCAGACCGGCGCGATCCAGATCTTCGGCGTGCGGCGCGTGGTGCCCGCGGTTACGGATGCCGACAAAGAGATCTCTTTAGACGCGGCGCGGGCGATCAAGGCGGACGCCGAGCTGGATCAAGAGATTCGATTCGCCAAGCCGACCGAGGCGCTGGGGCGGATCTCGGCGCAGACGGCCAAACAAGTGATTCTTCAGAAAGTGCGGGAAGCCGAGCGGGAGAACATCTACTCGGAGTATTCGGGCCGGGTGGGCGAGCTGGTGACGTGCATCGTCAAGCGGGTGGAGGGTCAGGACCTGGTGGCCGACCTGGGCAAGACGGAGGCGCGGCTGCCGAAGAAGGAACAATCGAAGCTCGAAAGCTTCAGCGTGGGCGACCGGATCCGGTGCGTGATCAAGAGCGTGGAGAAGGCCGGGAAGAACGCGGGCGTGATTGTATCGCGGGCGGCGCCGGAGCTGGTGATGCGGCTGTTCGAACAGGAAGTGCCGGAGATCTACGACAACACGGTGGTGATCAAAGGGTGCGCGCGCGAAGCCGGGGAACGGACCAAGATCGCAGTGTCGAGCCGGGATCGCGACGTGGACAGCGTGGGCGCCTGCGTGGGGATGAAGGGGATGCGCGTGCAATCCATCATCCGCGAGCTGCGCGGGGAAAAGATCGACATCATCGAGTACAACGACGATCCGGTGGTGTTTGCGACGCACTCGTTGAGCCCGGCGAAGATTTCGCGGGTGACCATTCTGGACGCGGTGGATAAGCACATGGAAGTGATTGTCGACGACACGCAACTGTCGCTCGCGATCGGGAAAAAAGGGCAAAACGTGAGGCTGGCGGCGAAGCTGCTGGGCTGGCGCGTGGACATCAAGAGCGAAGAAGAGAAGCGGCAGGAAGTGGAGAGCCAGATGGCCGCGCTGGTGGTGCCGGGAGCGCCGGTGTCGGTGTTGATCGACCACGGAATGACGGAGGCGATGATCGAAAAGCTGATGGCCGCCGAAATCGCGACGGTGGAGCGGCTGGGATCGATGACGCCGGAAGAACTGGAAGCGATCGAAGGCGTGGACGAGGAGATGGTGGAGGGGATCCAGGTTGCGGTGAACGGGTACTACGGCCAGTTCGAAGAAGCGGTGGAGCCGGCGGCAGAAGCGGCGGCCGAAGGGGCGGCCGAGCCGCCGGCGGAAAAACCAGAGGCTGAAAACGAATCTGATACGATAGAGAACACGGTGAATCCGGAGGTTCCCTAGGAGAGGTTTGTCGGTTGAAACCCTGACGCGGAAGTAGGTCGCCCAGGGATGCATCGTATGAGTAAAATCCGCATTAACGAGCTCGCTCGCGAGCTGGAGGTCAAGCCCAACGTGATACTCGAGCTGTTGCCCGAGCTAGGCGTCTCGGAGAAGAAGACGCACTCGAGCTCGCTCGACGATGACGTCACGGCGGAGGTTCGCCGGCGTTTGGGCGGAGGAAGCGGGGCGGGAACCGCGACCGCCGTGGAAGAAGAGCCGAAGCACGCCGCGCCGGCGATGGAAGTGGCGGAGCCGGCGTTTGAGCCAGTTCGCGCGCAACCGGCGGCGAGAACGGAAGCGGCTCCGGCGGTGGCGGAAGCGCTCAAAGAGGCGGTGGAGGAATCGATTCCTCAGGCGCCGCGTCCGGTGCATCCATTGCGTCCGCCGCTGGCGAGCTCGACGCCGCACGCAGCTTCTCCGCATGCGGCTCCTGGTGTTCCGGGCGTGAGTGCGGGTGTTAGTCCGCCGGTAAGTCAACCCATAAGTCACCCGGGGATTCCGGGTCCAGCTCCGGCGCGCGGATCGGCGATCGCGGGGAGGCCGGTTCCGGCTCCAAAACCGGGGCAGATCCTGTCGGGTCCACGGCAAGCGATGCCGACGACCGCGGGCGAGATGCCGAAGACGCCTCCGGCCATGTCCATTCCGGGGGTTCCGCGTCCACCCGCGGCCGCGATTCCGAGCATTCCTACGCCCAGGCCGGCGATGCGGCCGGGTACGCCTGCCGCGCCAGCGGCACCGGCGGCTCCTGGTCCTGTGGGAGGGGGCGGGCCGTTGCGTCCGCCGGCGAAACCGAATCTTGCCGGACAGCCGGCTGCGCGTCCGATCGTCCCGCCGCGGCCGGATATGGTGGCGCGGCTGACGCGGCCGCCTACGCCAGGCGCTCCAGCGGCGCCGCGGCCGGGAATGCCGACCAGCAGACCCGCGAGTCCGGTGCCGGGGCGACCGATTTATACGGGTCCGGTTCGTCCGGGCCAGCCGCTGATGCGCGGACCTTCGGGGCCGGGGGGGCCTAGCGGGCCACACGGGCCGGCTCCTTATGGACCTCCGGGAGCGCGGGGACGCGGGCGGGCGATGCATCCAACTTCGCCGCTGCGCGCCGAGCCGACGACGCTTCCCACGGATCCGGGGCGCCGGCATGCGACTAAGCCGGGAGCGCGCACGGACCGGCGGCGCGATGTAGATCAGGAAGAGGGTCGTCTGCGGCCGATGATGCGGCGCGCCGAGGCGTTCGCTCCTCCGCCGATCGACCGGGAAATCACGGTTGCCGAGGGCGTGACGGTGAAAGAGCTTTCGGAAAAACTGGGCGTCAAGGCGAACCAGGTGATCAAGAAGCTGGTGGAGAAGAAAATTTTCGCCACCATCAACCAGACGCTGGACGTGAAGCTGGCGGAAGAGCTGGCGCGCGATTTCGGAGCTTCCACCAATAAGGTCAGCTACGAAGAAGAGACCCGGCAGGAGATTCAAGAGGCCGAGGTGGAGCAGGATCGCGAGAAGCGGCCGCCGGTGGTGACGATCATGGGGCACGTCGATCACGGAAAGACGTCGCTGCTGGATGCGATCCGGTCGGCGAACGTCGCCGAGCATGAGGCGGGCGGGATCACGCAGCACATTGGCGCGTATCACGTGGAGAAGAACGGCCGCAAGATCGTGTTCATCGACACGCCGGGCCATGAAGCGTTCACCAGGATGAGGGCGCGCGGGGCGAAGGTCACCGACATCGTGGTTCTGGTGGTGGCGGCGGATGACGGCGTGATGCCGCAGACGCTGGAAGCGATCGACCATGCGAAAGCGGCGAAGGTCCCGATTATCGTGGCGATCAACAAAATCGATAAGCCGGACGCGCAGCCGGAGCGGATCAAGCAGCAACTGGCGGATCGCGGGCTGCTGGCGGAAGATTGGGGCGGGGACACGGTGATGGTTCCGGTGTCGGCCCGGACGAAGACGAATCTGGATCTGCTGCTCGAAATGATTTTGCTGGTCGCCGACATACAGGATTTGAAGGCGAATCCGGCGCGGCCGGCGAGCGGAACGGTGCTCGAAGCGCAGCTGGACCGGGGACGCGGTCCGGTGGCGACGGTGCTGGTTCGCAATGGCACGCTGCATGTGGGCGATTACTTCATCTGCGGATCGGTGTTCGGGCGCGTGCGCGCGATGTTCGACGATCGCACCCAGCCGATTCGCGAAGTGCTGCCGTCGATGCCGGCGGAGGTGCTGGGGCTTGAATCGCTGCCCGAGGTGGGGGATACGCTGCAGGTGGTGACGGACACGGCGAAGGCGAAGCAGATTGTCATTTATCGCGAGGTGAAGGCGCGGGAAGCGGCGATGTCGAAGACCAATCGCATCACGCTCGAACAGCTTCACGATCAGCTGAAGGAAGGCGAGTCGAAGGAGCTGAACATCATCCTGAAGACGGACGTTGGGGGCACGGCCGAAGTGCTGACCGATACGCTGCAAAAGCTGTCGACCGACAAAGTGAAGATTCGCGTGCTGCACTCGGGTGTGGGCGCGATCACGGAAACCGACGTGCTGCTGGCGTCGGCGTCGAACGCGATCATCGTCGGGTTCAACGTGCGGCCGGAGCGTACCGCGCAGGCCGTGGCGGAGCAGGAAAAAGTGGATATCCGGCTGCACACGATCATCTACGAGCTGGCCGACGAGATCAAGCGCGCCATGACCGGGATGCTGGAGCCGGTATTCAAGGAAGTGTACAAGGGCCGCGCGATGGTACGCGAAGTATTCCGGATCAGCAAAGTGGGAACGGTGGCGGGCTGCATGGTGAACGACGGGTCCATCACCAGGGACAGCCAGGTGCGGCTGCTGCGCGATAATATCGTGGTCCACACGGGCAAGGTGGAAGGGCTGAAGCGGTTCAAGAATGACGCGAGCGAAGTGAAGCAGGGCTTCGAGTGCGGCATCTCGATTGCGAACTACAACGACATCAAGCCAGGCGACGTGATTGAAGCGTTCGCCACCGAGCGCGTGGCCAGCGAAGCGCTGGTGTAAGCGCCATCCGCCGTGCCGAGCGTGGGTGTGATCACTCTGGAGTTGCGGCTGGAGGAGTCGCATTCTCTCAAAGACAAGCGGCATTTCGTCAAAGGCCTGAAGGACCGGTTGCGCAGCCGGTTCAACGTATCGGTGGCGGAGATCGACTATCAGGACCTGTGGCAGCGGGGGCTGGTGGCGGTGGCAATCGTATCCGGCGATCAGGCACACGCGGAGCAGGTGCTGCAACACGTGGAACGCGATGCGGCGTTGCTGCTGGGGCCGCTTCTGGTCGCGGTGACGCGAGAGTGGCTGGCGTAAGCGGCTGTGTCTTCATAGGTTTCTCACCAGTTTCATTTTTTAACGCGATTGCAACATGATTCTCATGTCGATCGTGATATGGTGACACGAGGGGGGTTCCGAGATGAACCGGTTAGGCTTCTTTTTGTCGATTCTTGTCTGGGCAAGCGTGTCTTGCCTGGCGCAGTTTGAGACCGCGGAGGTGATCGGGACGGTGCGCGACCCAACCGGGTCGGTGGTCTCGAAAGCCGCGGTGACGCTGACCAACCAGGACACCGGAATTCAGGCCAAGACCACGACGGACGAAAACGGAAATTATAACTTTCTCCAACGTAAAAGTCGGGCGCTACACGGTGACGGCGGAAGCGGCGGGGTTTTCGAAGGCGGTCGCGAAGGACATCAATGTGGACGTGAACGCCCGCCAGCGCGTGGACCTGTCGCTGCAGGTGGGTGCGGTGACGCGACTCGGTGCAGGTGACGGGGGCGGCGGCGGCGCTTGAGACGGATTCGAGCGAGCACGGCCAGGTGATCAACACGCAGCAGATCGTCGAGCTGCCGCTGAACGGGCGCAATTACGCGGACCTGGCGCTGCTCTCGACCAACGTGATCAAGTCGCCGATGGCGGTTTCTTTCTCGCCGAGCGGCACGCCGCGCGAGGGCGCGTTCAACGTGAACGGAATGCGCAGCACCTATAACAACTTCCTGCTGGATGGGCTGGACAACAACATGTACGGCACCAGCAATCAGGGATACTCGGCGCAGACGGTTCAGCCGTCGCCGGACGCGATCGCCGAGTTCAAGGTGATCACCACCAACTACAGCGCCGAGTATGGGCGCGTGGGCGGCGCGGTGGTGAACGCGGTGATGAAATCCGGAACCAACGTAGTTTCACGGAACGGCTTACGAATTTCTGCGCAACACGGTTCTGAATGCGGACGGCTTTCAATTCACCCCGCTGTTGTTCAAGCCGACGCTACAGCGCAATCAGTTTGGAGCCACGATCGGCGGACCGATCATCAAGAACAAGCTGTTCTTCTTCGGCGACTACGAAGGCTACCGCCAGTTGCAGAACTATCTCAACTTCGATTCGATCCCGACCGCGACGGATCGCCAGGGGATTCTTCCGGTGACCGTGGTGGATCCGATCACGCAAAAAGTTTATCCCGCGGACACGCAGATTCCCATCGCGCAATTGAATCCGTTCGCAGCTTATGCGCTGAGCAACCTGCCGCCACCAACGCGGGCGGCACCAGCCGCGCGAACAACGACGAAGCGCTGCTGCTGATTCGCGATTACAGCGACAAGTTCGACGCCAAGATCGACGATCAGATCAACGACAAGATGTCGCTGTTCCTGCGCTTCAGCCAGCGCAAGGACCTGCAATATTACGCGCCGGATCTGACCGGAGCCGTCCGGCGGCGACGGCAACGGCTACATCCACACCATCGATCAGAACGCTTCGATCGGCTACACCTGGACGCGTGAACTCGTCTTCGATTTTCGAGGCGCGATTCGGGTTCACGCACGTTCTGGCCGGCAAGGAGCCGCCCTATCTGGGCGGACCCAGCTTGCAGACGCTTGTTCGGCATTCAGGGCCTGCCGACCACGTCCGAACCTTACCGGCGGACTGAACACGCAAACCATCAGCGGATTCGCGACTTCGCTCGGACGGCAGACCAGCAATCCGCAGTTCCAGAATCCGACGTCCTTCGATCCAAAGCTGAATTTTTCGAAGGTCATGGGCCGGCACTCTTTGAAGATGGGCTATGAGCTGGCGATCATCCGCACCGAGGTTCTCGACGTGAATCCGCTGTACGGCCAGGACACGTACAACGGGCAATTCAGCAAGCCGACGTGCGCGCAGTTGGGCCAGCCCTCGGGGTGCACCATCGCGATCCGACTCGACCAGCTACAATCTCGCCGATTTCATTTTCGGCCTGCCGAGCAGCGTCAACCTGGGCAACAATTTTGTCTCGAATCTGCGGCAGCACGTTCACTCGCTGTACCTTCAGGACGACTGGCGCGTGACGCCGAAGCTTACCGTGAACGTCGGGCTGCGGTGGGAGTTCGCCACGCCGCTGTATGATCGCGACAACAACTAGTCGAACTTCAATCCGGCCACCGACACGATGATCCGGGCGACCAGCGGCAGCCTGTACAATCGCGCGCTGGTGCATCCCGACTACAAGGACTTGGGGCCGCGGCTCGGCTTCGCCTACAACTTCGGACCGAAGACGGTGGTGCGCGGCGGATACGGGATCAGCTACACTTCTTCAACCGCGTGGGAAGCGCGCTCGAAGGGATCAACGCTCCGCAGGCGCTGTTCGGCGTGCTCAGCCAGACCATGCCCGCAGGCGGGCCTCCTCCAGCGAGCTTCCTGACCACGCAGAACAGCTTCACCACCGGCATCGCGAATCCGTCGAACTTCAATCCGCTGATTCCAACGTGGACTACATCCCGCCGAACTCCCCATGGCCCTACATCCAGAACTGGTTCCTGTCGGTGCAGCGGGAGCTCGCCAAGAACACCGTGGTGGAGCTTGCCTACAACGGAAATCACAGCCTGCGGCTGCCGATCATCGCCGACTACAACCAGGCGGCCCCGAATCAGCCGGCGGGACGCTGACGTATCAGCAGCGCGCGCCGATCCCGACCTTTCGGCCCGATCACCTGGGTGGATCCGGCGCGGCAACAATCACTACAACGGTCTTTCGGCGCGCGTGGAGCATCGCTTCGCGGACGGCCTGTACTTCCTGAATTCCTTCACCTGGGGCAAAGCGCATGGGCGATTCCGAGCAGGCGCTGGAATATTACGCCGGCTACGTCGAGGCCAATCCGCAGAACATTCACAACCTGGCCGCCGAAGCCGGCCCTTCCAGCTTTGACGTGAAGTTCAACAACGTCACCAGCATCGTGTACGAGCTTCCGTTCGGCAAAGGACGCAAATATGGATCGAACCTGAATCCGGTGATCGATGGCGTGCTGGGCGGGTGGGAACTGAACACCATCAACACCGCGCACACCGGCACGCCGCTCAACGTGTATTACACGCCATCCACGGCGAACGCGACCAGCGGGCTTTCCAACGATTATCGCGGCGAGCCGTTCCTGCGTCCCAACGTCTCCGGCAGCGCCACCAGCCAGAGCACGTCGGCGATGATCAACACCTATTTCGCCGGCTACACGTTCACGACTCCGCCGGTCAACGATCCGTTCGGCGATGTGGGCCGCAATGCGTTTCGCGCGCCGGGCCTGGAGCAATGGGACCTGTCGGCGAATAAGACTTTCCGCATCCGCGAAATGGCCAGGATCCAGTTCCGGTCGGAGTTCTTCAACGTGACGAACCACACCAACTTCGGAATCCCGAACACGACGACCACTTCAACTTCGTTCGGGCAGATCCGCACCACCTATCCGGCGCGACAGATCCAGTTTGCGCTGAAGGTGATGTTCTAGGGAAGTTGAAAAAGGGGACAGACCGCTATGTCCGCCGCAGGACCTGTGTGGGAAATCAATGTTTTGCGGGCGGGGACAAAGTGGTCAGTCCCCTTTTTCAACAAGCTCCTAGTGTAGTGCGTCGCTGATCTCGAACAATGTGATTCGGGCGGGGCAAAAAGGGGTACAGGCACGAACTTTCGCAAAAGCGGCGAAATTCGAGCCAGTCCCCCTTATTGCGCACAGTGCCGTTATTGGACGTGACTTGCGACGCAGACCGTTATGTCCGCCGCGGCGCCGGTATCGGGAATCAACGTTTTTCAACATATTTTTCAGACTTCGTGGCGGCGGGTGCGCGCGAGCAGCTCTTTCGCCCGGGTCATGGCTTTGTTCTCGGCTTCCTCGCGTGTCGCACCGGTGGTGCGCGCCAAGCCCGCGCCGGGCGAGACGTTGTCGGCTTTGCAATGGAACGTCGCGCCGATCTGGTAGGTGGTCAGGTTCACCGGCCAGCCGTCGATTTCGATTTTGCGTTCCGCGAAATTCTCGACCTTCATGCTTTGGCCGCCGCCGAGCCGCGTTCCACCGGCGCGCCCACCAGGTTGCCCCACTCGGTCCAGGAGCCGTCGTAGTTCAGGACGCGATCATAACCCAAC
>CAWJHI010000049.1:0-17767 GCA_963842485.1 Terriglobia bacterium | reverse complement strand
ACGGGAATTATAACGGCGGGATGATTAACGTCGTCACTAAGTCCGGCAGCAACGCTTTTCATGGCGGCGCATTCGAGTTCCTGCGAAACACGGACCTTGATGCCAGGAATTTCTTTGACGACTCTCGGGGAGCCTTCCGGCAGAATCAATTCGGCGGTGTAATCGGTGGCCCCATCAAGAAGGACAAGGTATTTTTCTTCGTCGACTATCAGGGAACCCGCACAGTCCAAGGAATCAGCCTGCCTGAAACCTCCGTACCCTCCCTGCAAGATCGCGCCGGCAACCTCAGCGATATCGCCAGCACGCTGACGGGGACGGTGAGCGGCCAATATACCGCCCGCTTGCTCACTCAAGAGCTTAACTACGGTGTGTCCCAAGGCGAGCCATATTACACCCCCGGCTGCTCCAGTACACTAAACTGCGTATTCCCAAATGCCACGATTCCAGTCCGGGCGTGGTCCTCGCCGGCGGTAAATCTCCTGAAATATATTCCTGGTCCTAATATCGGCAGCAACCTGTTCGCCACCTCTGCCTATTCCCAGATCGTGCGGGATGACAAGGGCGGCGCTCGTCTCGATGCCAATACACGCCTCGGTCAGCTTTCCGGATACTATTTCGTCGATAATTACCGGCTGGATAATCCATACCCTGGCGGCCAAGGCGGGGCAAGCATACCTGGCTTCGATGCCTTAAGCATCGGCCAGGCCCAGATGTTCACCGTTGGCGACACCAAGGTTCTCGGCGCTACCACGGTAAACGAATTTCACGCCGGGTTTCTGAGAAATGCCAATAATATCGGCCAGCCGCACGGCGGCCTGGGCGTAAGCCTCCAATCCCAGGGCTTCGTAACCGGTGTTGGCACTCCAGGCATCGTCGTCCAAGCCCCCCAGTTTGAAGGCGTCGAAAATATCGTATTCCCATCCTTCGTCATGGGCGTTCCGATTACCAACGTCGATCAATGGAACAACACCATTTATCTCAGTAATACCATATCGAAGGTCATGGGAACTCATACGCTCAAGGTCGGGGGCCAATTTCATAATGACCAAGTCAACGAAGTGCCGAACGCTACCTTCAATGGAACCTTTAACATCGATGGAACCCAAACCGGCTCGGCCTTCGCGGATTTCCTGTTAGGGTTCCCCAGTAACTTTACCCAGACCTCAGGCCCGCACTTCTATTTGCGCAATCGCTACGGGGCGGTGTTTGCGGAAGATAGCTGGCGCGCGAAAAGCAATCTGACTATCAATCTCGGCCTGCGTTGGGATCTCATTACGCCATGGTCCGAAAAATATAACCAGATCCAGACCGTTGTTCCCGGCGAACAGTCCATCGTCTATCCCAACGCACCCAACGGATTGGTTGTGCCCGGCGATCCAGGCATTCCGTCCACGTTATCGCCATCCCAGCTCCACAACCTTGCTCCCAGGCTCGGCCTTGCGTATTCTCCCGACGTCGGCAATACTTTTCTGAAGCTTCTCTTCGGCGAGCCGGGAAAGAGCAGCATTCGAACCAGCTATGGGATGTTTTACACGGCATTTCCTGGATTGTCGGCGGGAATCATGTACGGCATTCCTCCCTATGGTTATAACTATCTAAGCCCTGAACCGCCGCTGTTTGCTACACCTTTTATAAACGTGGCCAATGGCGCGCAGAATACCAACCCGTTTCCGTTGAACTTTCCCCCGCATAATGTATCCGCAAAGAATCCGTTCACCGGATTCAATTTCGCGGCTGTCACTCCCATCAGCGCCGATCCGTACTTTTATTACCGGAACAGCGTGCCTTATACCGAAGACTACATGTTCTCGATTCAGCGGCAGATCCGCAACAATACATTGTTCACGGTTAGCTATGTCGGCAACCAGGGCCATCACCTGTTAGTCCTGGTTCCCACCAACTGGGGCAATCCGGCTGTGTGTCTCAGTCTCAGCCAGCCGAGCCAGGTCGCTCCCGGAAGCTCCACCTGCGGCCCCTTCGGCGAAGATTCCGTCTACACCTCCGCATCCGGCAAAGTGTACCAGGAAACTCGCGTCGGCCTTGGTTCGAACTTCGGTTCCACCACCGCACAAAAGTCCGTGGGCAATTCGAATTACAACGCTCTCCAACTCAATTTGCACTATTCCGCCAGCAAGCGGGCCACGGTTCTGATCGCCTACACGTATTCGAAGTCGATCGATCAGGCATCCAATCTCGGAGAGGAAACCAATCCCTTCAATGCGGCCCTCACCCGCGTGGTTTCGTCGTGGGACATGACGCACAACTTCGTGGCCACCTATACCTACGCTTTACCGTTCGATCGGTTGTTCCGGCGCAACCGGCTCACAGACGGATGGAGCCTTTCCGGGACCACGCGCTTCAGTACCGGATTCCCCGTGACGCTTGCCGACGATTCGGACCGCTCCCTGCTCGGGACACTCGGCAACGGCGTCAACAATCAACTGCTCGACACGCCGCAGATCGCGTCCGGGCCGCTCGAGATCAATACGAATCCCCGCAACGGGCGGCCTGAATTCAATACCAGCCTGTTTGCGCCGGAGACGCTGGGACAATCCGGCAACGCGGCGCGCCGTTTCTTCTACGGCCCGGGCATCGAGAATTTCGACATGCAGGTCAGCAAGATGGTCCCGGTCACGGAGTCGAAATCGTTCGATATTCGCGTCGAAGCCTTCAATGTGTTCAACCACGCGCAATTTTACGGTGCGTCGGCAGTGGACGGCGAAATCAATGATCCGCATTTTGGCTACGTCGTGAGTGCGGCCGCTCCGCGTCTGATTCAAGTCGCGGTGAAGTTTCATTTCTAAAGCCTGAGACTACTCTGTCCCTGGCCAAACCGCTCACTTTACGAAACAGCGTGATCGTGGACAGAGCGGTCTGTCCCCCTTTTTCAACAAGCTCTCAGGAAACTACTCTGGCCCTAGCAGCAAACCGCTAACTTTACGAAACAGCGTGATCGTGGACAGAGCGGTCTGTCCCCTTTTTCAACAAGCTCTCAGGAAACCACTCCCGGAACAGGGGCGCAAGCGACTTCCGGCTCATCTGGCACTCCCGATTGCAGTCGCTGGATGGCAGCGCCCAAACGCCGAAGATCCTTGCTGCGATCCTTCGAAACCAGCCCCCACCCCGTCCCATTGGAAATGTCGACGCCGATTTCATACTGCCCCTTAATCAGGTTGCAGTACCGGACCGTCCCCCGGCCGCCGATGCTTAGACTCTGGCTGTTGAATGCCAGCCACGCGCCCCGCGGGACTTGCGTGGGAACCCGGAACCTCGCCCCCCGCGCCGATACATCCATCAGCTTGGCCCTGGCGATGTTCTCCTGGTTCGGACTCGCTCCCCACAGAATCGTCATGGCGACGTTCATGGGGCTGCGCTCATGGATGCGCCGCTCTCTCTTTTTGGATCGGTCCACGCCGTTCCGCTTCTTGGGCTCTTCCGCCGGCGCCGATACGGTGGTTTGCAGTTCCTTCTTCGCCCAGCCGGTGGCTTCCACATATGCCGCACAGAGATCCGGAACCGAGACGCCCAACTCTCCCGCCGTCGCCTCCACGGTTTCCCATGCCCCCGCTTCATACGACCGCACCGCTTTGTAAACTCGCGAAGGCATGTCCCGTTCGGATGCGGTTCCCAACAGCACATCGGCAACCAGGGATGTCCCCAGGCCGATGCGACCCAAAGCCTCATCCAGCGGGCAATCCAGCAGCCCATCCAGTACTGAAAACAAACCGATCAGGTACACCGCCGGATTCGGCTCGCCCGCCAGCCGCGCGATGCTCTCGCAAAACCGGGCCCGCACCAGCGCGCAGGTCATGATCTCCAGCGGCTTGTCCTTCGCCGTTTTCTGCAGCGTAGCCAGAATCACCCAGCGGCGGATACTGTCCTCGCCAAGCTGTACCAACGCTCGCCGCACGGAATCGATCGGCGCGGAGCGCGCAAATTGCGCGGAATTGACGTAGCTGAACAGCTTGTGAACCAGCGAAACATCCTTGCGGATCGGCGTCTCCAGCGCCTCGAAGTCCAGGCCCGGGTGCAACACTTCGTTCAGCAATTGCAGGCACGTCACCGTCGCCGCTTGGATCTCCCGCCCCGCCACGACCGCCGGCCGTGCAAAAAAGTAGCCCTGAAAATACAGGTAGCCGGCTTTGCGAGCCCACTCGAACTCCTCGCGAGTCTCCACTTTTTCGGCCAGCATCGCGATGCCGCGGCTTCCGCAAACCTGGCACAGCCGCTCCTGCTCCTCTCGCGACGTTGTCCGCATGTCTACCTTGACAATGTCGGCGATTTCGAGAAGTTGCTCAAATTTCGGATGCCATACGAAGTCGTCCAGCGCGATCGTATACCCCATTTTCCGCAGCTTCTTGCAGGACTCCACTACGTCGGAATCCGGCTCCACCGACTCCAGAACTTCAATCACCGCGATTTCCGGCGGCAAAACCGTCGCCAATTCGTCCACCAGCAAGCTGCGGCCAAAGTTGATAAACGCTTTCTTCCCCGAAAGCAGTTGATCCACCCCGATCGACATGATGCTGCCGGCCAACACCTGCAAGCTGGCCGTGTCGCCATCCGGATTGTGGAACTCATTGCTGGTCGCGTTGGACCGGTACAGCAGCTCGTAGGCATGAACCCGCTCGGACCGGTCGAAAATGGGCTGGCGGGCGACAAATATCTCCATGCTACATAACAGTTTGGACTGTTTCACCAACCGTGTCGATAGAACGAACCACTTAGGGATCCGTTTAGAGGGGAGCGGCCGCCAGCCGCTTCGCCAGCTCCTCTTGCGCCGCTTCCTTCGACTCCGAGAGCCACCCCGGCCCCTGGGGCAGAAAGGCCATCAGTTCCTCCCACGACCACTGCTTCTCCGGCGAAAAAGCGGCGTACCCGAGCGCATCGGCCAGCCGCCAGCTGATCTTGATCAAGTTGCCGAGGTTGAGCTCTCCCGGAACCAATTCGTCATGGTGGCCGGCGATCACCGCGGCCAGGGCCTCCGGGAAGCCCCAATCCTGAGCCAGGTACGCGCCCGCCGCGCAGTGGTCGATCTCGAAGAGATCGCGCTCGGTCTGCACCAGGTCGAATCCGAAGTCGTCCGACACCTCCAGCATGCGCGAGTACTCATCCGGGTATGCCGACATCAGCCCCAGGGTTCCCAGGTTGTGCAACAACCCGGCCGTGTAAGCGCTTTCGCGATCCATCCGAGCCGCGCGAGCCGCTTCCGCCGCGATCAGCGCGGTCGCTAGGCTATGGACCCACACCTTACGCAGCGCCCCGATCCGCGCCGAAGCGCGCACCATGCGGTTCACCGCCACCAGGGTCGCCATCGTCTTGACGTGATCCGTGCCCACGATCACCACGGCATGGGCGACGCTCATCACCTCGCGGCGCACGCCGAAAAGCGCCGAGTTCGCAAAGCGCAGCAACTCGGCGGAAAAGGACGGATCCATTTCCACCAGGTCGGTCAGCTTGTGGATGTCGACATCTTCCCGGCTGGCCAGCGCCAGGATTCGAGTGGCCACCGCCGGAAAAGGCGGCAGCAGCCGTAGGGCCCACGGCGCCTGGGGACGGACAAGAGTTTCGGTCATAAACACGCTCCGTGGTGCTTATCGGCTCAGGCGGCGTATTTTTGCGAACCAGCCGGGAATGTTACCACTGGTAACATTTTTCTACCCTTCCGTTTCAACGTCTTGCATTCACGCACGGGCGCGCTCTGGCGCGAGTTTCGCGGCTTTGGAGCAGCGAATTCCCGGGCAAATCGCCATCCTGTTGATTTCATGGCACACAGATCTCACCCGACGAAACGGCAGAAAGTGCCCAGGGGAGCGCGGTCGGCTTTCATGCGATTTACTTGCGCGGCGGGATCCTTGTATCCGATCGCCATTCCGCAGAACAGCATCCACTCGTCCGGCGGTTGGAGGAACTCGCGGACGGTCCGATGATAGTGAGACCAGCATTCCTGCGCGCAGGAATCCAGGCCGGCTTCGCGGAGTAACAGCATCACCGTTGCCAGGTACATTCCGACATCGGACCACTGCGGCGGCCCCATCTGGCGGTCGATGAAACAAAACAGCGCCAGCGGCGCGCCGAAAAAGCCGTAATTGTTGGCGAAGAATCGGGCGCGAGCGGCTTTGTCCTCGCGCGGGATGCCGGCGAGTCCGTAGTAGTCTTCTGCGTTCTTGAAGCGGTAGTCGCGATAGGGCGGCTTCAGAGGCTTGGGGTAAACGTCATACTCGGACGGAAGTTCGCCGGCCGGGGATTCCGCCAGGCGCTGGGCCATGATGGTTTTGAATTCGCGCAGAGGGTCGCCGGACAGGACGTACAACTGCCACGGCTGCAGGTTGCCTCCGGAGGGCGCGCGAGACGCTTTGGTCAGGATCTCTTCGATCAGGGGAAGGGGAACGGGCGTATTCAGAAACGCTCGCACGGAACGGCGCGACAGGACCGCTTCAGTGACTGTCATCAGGTTCGATGATATCGGATGGTTCGCTTATTCAATTTGACGCATGATCTGCTGGACTTCCACAGGATATTTTTGCCGCGGGTTATACGTGAATAGCTTGCCGTTAAGGGTCTTGCCCATGTACACGGGATTTTCGGCGAGTTGGCGGGCTACGAAGTCGATGCCGACTTCGATGCTGGGAAAGGTCTGGCGTCCGGGATGGTATCCCCAGCGGTTGTTCTCCTTCTCCGTGACGCCGCAGGTGGTTTCACGAATCGAAATGGCGGGCAGCAGGCGGTAGTCGAGCCCGTAGTTGTCGGCCGCGTTCAAGTAATCCTCGATGTGGTGCGGCGCGGGGCAGTGGTAGGCTCGAAAGAACGCGGACAGGCGGGCGATGCGGGGGTCGGGAAACA
Source organism: Terriglobia bacterium (assembly GCA_963842485.1). GTDB lineage: Bacteria > Acidobacteriota > Terriglobia > Bryobacterales > Bryobacteraceae > Palsa-187. The sequence goes on along the minus strand of CAWJHI010000049.1, from coordinate 10,924 downwards.
GGAGCGGAGCCGGAGTTGGTCGAAGCATGGCGGCGGGGACATCGGTGGTGGTGGTGGAGAAGAGAGCGAGCACTGTCGCGGCGACTCCGAGGGAACGGGCCACGCTGTAACAGGAACTACATTTCGCGGCCAGCCAGCTTGCGGCTTTGGGCGGCTGTACTCGGATGATGACGATCATTCAATTTCGATTCGGCGGTCTGCTCGGATGACTTTAGCTGCCAGTAAGATGTCCCAGCGATTACAAAGATAACGTAGCGATTATATTGCAAGAGGAAGCTTGCCTTCCTGGCTGGGTCGCGCAGATTTGGCCGGATCGGAGCACGTTCAGACGAAACTCAGGGCTTCTTCTTGTTCACGGAATCGTTGGGACCGGCCCAGCCGCTAATCTGGAGGTTGAATCCGTCCGGGTCGCTGACATGGAAGCTGGAATAGTCGGGGCCGCCGCCGGTGTCGGGGCGCTGAGTGTCGGTGACCAGTTTGCGGCGCACCAGCTCCTCGCGGACCTGATCGGTGTCCCAACTGTAAATGCGGTAGGAGAGGTGATCGACCAGGGAGGTGGGAGCGGGACGGTTGCCGCGTCCACCGCGCCCTTCGCCTGCCGCGGCAGCCGGAGGAGGGGTGGCGGCCGGAGCGTCGGCGGCGGGCGGACGAAAACGATTGCGCGCCAAGAGAATCGAGTTGCCGAATTTGAGCTCGCACTGATTCTTGCCGTTATCGTTGGCCACTTCCATGCCCATCAGGTCCGCATAGAAGTCACGCGTGACGCGGTAGTCTTTCACCTGATACGAAATGTGATCCAGCTCGACGGTTTTGAATGCCGGTCCATGAGCGGGGGCCGCGGCAGCCGCCTGCGGCGTGGCGGGAGTCTGTGCCTGAACGGCGCTCGCGGCAGTGGCGGCAAGGGCGAGGCTCTGAATCAGCTGGCGCCGGTTCATGAACCCTTCTTCGAAATCGCGAAGCAGTTTGGCGATGATATGTTCCATGGTGATCTCCTCGAAATTGGGTAAAACGGTGGTTCGGTGCCCATTCTCGCATGGATCGCGTGGGAGTTGGAGGGCATCGAGTGGTCCCGCCTGGGGCCGGAGTACAATCAAGAGTTCAGGCAACGCAGTTTAGAAGCTGGTTGAAAAAAGGCGACAGGCCGCTCTGTCCGGGGCGGCCCAGTCCCCTTTTTCAACAAGCTCTCAGGAAGGACGGAACATGAACGTTTGGTGGAGGCGGCTGATGCATGCCGCCGCTCAAATCGTCGCGGTGTGGTTGATGGGGGGGCTGCCGGCACACGGCCAGGCTGCGCCGCAAGAGAAGAAGCTGACGGCGGATGAGGTCTTCAAGAATATCCAAGTGCTGAAAGGCATTCCCCTGGACGATTTCATGGGAACTATGGGGGTGATGTCGGCCGCGGTCGGGTTTGACTGCTCGGAGTGTCATGTGGGGGCCGGGACCGAGAAAGTCGATTGGGCGGCGGATACACCGAAAAAGATTGTCGCGCGCAGGATGGTGTTGATGATGACGGCGATCAATAAGGACAACTTCAGCGGCCGGCAGATGGTGACGTGCTGGAGCTGTCATCATGGGCGGGATCACCCGGCAACGACGCCGCAACTCGAGACGGTGTACGGGCCTGGCTCGACGGAGATGGACGATGCGCTGGTCCAGATGCCGGGGCAGCCTTCCGGAGAAGAGATTGTCGACAAGTATATTCAGGCGATCGGCGGGCCGCAGCGGCTGGCTGGCCTGAAGAGCTATGTCGCCAAGGGGACAAGCGTGGGATTCGGCGGGTTCGGCGGCGGGGCCGAGGTCTCACTGTATGCGAAGGCTCCGGATCAGCGGGCCCTGATTATCGATTTCAAGAACACGCCGGGCCGCGGAGACACCACCAGGAGTTACGACGGTCGCATCGGTTGGCTAAGGACACCGCTCAATGTATTAGGAGAGTACGAGCTGACTGGAGGCGAGCTGGACGGGACCAGGCTGGATGCGCAACTGGGTTTTCCGGGGCAGATCAAGCAGGTCCTGACCAATTTGCGCGTCAGTTTACCGGTCACGATCAGCGATCTTCCGGGACCATCGAGCCAAACGTCCCAGGAGGCCGGCGGCGCGGTGATGAAAGATCGCCTGGTTAATGTGGTCCAAGGAAGCGGACCACGGGGCATGCTGGCTACGTTGTATTTCGACAGCGAAACGAACCTGCTGCTGCGGGTGGTGCGATATGCCAGGTCGCCGATCGGGCGGGTTCCCACGCAGGTGGACTACTCCGACTATCGCGACGTTGGTGGAATCAAAATGCCGTTTCGCATGACCTTCGCGTGGCTGGACGGGCGGGATGCGATTCAGCTTAGTGAAGTGCAGACGAATGTGCCGATTGACGCGGCGAAGTTCGGCAAACCGGCTTCGACGAAAGGCAAATAGCGATTTTTAGGGGCGTGTCGCGGTCTTTTCGTTACCGCGGCGTCTACTGTGTGAAAGCCACGCGGGAAGCGGTGGATGTAGGCGTTTCACACAAACTCGTACGGTAACTAATGTAGTGCGTCGCTGATCTCGAACATTATGATTCGGGCGGGGCAAAAAGGGGTACAGGCACGAACTTTCGCAAAAGCGGCGAAATTCGAGCCAGTCCCCCTTTTTGCACACTGTGCCGTTATTGGACATGACTTGCGACGCAGCGAGAACACCGCGCCATGAGGATAGGCATCGCCGCGGAATCCGTGTACTTCGGCTTATTGTCCGGAGCCGGAGGTCGGCGAGCCGTGGCTTGCCGGGGTCTGCAAGGGCAGAACGAGATATGTCCCGGCCAGGGGAACCTGATTCACGCCCGGTTTCGAATAATCGCAAACGCCGGCTGGAAAGATATCGCGCAACTGGCCCAACTCGGAGTCCGTGAAGGAGACCTTGTAATCGGCGGCGCTCAGAGGCCGGAGCTGGCATTTGTTGATGTCGTCGGAAAGCGGCGCGCCCGCCACCAGACGCGGATTCTTGTGGACCGGGTACATCTCATTGCATTTGCCGGGACCGTTGAAGGTGTTGGGTTCATCGAAGCGGGTTCCGTCGGCGGCCCAGCAGCCGTCGATCGCGCGGGCCGGTTTCGCATGCACGACTTTGTCGTGGGCGCTGGAGGAAGACCCGTCTTTGTGAAGCGCGTCGAGCCACTGGGTCATGGTGTCGATGGCGTCGCCGGTCACCTTCGCGGCCAGCGCACGATTCCCGTTGGGATAGACCCAGAAAGCCTCGTTATCGGAGTTTCCGTTGGCCTTGCGAATGCGCTCCCGGATCACGAAATCGCGCAGGCGATCGTGGATGTCGCCAAGGCCGTCGTTGTAGCTGCGGTAGTGGAGAATCGGAATCGAACCGAGACTTCCCGCGCCGCTATCGATACGGCCGGCGGCATACGCCAGGCGAACCGCTTCCAGATCCGCAACGGTGCGGCCGGCGCGCGGAACTCCATCGCGATCGTAGCCGCCGATTTTCCGGTTCAGGTCGAGAAATTCCTGCTTGGAGATTTGGCCTGCGTTCAGGGCCTCCAGTCCATATTGGACGCCGACATTGTCGAGCGCGGTCCTCGCGTAGCCGGTGGCCGGATCGCGGCCGAAGGTGGCGGCGTTGGTGTCCCAGATGGTGCAGCGCGCGCCTTTAGGATTTTTGACCGGGTCGAACACCAGCTCCGGAGAGATTCCGCATCCCTTGGCGTACGCGGCGACGATGATGTCGATGAAGCTGCGATTCCAGGAGCTGCAGGTCCCCGGCGTGTATCCTTCGACCGCGGTCTTCTGGTCCTGCGACCAGTCCTTGCCGTTGTTAGCGAAATAGTTCAGCAGCAGGCGGCAATCGGTAACGCCGGGGCGGGTGCTCATGCTGTCGGGATAGGTCAGGCTGGGAAGCAGGCCGTCGAGCAGGCCGGGAAAATTCTGGGCGATCAAGAGCTGCTGAATCGATCCACCGGAACCGCCGTACCCCATGGTCCACACCGGCAGGCCGTAGGTCTTGATGAAGTGTTCCTTGATCATCATGACGGCTTCGCCGGACAAATTGTCGTTGCAATGCTGCTGCATGACGTTCTGGGAAGAGGTGATGTGGGCGAATCCCCGGGACAGAGCCGGGTCCATCAAAACAGCGGTGGCCAGCATCTTGCCCTGGTTATAATTGGTGCCGCATCCGCCGCCGAAACTATAAAACAGGCGGTGATTCCAGCCAGCGCCCGGCGATCCAGGAGTGGCGGGATGGGCGGGATCGTCGAGAACGGCGATGTGGTAGATGGCGCGATTGATGGTGCCGGACTCGACGCGGACGATATACGGTACGGTTTTGCCTTCGCTGGTGGTGGTCTGCGCCAGATCGGCCGGCGCGGGGCCGGATGGATTCGCCAACGGCTTGAAGGCGCCGGCGGCCGATTTGTAGAAGTACTCGAACCTGGTGGCCGCGGAGCAATCGGAATCGAGCGGCGCGCCCAATCCGGATTCCTCGGTTTCGCACACGAACGGCTTCAGATGCTCGCCTGAAACGATCGGCCCGGTGATGGGATAGTTGGTCAGGCGCAGAGTCGCGCTTTCGGAGCCGGCCTTGGCTACCAGCGTGTTGGCGCCGTTTTGCAGCCCTTCAACCAGCCCGACAAATCCTCCACGCGATGGATCGGCACGAAACGCCCTGGTCACGTCGCGGCCGTTCAGGGTCACCTGCACCTTGGACGCAGCGGTTTTGATTTCGATCAGGCTATCGCCTCCGCTGACCATGCCGGGCCGGCTGGAGAGGGACGTCAGCGTAAGCGGCTGCCGTGCGGCGAGGGCAGTGAAGGCCAGGGCGAGACAGGGCAGGAATCGCGAAACGCGCATGGGGATCTCCTTTTTCAGAAGCCGTGGTCGAGTTTATCACGGCAGCCGTCGATATTGCTGTAGTCGATGCTGCATCGTGAGCGGCGTGGTTCAGATTACACTGGAACAGGCAAAAAAAACCGTGGATAAGCGCGTTCCATTGCTGATTCGCCAGGTCACCTACAATCTGCGGGGCGGATTCCTGGTTCGTCCGTTGATCATCACGCTGGCGCTCGGCTGCGCGGGGGCGCTGCTGTCGTGGGTGGAGGAGTCGGTCCCCGGATTCTCGGATTTCGTTCCGAAGATCGCTGTTCCCGTCGCATTCCGACCCGCAAGTGGCGCAGGTGATTCTGAGCGGCATCGCCGACGTCGATCATGACCGTGGTGTCGATCGTTTTCGCGATCCTGCTGATGACGCTGACGCTGGCCTCCATGCAGTTTTCGCCGCGCATCATCGTCAGCTTTTCCAAGGATCGCGTGACGCAATGGACGCTGGGGATCTTTCTCGGGACGTTTTCCTACTGCATGGCCGCGCTTCCCACGGCGCGCTCGCTGCCGACACCCGTTCGCGCCGGTGGCGACGGTGCTGGGGGCGATGCTGCTCGCGCTCGCGTGCGTCGGATGGCTGCTGTTCTTCATCCATCACATCTCGCGCGCGATCAGCGTCAACCACATCGTGGACCGGATCGCTTCGGAAACCGAGGCGATGATCGACGAAACCATGCCGTGGCCGCACCGGCCGGAACGCACCGACAGCGACGATCCGCGGCGGGGATACACCTGGGAAACGACGGTGGTGAGCAACGTCTCCGGATACATCCGCTTCATCGACACCCGGCGACTGGTGGCGCTCGCGAAGATGTACCACGTCAAGGTTGACGTGTTACGGCGCGTCGGCCACTTCGTCCCCGCGGGAGTTCCGCTGATGACGCTTTCGAAAGGCGACCGGATGCCGGCGGACGGGAGCGAGGAACTTGCTGGGCGCGTTTGACCTGGGTCCTACCAGGACACTGCAGCAGGACGTGGAATTTGGAGTCCTGCAGATTGTCGACATCGCTCTGAAAGCCATTTCGCCGGCGGTCAACGACCCGACGACGGCCATCAGTTCGGTGGATCAGTTGAGCCGCATCCTGATCCGGTTTGTGTCGCGAGAGCCGCTGGATTCGAATCTTTACGATCCGCCCGGGGTCTTCCGCGTGCACCTTCCAGGGATGGGCGTGGAGCGGCTTCTGGACTCGGCTTTTGAGCAAATACGCTTGTATGCCAGAGGCGACGTGGCGGTGAGCTTGCGGCTGCTGCGCGCGCTGGCGGATATTGGGGTGACGACGCCCGATCCACTGCTCCGGCGGATGCTGGTGGAGCGCGGCCGTCGAATCGTGGAGGGTTGCGCGGGCCAGTTGGGCGAAGAAGAGATGAAGCCGCTTCGCGTGAGGGCAGCGGCGCTCGAAAATCTGGCTAATGCGGGAGCACTTGCCAGCGAACCCAGCAACCAGGAATCGGTCTCGCGATCAGTGCCGTAAGAACTCCGCGATGGGACCCAGCGCAAGGGCAGGGAAGAAGCACAGGCCCCCGAGCAGCAGGATGGCGCCGAAAACCAGCGCGCCGAAGGTGGGCGTATCGCTCGGGAGGGTCCCAGCCGTGGTTGGGAGACGGCGCTGCGCGGCGAAGCGTCCGGCCAAAGCCAGCGCCAGGGCAGCCAATCCGAATCGCCCGGCCAGCATGGCAATCGTGGTGGTGAGGTTGTAAAAGACGGAATTGGCGTTCAGGCCGGCCATGGTCTGTCCATTATTCGCCATACAGGAAGCGTAAGCGAATATGATTTCGGTGAAGCCTCGAGGACCGGAATTGGTGACCAGCCCCGCCTGGCCCGCGCTGGTGGCGATCGCAATGGCGGTAAGCACCAGCACCACCATAGGGGTCAACAGCGCGTATAAAGCAATCCACCGTGTTTCCGCGGAGCCGATTTTCTTTCCCAGATACTCCGGCGTGCGTCCGATCATCAACCCTCCCAGGAACACGCCGACCAGCGCGGCCATCACGATGCTATATACGCCCGTGCCGAGTCCGCCGAAGACCACTTCGCCCAACAGCATGAAGACCAGGGGCACCAGCACGCCGATGGGCTGATAGGAGCCGTGCATGGAGTTGTACGAACCGGTGGATGTGTTCGAGGTAACCACCGCCGTCAACACCGACTCGCCGACGCCGAACCTCACTTCCTTTCCTTCCATGTTTCCGCCGTCGATGTGCAGGCCGGCCCATTGCGCGGGCGGCGCCGTCTCCGCCCAATCGCAGATCACCAGGCCGCCGATGAATAGAGTCACCATGACGATCAGTAATACCCAGCCGGCGCGCGGCCGGCGCGCGATACGGCCGAAGGTGATCATCAGCGACGCGGGCAGGACGGCGATCGCCAGCAGTCCCAGGAAGTTCGTGAGTGGGGTGGGATTCGCGTACGGATGCGCGCCATTCGCATTGAAGAATCCGCCGCCGTTGGTGCCCAGATTCTTGATAAATTCGAGCGCAGCCGCCGGTCCCTGCGCGATGGTCTGGGTGCGGCCTTCCAGAGTGTGGACCAATGTGTACGGCGCCATATTCATGGGGACGCCTTGCCAGATCAGAAGCAGACTGCCGATCAGCGTCAACGGCAACAGCACCCACAGCAGCGAACGGATCAGGTCCACCCAAAAATTGCCGATGGTAGTGGAGCGCTCGCGAGCCATGCCCCGGATAAACGCGAATCCAACCGCCAGTCCGGCGGCGCCGGCCAGGAAGCTTTGCGAGACGAGTCCCATGGCTTGGGCCAGATAGCGGAGCGTGTTCTCACCGCCGTAGGCCTGCCAGGTGGTGGTGGTGGTGAAACTGACGGCGGTGTTCGCCGCAAGATCGGTGGTCATGGGCGTGGTGAGGAAAGCATCCACTGGACCGCCCGGCAGCCATCGCTGCAGCATCAAGACCAAGAACAGAAGAAGTGTGCAGCCGGCCCCGAATAATAGAAAGCAAGCGATATAGACGCCAGCCGACATTTCCTGTTGCGGGCGCACACCGAGCAGGCGATACAACACCGATTCGACGGGACGCAGTACGGGATCGAGAAGGGTGCGGCGGCGCTGGCACACTCGGGTCAGGTACAGGCCCACCGGCTGGGCGAGCCCAACCACGATCGCCAGAAAAACGAAATACTCCAGCCAGTGCATAAGGTATTACGGCTTTTTCAATCGATCCAGCTCCAGGTTCAGATCGAGCACCGACACTCGCGGGTTGCCCAGGAATCCGAACTGCGGCCCCTCCGTATGATTCGCCACCAGGCGGCGGACGGCTTCTTCACTCACACCTCGCGTGCGGGCTACGCGCGGGATTTGCAGAGCCGCGTTGGCGGGAGTGATGTGCGGGTCGAGCCCGCTGCCGGAACGGGTCACCGCGTCGATGGGAATGGCAGCATCGGACGCCAGACCGTTGCGCTTGCGGTACTCTTCCGCCAGTTGCCGGATACCCGCGAAGCCGGCCGCGCCGTCCTTCAGTTTAGGATTGTTGGGACCGAGATTCGTGCCGCCAGACGAGGTTGCATCGTAGCCGCTGCCGGCAGCCGACGGGCGGGATTGAAAGTATTCAGGCCGGTTGAATTCCTGTCCGATGAGTTCAGAGCCGATGACGGCTCCGCTGCGCGTTACCAAGCTCCCGCGGGCCTGGTTCGGAAACAGCGGCCGTCCAATGGCGAACAGCAGCAAAGGAAAAACACATCCGGTGAGCAGTGTTAATACGAGCACACACAGGACTGCCGGCCGAAGTTGCTCGCGAAGCTTTGCGCCGGATGACGCAGGTTCCCGGGAGTCGCTCATAGCGCATCCACTGGCTGTAGCTTACCGTGCGCAAGCTGAAGAAGTCATAGGGAAGCCATAAAGACGGCATAAAGAAAATGCCATTTAGAAGGTGGCTGAAAAAGCCAGGCGGGCAGCGGCGCCTGCAGCGGAAATCAATGGATCGACTGCCGTGGCAAGCTCATCCGCGCCGAGTTGCGGCTAATCCGGCGATTCCCAATTTTGCGCAATCGGCGTCGACCATTTCCTTGACCAGATCCTCAAACCCGATTCGGGCTTGCCAGCCCAACCTGGCTGTTGCTTTCGAGCAATCGCCCACCAGAATGTTGACTTCGGCCGGACGAAACAAAACCGGGTCGCGAACCAGGTAGGGCCGGTAGTCGAGGCCGCAATAGGAGAACGCCACGTCCAGGAACTCCTCCACGGAGTGGGTTGTGCCGGTGGCGATCACGTAGTCGTCCGGATGGGGCTGCTGGAGCATCAGCCACATGGCTTGCACATATTCGGCGGCGTGTCCCCAATCGCGTTTGGCCTGGATGTTGCCGAGCGCAAGATGTTTCGATTTTCCGGCCAGGATGCGCGCCACTCCCGCAGTGATCTTGCGCGTTACAAACTCGTATCCGCGGCGCGGGGATTCGTGGTTGAAGAGAATCCCGTTGCTGGCGTGGATCCCGTAAGCCTCGCGGTAATTGCGAGTCAGATCGAACCCCGCCACCTTGCTGATGCCATAAGCCGAGCGCGGGTGAAAGCGAGTCTTCTCGTTCTGGGGAATCTCCTCCGCGTTCCCGAACATCTCACTCGATCCAGCGAAGTAAAAGCGGCAAGAGGGCGCCACCTGCTTCAGCGCGGCCAGCAGATAGTGCGTTCCATTGATGTTCGCGTTCAGGGTGGAGAATTCGTCGTCGAAGGAATAGCTGACGAAGCTTTGCGCGGCCAGGTGGTAGCACTCGTGCGGATCCACCTTGGTCACCACCTGATAGATGCTGGCGTAGCTTTCGAGCGAAGCGGCGTGCAGGTGTACACGGTCCAGCACGTTTTTAAGGCGCGAGAGCCGGTGCTCGGGGTCTTCGAGCGCAATGCGCCGGACGATGCCGTGCACCTGGTAGCCTTTTTCGAGGAGAAATTCGGCCAGATAGGAGCCGTCCTGGCCGGTGATGCCGGTGATCAATGCGCGGCGCTCGCTCAAGGTTTCAATTATAGATCAATGGAGCGCCCGGCTTGCTAAACTCGATTAAACAAGCAAGCGGTAAATGGGCACTGACACGAGACCTCCAGCCGGAGAGCGGGCGCTGGAACACCCGCCGATCAACATCATCATTCCGTTTTACAAATCGGCCGGTCTGGCTTCGAACCTGCTCGAGTCGCTTCAGGGCGCCGGCGCCGAACTGGCTCAACTGCGCTGCTCCGTCATCGCGATCAACGATTCTCCTGGCGATGCGGACTTACAGGCGTACCTGCCGAACGCGATCCACGAACTGTCCGCGTGGGCGCCATGCGAGCTGATCGCGAATGAACGCAATCTCGGATTTATAGCCTCGGCGAATCTGGTCAGGAAACAGCCCGGCCGGCAGACCTTCGGCGTCAAATCGCGCGGCACGATCTGCTGTTCGATTTTACGAGCGCGGGATCTTATCACAACGCTACGTTCACCCAGAGCCCGAATAAAACGTCAGGGGCCGCCGACGTACTGAACTTCTTCTTCCAGCTCCAGCCCGAATTTTTCCCGGACTTTGGCTTTCAGCGCGCCGATCACCTGGCGCAATTCCCGCGCCGTGCCGCCGCCGGTGTTGTAAATAAGATTGGCGTGATAATCGGCGACGCGAATCGCGCCACAGGACATTCCCTTCGCGCCGGCCTGTTCCAGAAAATACGCCGAAGGCGCTTTGCCTTCGCGGACCACGGTTTCAAGGACCTGGGCGCGAACGGACTCCGGCAGATCCGCCAGCAGCAGGTTCTTGAAAATGCTGCCGGCGCAGCGCATGGCGGGCGGATATTTCTCATTCCGGATCTTCAGAATGCTGGTCGCGTGGGCGCGCAGATCCCCGGCATCGGCGGGGTCCAGGTTTAGCGTCACGGAGACGATCACCCAATTCTTGTTGCGTTTGAAAACGCTTTCGCGATAGCGAAACTCGCAGGCGGCATGGTCGATTTCCCGGACTTCGGCGCCGTCGAAAAAGCGGACGCGCGCCACACGCTCCTGAATGGAATGCCCGTATGCGCCGGCATTGCCGTAAATCGCTCCTCCCACCCATCCGGGAATGCCGGTCATGGTCTCCAGGCCGCGGAGCCCGCGTTCCATGGACG
>CAWJHI010000048.1:0-85234 GCA_963842485.1 Terriglobia bacterium | reverse complement strand
ACACGGCAAGATTGGGTGTGGCATTGCGCTACCTCCTTGTCCCCTTCGGGTGCCTTAGACCTCGCAAAACACTAGCTTCTCTGCGTGTCAGCACTCTGCATGCCATCCGAGTTTCGTGCGCTGACGGGACGCGCCAGCAGATGGCAGGTTTTTTGCTCGTTGGTTGGAACGGTCCACACGAGTAGCTCCCCAATCAGTTGCGTCTCGCATGCTCATCATGCTCAGCGGGACAAGGAGGATCTGTAAAATGGATTCGCTTCAAGAGTTAGAAATGCTGCATGGCGACATCGATCGGGCTTTCGAGGAATTCGGCCTCGAGTCCGCACCATTCAGCCGCAGCGGTTTTCTGCCCGGTCTGCTGGCGCGCGGCTATCCACTGGTGAATTTGCACGAGGACAAGGACGACGTTTATGTCGAGGCGCTCGCTCCCGGCTCGATCCCAAATCGCTGAATCTCACGGTGGTGCACAACACGCTGACCATTGCCGGCGAGAAGAAGAACGCGTCTCCCAATCTCAAGCCGGAAGCCTTCCACCGTCAGGAGCGGGCGAGCGGCAAGTTCGTGCGCACCGTCACCCTTCCGGTTGAAATCGAAGACGGCAAGATTCGCGCGGAGTATCGCAACGGGCTGCTACTCATCACGATGCCCAAGGCTGAAAAGACAAAGCCGAAGCAGATCGCCGTCCAAGTCTCCTAGCCGTCAGCGGTTCAAGGTTGCACAGGGTTGGAGGAAAATCATGGCAGAAAAAACAGTACCGGCTCCGGGCGAGCAGCACGGGCGATATGGTAATGGCAACGGCGATCGGGAAAGTCACTCGCGCTCCTGAGCGCCACCAACCACCGTCGGTGGATATCTATGACTCTCCGGAGGCCCTCGTCCTCATGGCTGACCTTCCGGGCGTTTCCAAGGAAAACCTTAACGTCCGGGTCGACAACAAGATGCTGACCATTCAGGCGAAAGCCGAGGATGCCATCCCCGGAGACCCCATCTATCGTGAGTTCGAGCTTGGCGGTTTCTTCCGTCAGTTCGAACTAGGTGAAGAGATCGACACGCAGCGGATCAACGCCGAGCTCAAGCATGGTGTGATGACGCTGACATTGCCCAAGGCAGAAAAGGCCAAGCCGAAGCAGATCGAGGTCAAGGTAAGCTGACACAGGCGCAGCGACAACGGCTATATCTCTTCCGACCGGGAGGTCGCTCATATGGCTCACTTAGTACCTGAAACTCTCACAAACGCGCTTACCCACCTGCGCGAAGCCCTACACGGCGCCCTCGATCGTTGGCTTCATCGCCATCGCCAAAGCACCGATGGCATAGCGATCGAAGACGAGGGCGACTCGATTCTGATCGAAGCCACAATGCCCGGAATCGATCCTAAGGACGTGAGCGTCGAGGTTCGAGATGATCGCCTCATCCTTCACGGAGAGAAGAGGATGGACACCGAGAAGCGTGGGAAGGGCTACTACTACGCCGAGCACAGTGTGGGCGCTATCAGCCGAGTGATCCCGCTTCCATTCGAGGTGGACGCCCAGCGAGCCGGCGCCAAGTACAAACACGGAGTTCTGCGAATCGTTCTGCCCAAGAGCGACGAAGCGAAGCAGAAGCAGGTCAATGTCCGAGTGGCCTAGCTGTTCAAACTTGGGTCATCGGTCTACAGCGCCACCGCCGGAAGCCAGGCGAGAGCTAGAGGCTGACATCCACAACGACAGTGAGATTCGTAAGTTAGGGTCAGACTCTGCATGACGAGCTCGCAGCTACTATGGGACGCGAAGTGTTTGTTTCCGCGAGGGGCCCCGACACCTGCAAGTCAATCGCTGCCGTTAACACGAATGTTTGTACAACACGAGGCGGCGGAGAGTGGAGGCCGCGATTGCTCGGGCGCAAGGTAGACATTCTTTGGAAGTAAGGCAGGTTGAATCGTGCTTACAAGAAACTACTACCTGGTCTTAGGATGTAACGTCACGGAAAGCCCTAGCGGCGTCCGCGATGCCTTTCGCGAACTTGTGAAGCACTATCACCCGGATCGTGTCGGACCCGGCGGTACGCCTTTCCTGCAGGAGATTGCTCAAGCATATCGTGTCCTATCCGATTTCGATCGACGTAACAACTACGTTTTAGGACTGAAGCACGCTGGTGAATTTGCGCGCGGCGAGCCGGACTTGATACTCCCCGATACCCACCCCCCGTCGGAAGTCCCGCTGCCGGCCGCCGCGCGCGTTCTCAAGCACCTCAAACTAAGCGGTGCGAGCCTGGAGTTTGTGCGTGAACGCGTGCTGAGAAACTTTGCTCGCGGTGGGCCTCCGGATCATGGGCCCGCCGACCCTATCGACGTGCAAATTGTTCTCGAGCCCGCGGAAGCCGCCCGCGGTGGTCTCGCGCTCGTCTCGCTACCCGCCTATTATCCCTGTCCCGTGTGCAGAGGCTCGGGGCAGGACGATGGCGATCCTTGCCTAGTATGCGATGAGACAGGCGCCGTTGAGGAGAGCAAGACCGTCCGCGTGCCTATCCCTCCGATGGCTGGAGATCTCGATCTGTTTGAAGTTCCACTGCGCGGACTTGGAGTCCACAATTACTACCTACGCCTCCTCGTTCGCAGCGTTAGCGGCTTATCGAGCGCCTGGCGTCGATCGAGTAATCAACCACATTGAAGTCAGGCTCTGAACTCTAAGTCATGGGAGAACCTATATGGTCTCACGCATAAGCAAGTCCGTTCTGATTATAGTGCTGCTGGCGACTATTGCTGGCAGTGCGCCCAACGCCATTGCTCAGGACGAAGTAAGAAACCTACCGTCAAGGCCGGCTACCTGACCTGTCATGTCGCCAGTGGGGGGGGCTTCATCTTCGATCGTCCCGCGAGATAGCCTGCACCTATTCGCCAAGCCGAACTACTTCAGAGTTTTACACCGGCACGATTTCAAAGTTCGGCGTCGATAGCGGATATCTGCGCTCCGGGGTAATATTGTGGGCGGTACTACCCCAACTGCCAAACCCGGTCCCGGTGTTCTGGCCGGCACTACGCAGGCGCGACCGCAAGTGCCGCCCTCGGATCGGCGCCGGCGCCCACGTGCTTATCGGAGGATTCAATAATCAATAGCTCTCCAACCGGTTGAGGAAATAGAGACCGGAAAATGGACTCAACGTGCCGCTGGTATCAATTCTCTAGAGTTGCATTTCATCAGTGCGGTCAAGGTTCAATAGCTAGCTCCTTCAATTGCATGGAGGTTCGCGCTAACAACAAGGAGAAGGTTCAAATGGCAGCAAGCAACAAGCAAGGAAATACGAAACCCACGACAGCGCTGCCGCCAGGCACTTGGCTCCCGACTTCAAGCTCCACACCACGCCCGACCAGATCGTCTCATTGAGTGAGTTCCGCGGTGCGCCGGTCATTCTCGCCTTCTATCCGGCAGACTGGAGTCCGGTATGCGGTGATCAAATGCGCTCTACAATGAGATCTGCCGGAGTTCCGCCACTTCAATGCGAACTTGGTCGGAATCTCAGTCGATGGCGCATGGTGTCACACGGCCTACGCGAAAAACAACAAGCTCCATTTTCCGCTTATGTCCGACTTCGAACCCAAAGGTGAGGTAGCCCACACCTATGGCGTCTACCGCGCAGGCGATGGCGTCTGCGAGCGAGCGCTCTTCGTTATTGATGCGAACGGCACCATTCGTTGGAGCTATATCTCACCGATTGGAGTAAACCCCGGCGCCGACGGCATTCTCAACGCTCTCGAAGCGCTTCCCTCAAGTCAGGAGAAGACCAATGCTAACACCTCCAGTCACCGCGCGTGATCACATTCAGGGGCCCTTGGATGCGAGCGTCGTTCTAGTCGAGTACGGCGACTACGAATGTCCCTACTGCGGTGAGGCGTACCCAGTCGTGAAAGAGTTACAGCAACAACTTTCACATCAACTATGCTTTGCATTCCGCAACTTCCCGCTCGCCACAGCGCATCCTCATGCCGAAAGCGCTGCGGAAGCGGCGGAGGCGGCGGGCGCGCAAGGAATGTTCTGCGAAATGCATGACGTGCTCTATGAAACCAGGAGGCGCTCGAGGACGACAACCTTCTGGAATACGCCTCCGAGCTTGGCCTCGACTTGCGCCGATTCACTCGCGAGATGAACGAGCACCTATACGCACCGAAGGTGCGAGAGGACTTCCGCAGTTGGAGTTCGGAGCGGCGTCAACGGCACACCTAGCTTCTTTATCAACGGCGTGCGCTACAACGGCAATGGCTGCCGGTCGGACGACAATGAAACGACCTTGCCCGAACCTCGCTTCATCGTCAACATCGCCTCACAGCGGTCCCGGGCCAGGTTCGCGGTCACCACCTTTAAGAAAGAGTAAATTGCTTCGGCGCGGTCACACCGAAATTCGCGAAGTACCTTGCAGTCGCCGTCGCAAAGCCTTAGATAAACGTCCTGTACCAGGTCCTCGATCATGGCAGCCGTGTCGAAGCTGTATTGCCGTGCGATGCGGATCGCGTTGGCGGCAATCACGGGATGGTATCGGCGAACGAACTCTTTCCACGCCTCCTCTTCTGAACCCGCAAGGCATCGTTCCAGCAATTCGTTCGACGACAGGTCGGATAACACGGCTGTCTGCAAGAGTGTACCTCAAGAATCGCCCGCGGCAATCTGCGCCGGTCGCACCACGCTGACGTTGGAGGCGGAATCGGAATCCATGAACTCGAATTGTCAGGGATTGGCAGATACCCGGCCGCTGATCTCGGATATGTTCATATCCTATCCCAACCCGGAACGCGTCCGTGCGCTGTCTCTGCAGTCCCAAGGAGAAGGCTGACCCGCGTTCACATGCTTCCACGGCTGGTCAGAGTTGAAGTTGCCCCCTGAACGTCTCCCAACCAGCCGTCGAGTTCGCGGCTGACCAGGCGAGTGAGCTTCCGAATGTCTTCGCGGTAATGGTCGACCAGGAATTTTCGATCCGCCGGATCCATGCGGGTGGTTCCCGCGTTGAGCATCAGCGCGCGGCGGATCAGCGGGCGCAACTTGGACGGCGTCAGGCTCGCCGCGGCCCGCCAGGATCCCGAGCGTTTGAGCCAACCGACCGCCGCGTTGCGCGGAACTTCCGCTTCCAGATGTTGGCGCGTCATGTCGGGCGAGAATTCCGGATCCACACCCAGGAATCGGCAAATGTTCTGGAACAATTCGAGGGGACGGCTCCTGAAATCCTCGTGGAATCCCACCCAGACATTCCGCCCGAATCGCTCCAAATACCGGCTGAGCTGCTCGGCGTAGAGTCCGAACTCCAGAAACGGATAGGAAGCGCAGAACTCCGCGGAGCGATGGCGCAGGTTGCGCTGGATGTGTTCGCGGAAGCTCCATCGAATGCTGCCGTTCGCCAGGCCATGGCGATACTGGGAAAACGCGCGATCCGCGGGATCGCGCAGCATCACCAGGATTTTGGCGCCGGGAATCGTTTCCGCGATCCGCCCCGGCGCGGTCGGCGACCACAAATAGCCCACGCTTGCCTCGCCCAGCGCCGATTCCTGGCGGGCGTTCGCGAACAAGCGCACATAATCGTCCCAGTCGGTCACGATCCCGCCCAAACGCTTCTGCGGCATCGAGCCGGACAGGAATTTGCGCAGACTCCGAGTGTCGCGAGCGATGCCAGGACGCAGTTCGGCGGCGAAATTCTCCTCCCGGAATTCCGCGGCAAAGAAATGAGGCTCCTTCACCGCGCTCATGTAAATCTGCGGATGCTGATCCAGATAGTGATACAGCGACGTGGTGCCCGTCTTGGGAGCGCCGACGACAAAGAAATTCGGCAACTTGGCCATTTCTCAGGGAAACAGAAATGCTATCACACGCGGGTAAAGGTGATAGGCTACCAAGATGCATCCTCAGCGCCAGCAAAGGTCCACGTTTCGCATCGGAATCCGCAGTATGACAGTCTTGCTGAATTTGGCGGTTGCCCTGAACGCGACGGCCGCAGTGAAGGCCGTAAAGTTCGGGAAACTCTGGGACGGGCATCAGGTCATCGCCAATGCCGTCGTCATCGTCGAGAATGACAAGGTTCAAAGCGTCACCGCGAACGGCAAGATTCCAGCGGGAGCCGAGGTCATCGATCTCCGGCGATATACCGGCATTCCCGGAATGATCGATTCGCATACGCATATCACCTATTACTGGAATGGCGCGCCCGGCACCACGCCGCGCCGCCAGCCTCGGCGCCACGTTGCCGTCACGGTTTTCCTCGCGCAGGAAAATGCCAGAAAGACTCTCGAGGCGGGCGTGACCACCATTCGGGACTTGAACGCGGCGGGCGGCGCGGACATCGACATGCGGGATCTGATCAACATGGGCGCCATGATCGGACCGCGAATGTTTGTGTCGGGGGCCGGCCTTCAAGGTTTTGCCAATCGTCCGGGTGTAACGGATCCAGTGGCGGAGGCGGCTAAGCAAGCCAAAGCCGTCATTGACGGCGGCGCGGACTGGGTGAAGGTGTTCGGATCGACGGGCGGGTTTGACAACGTTACCGGCAAGCAGACGGTGAGTTACGAAGAAATGAAGGCGATTGTCGATACCGCTCATGCGGCCGGCCACAAAGTCGCGATTCACTCTTATGGCCCGGACGGCGCCAGGGATGCGATCCGCGCCGGGTGCGACACGCTCGAACACGCCACCGACATGGATGACGGCACCATCGCGGAAATGGTCCGGAAAAAGATCTGGTACGTTCCCACCATCGATCACAATCAGTATTACGTCGAAAATGCCGATGATGTCTACAAGTTTCCGGCTGGCGCGAAGGAAAACCTGATCAATTACATTCAGCGGAATTTCGAAACGGCGAAGAAGGCATATAAGGCCGGGGCGCGCATGCTGGTCGGCTCCGATGCGGTATACAACGGATTCGGGCTGAACATGCGGGAGCTCACCTGGTTCGTGAAGCTTGGAATGACCAACGAACAGGCTCTGCAGACCGCCACGGTTCTGCCGGCCGAGATGCTCGGCATGGAGAAGAGTCTCGGCTCCGTTGCGCCAGGCTACTTTGCCGATCTCGTCGCCGTGGAGGGTAATCCGCTGGCCGACATCCAGGTGGTCATCAAGAACGTGCGCTGGGTCATGAAAGGCGGCGCGGTTGTGGTGGACAAAACGGGCGCTTCCAAGGTCAAGCCTTCACGATAAACCTGAACCGCATATCCTCGCCGAACCACTGTACGTAGTTCGTCCCCCATCCGTTGTTGAAAAGGCTGAAGTGAATTCCCTGCAAGAGATCGGGCTGCGAGTTGGAGAAATAGATGGGCGATCTCTCTCCCAGCACCACCAGGGGCGCATCCAGGGTCTCAATCGTAAACGCGCCGTGTTCGTCCCGGTAGCCGAGCCCGCTCGATACAGCGTGCATGTGCCGGTTCCCGCCGCGCACCACATCCATGGGCGACACCGATCCCTCCACCTTTGAAAGCGTCCAATTTCCGGGCCGCGGCGCGACGGGATGGAACGTCAACCACATCGCCTCAGGCAGCCGGTTCCGGCGCTTCGCGAACCACGTCAAGTTGAGATGGATCGACGGCTCCGATTTTGGAAGGACGATCTCCAGGTTCAACTCCGCCGGCCACGCCGTGACCGCGGGCGCGGGCCCGCCCCCGTCCTCAATGTGCAAACGAGCCACCATTCGATGCTGGTGCGGATCCTCGCCCGACAGGCAGCTCGTCAGCCGGGTGGTCCAGGTCCGGCTCTCCGCGCCAAACTTTTCGATGTTCGGTTTGCCGAAATCCTTAGGCGCCCAATCCGTCTGCACCGTGATGTAGCTGGCCAGAAATCGATCGTAATCGCCCTTTGAAAGCGTCTGGTAGCTGAACGAGGCCAGCGGATGTTGGTTCGAAGACCATTCCCGATGGTTGGCTTTGCTGAGCAAGCGCACGATGGCTCCCGTCGCCGGATCCAGCCCGATGGTGAAATGAGCGGTTTCAAATGGCTTCGAAGCATCCATCGCTTTTAAGTGAGCGGTCTCGGGCGCGACCGGTTTTAACCGCTTCAATCGCTGGTTGGCCTCGACTCGGAGGCTTGGCGGCAGCGTCGCGATTCCCTGGTCGATGTCGGCTCGTTTCTCCACCCAACTGCCGGTAACCGTCTTGTACTTCGGCTGCTCCAGCATCTGCGCCAAAGCATCCGGAGTATAGTGATCGAAATCCAGCCAGGTTTTGGTATCGGTTCCCCAGGTGTGTTCGGCCGCCAGGGAAAATCTCGCGAGAAACGCCAGATCGACTTTATCCCCCACGTGCAGCTTGCCGTTTTGAATCCATTCGGTTCGCAAACGGAGCATCTCGCGATAGCGCGCCAGTTTTACCGGATCGCTCGCCACGCCATAAATCCAGGTGTCACCGATTTCCTGCGTCACCACCGGAAGGCCGCTCTTAAAAGGTTCCACGGCATTGGCAATATCCGTCAGATTGGAAGCTCGAATCGAGGCTTTCGGAAATTGTTGCCGCAGGTCCGCATGGATCTTGCGGATTTCTTCCACGGTATGCGGACCCGCATTGTCGTCGCGAACCTCAACCGCCACGGCCAAGTCCGATTCGGGTACCCGAACCACGCCGCCGTACTCCAGCCGGTGATACATCATGGTGACAGTTGCCCCATTCGGGTCCCGCCAGACAAAGACCGGGGGCACATCGGGCGCGGTGCTGGCCGAGTTGACGCCAATATCCAGGAACGTCACACCGTTCTCGGCGAGCGGGCCGACCAGTCCCCGCGAATGACCCGGCACGTCCGTCATCTTCGCGCCCGTGGTCTGGCGCCCGAACCGCCGGTCCAGTGACTTCGAGAAGCCGATAGCGCCGGCAATCGCGGATCGGTTCAACAGCTCCGTCTGCCAGGTGAAAGGAAGAGCGTGCCAGGTAATATCACCCCTCTCAATGGCTTGCTCCATTCGCTTCCGGTCTTCGGTGCCCGCCTGCTCGAGAAATTCATACAGCAGCCAGGACCCGGTGGTCCAGACGTAACGTTCCTCGCCCGCCTGCCGGAGCGTACCTGCAATCCGGATTGCCGCAGGGAAATATTCTTCGAAGTATTTCTTGATCACGGCCTCTTGCGTATCGACGAAACCAACATCCAAATGACACTTGAACATCACCAGAACTCTGCTAACGTCGAGGTCGGGCTGCTGGGCATCGGACCCGCGGCCGCCGAGGGCGACACATCCGGCGGTGCGAACCAGATTCGAGACGAACCGGCGGCGATTCATTTAATTACCTTAACGGGTCGGACGATGCGCGTCTACTTGCTTGCTGCTGCCGTAGCCCGCGCCAGGCGATCCCGCTGATCGGGCGGATTTTCGGCGGCGTCCCGGGGGGCGATCCCTTTAAATCTCTGATCCTTATATTGCGCGGGCGTCACCTTACTGATCTTTTTGAAGACCTGGCAAAAGTACGCGGAGTCCGAGTAGCCGCAATTGGCCGCGACCTCCTTGAGCGTCATGTTGTAGTTCCTCAAAACGAACTTCGCCCGATTGACGCGCACCAGGTTGACGTAATCGCTGTACCGCATGAGGCCCTCCTGTCGAAACAGGCGCGAGACGTGGGTGGGCGACAAACCAAAATGTCCGGCCACGAGCTCCCGGCTGATCGGACCTCGAAAATTCTCCTGGACATACAGGCAGATGCTTTCATACGTCCGCATCCCTTTGCGCGCCCGGTGCGCTTGCACGGAGCTGAACAACCGCAGACAGGAATGCAGCAGCGATTCGGTCAAAAGCCGCGCTAAAGGCCCCTTGGCATGGTCCGCGGCGAAGATGGTCAGCGCGCTGAGCAGGTTTTCGGTCAGTCCGTCATAGGACCGGTGAACGTTGGTCTTGAGAGCGCTCTCCGGAAGGTCGCTGCCCGCCTTGTGCCGAACCAGGCTGACGCCGATCTGTTTATTGCCGAACAGGAAAGTGAGCACTTTCACAGGATGTGCCCAGTCCGGCAGGTTCCAGGAGTGCCCGGGAACAAAAACCGCATGTCCGCGAACCGGGCGAATCGATTCCGCTCTCCCGTTTCGCGCCAGCTGCATGGTGTGGAAACCTTCAAGGGGAATCGACAACCGCGCAAAATTGGTGACATAGGCGAGCGGAGGCGGGGCCAGGCTGCCGTCGGCGAAATGGACGCGCCGGAGACGGCTTCCGCGAAGAAATAAATCCAGCTCGTGGACCACCGCGCGCCGGGCATCGTCGGGAGCGTTTTGAATTGTTACGCGCATGTGCAGAATGTCACATTACTACAACAAATGTCTCATGTCTATGGGTTGAAGATTAGAGGAAATCGCAGATACTTACAAATAGTTTCGGAGTCGGGATGGCTCCGCGTCTGACGTGGGATGTAGCTTTTCGCGCAGGGGGGATTTGCGTCTGTTCATACCGCTTTTTCGGCCGTCGTGGCCGCCGAGAAAATCGCCGAGCGGACTGGTTGACGCCAGTTCCCTTTAAGAAAATTTGGGAGGAACTATGAACCAGCGTTGTTTCATACGACTCGTTTTGCTTTTCGTGACGATGTGCGGCGCCTTGCTCGCGCAATCCGATTACGGCACGGTCGTCGGCTTTGTGAAGGACCCGAGCGGCGCCGTGGTGCCCAAGGCCAAGGTCACGATCCGAAACGAGGCCACCGGGGTGGAGCGCCAAGTCACGACGAACGAATCGGGCTACTATGTGGCGCCCAATATCCCGCCGGGCCGCTACACCATGACGGCGGAGGCGACCGGGTTCAAGAAATTCGAATCCACCACCAACAAGCTGGATTCGAACTCGACGCTTTCCATCGACGCGTCCCTGACGGTGGGCTCGGCATCGGACACGGTTGAGGTGGTAGCTTCGGCAGCGCAGCTTCAAACGGAGTCGGCCGCGGTCGAAAAACTGGTCACGCGATCGCAAATCGACTCTCTGGAGCTGAATGGGCGCGACCCGTTGTTTCTCGCGTCTCTGCAACCTGGAATGCGCAGCGGCACCACGCTCGGGGACTTCACCTTCAGCCTGACCAATGGCGGCTACGCGGTGAACGGGGCGCGGTCGCAGGATTCCACCATCACCTTCGACGGCGCGCCGGCACAAAGAACGCGCGCCAACGGGACCAGCATCGGCGTCGCCGACGTCGATTCGACCGAGGAAGTGCAGATCATGACCGCCGACTACGACGCTGAGTATGGACGCGCGTCGGGCGGACAGATCCGCATCGTCACCAAGGGCGGCAGCCAGCAGTTTCATGGCGCGGCTTACGAATACTTCCGCAACTCGGACATGAACGCGAACACCTGGTCGCGCAACCAGAGCGTGACTACCGACTTCGCTTCGCCGTTCCGCTACAACCAGTTCGGATTCAACCTGGGCGGCCCCGTAATCATCCCTCGCGTGATTCCGAAAGGAAAAATGTTTTTCTTCTTCGGCCAGGAGTGGGCGCGCTACCGCAATGCACAGACGCAAACCCAGGAAGTTCCCAGCCTGCTGATGCGCCAAGGGAACTTCAGCGAACTGCTGGGGCCGAACATCTACTACAGCACGCCGAAAATTATCTACGATCCTTTAACCTGCCCGTCGGTGGGCGCTTCCACCTGCGTTCCCTTCTCGGGAAACATCATTCCCCCCAACCGCCTGAGCACAAACGGCAAGGCGATTCTGAGCATGTATCCGGCGCCGACGCCCGGTTACCTGAGCGGCAACCAGAACTGGATCGCGGCGGCGTCCCAACCAGAGAACCAGCGCAAGGAGACCATCAACTCCGACATCCTGCCAAGTCAGAACGATAAAATCCAATTCCGTCGCACCGCTCTCGCCTACTTCGAGCTGGATCCGTTCGATCAGGGAACCAATCTCACGCCTAAGGAGTTCAACCGGCCGAATCAGGCGGGTTCGGTGAGCTGGACCCATACCTTCTCCCCGACTCTGCTCAATGAAGCTCGCGCCACGGTCAGCCTGGACGACGTTTACATCCCGGTGATCACGACCGCGCCTGGATTTAACCGGCAAACGTTCGGCATCGACTATCCCTACATTTTCCCGGCCGGCAAGGATCTGCCCAACAAAGTGCCGTCGGTGAACGTGCCGAACATGTATGCCTTCAGCGCCGGCCCTTATCCGTCGCATTCCACCGGCCCGATCTACACGGCGTCGGATGCGTTGACGAAAGTCTGGAAGAACCATACGTTCAAGGCCGGATTCTTCTTCGAGCGTTCCGGGGAAAACGACGGCGACCAGATCAACGTGAGCAGCGTTCCCGGCGGCAGCAATAACCAGAACGGCACGTTTAACTTCAGCGACGCCCGTTCGGGTCTGGGTGCGACGTCGGGCGTGGGTGTTGCGAACCTGGCGCTCGGGCTGGCGGATAGCTATACCGAGATCGGCCCGCGCGCGTACACGATCTATCGCGGATTCCTGTACGAATGGTTCGCGCAGGATTCCTGGAAGGTGACCCAGCGATTGACGGTCAACTACGGCGTGCGGCAGACCATCAACATTCCCTACAAAGCGCTGTGGGGCAATCAGGTGTTCTTCGATCCGGCTCTGTACAATGCCGCGCAGGCTCCGCAAGTGGACAAGACCACCGGCAATGTAATCGTCGGGACCGGCAATCCCTACGATGGCATGGTGATTCCCGGCAACGCGTGGCCCGGCGACGCTTGCGGGCATGGCGTGACCGCGGCTTGCGGAACGTCCTACAACAGTCTGTTCCAGAACCTGCCGAGCTATTACGCGAACGTCACGGCCCAGTTTCAGCCGCGGCTGGGAGCCGCCTACCAAGTGAACGATAAGACGGTGATCCGCGCGGGCATCGGCCGTTATCTCACGCGCATGGGTCTGTGGGACAACATTTTCCCGGGCGCCAACTCGCCGTTCCAGCCGTTCGTGACGGTGAATAACGTATCGGTAGATAATCCGACCGCCGCTCTCGGTGGAACGGAACAGGCCGCGATTACCGTGACCACCATCGCACGCAACATCAAGCCGCCGGCCGCGTGGAACTGGAATTTCACGGTGCAGCGGCAGTTGTGGTTCCAGTCTGTGCTGGAGGTAGCGTATGTCGGACACCGCGGCCTGGATCTGCCGCAGGTTTACGACATTAACCAGCCTCAACCGGGAACCGTCGTTTCGGGCACCAACGTCAACTACGTTCGCCCGTATCGCGGATTCGCCTCCATTCAGATGGAGGAGAGCGCCGCGACTTCCAGCTACAACGGCTTGCAGGTGACCTGGAATCGCCGTTTCAACAACGGCTTCAGCTTCGGCTCCACGTACACGCTGTCGAAAAGCATGGACAGCGGGTCGAACTATCGCGACATCGTTCCGGACACCTACAACGCTTCGAATATGTGGGGACCGTCGGAGTTCGATTCGCGGCACGTGGTGGTGTTCAACTATGTCTACACCCTGCCGTTCTTCAAGGACCAGAGCAAGATGTCCGGGAAGATGCTGGGCGGCTGGCAGATCAGCGGCGTGAATCAGTTCCAGACGGGAACACCGTGCAGCGCGTTCGGCAGCACGGACTATGCCCTGGTGGGAGAAGTGGGCAGCCTGGGCTGCGGCAATACCGCCGGCGAGTTTTGGAACATGAGCCAGACTCCCGCGAATCCCGGCCAATTCTCCAACAGCACCAGCAGTCCGACGCAATATTTCGCCACCACGACCTCCAGCGGCCAGCCGATCTTCACGCAACCGGCCACAGGCACGTTCGTGCTTCAGAAAGGCGTTCGTGACGCGATCTATGGTCCGGGCTTCCAGGATTGGAACCTGGGCCTGTACAAACAGTTCGCCTTCAGCGAGCGTCACGGCCTTCAGTTCCGCGCCGAGGCGTTCGATGTGAACAATCACCCGAACTGGACCACCACGTCCGCCATGTTCAATCCGACCTCGTCCACCTTCGGTAAAGTGACCAGCAAGACCGCGCTCTCGCGAAACTTACAGCTTTCGCTTCGGTATTACTTCTAACTTCGCCAGGCGGAACGCGGAGGCCGCGGGCGTTCCGCCTCCGCCGCGAAGATTTTCGTGCAGAATGGTTGGGGATGATTGAGGCGCTCAGGCAGTTGCGGCAGCACCTGCTGACTGGTGTTTCCTATGCGATTCCGTTCATCGCCTGTGGCGGCATCCTGATCGCAGGGGCGATTGCGTTCGCGCCGATGACGGCCACGGGGCCGGATTTTTCGAGCGCGCCACGGCTGAAGTTCGTCCTGGACATCGGCTCGGCTGCTTTTTCGATGATGCTGCCGGTGCTGGCCGGCTACATCTCCTATTCGATCGCCGGCAAGCCGGGGCTGGTGCCGGGGTTCGTGGGTGGATTCCTGTCGGGTGAGGTGAAGGCCGGGTTTCTCGGAGCGATCGTGGCGGGCCTGCTGGCCGGGTATGCGGTGTATTGGATCAAGAAGGTGCCGGTATCGAAATACGTCAAGCCGATCATGCCGATTCTCATTATTCCGATCCTCTCTTCGGCGTTTGTCGGGGTGGCCATGCTGATGCTGCTGGGTCCTCCCATCGCCGGCCTGATGACCGCCGCCGGAGCGCTGCTCAAGACCATGAGCACGGGAAGCAGCATCCTGCTGGCAATGGTGCTGGGCGCCATGATCGCTTTCGACATGGGAGGGCCCATCAATAAAACCGCGTTCTTCTTCGGCGCGGCGATGATCAAGGACGGCGACTACCGGATCATGGGCGCTTGCGCCGCCGCCATCTGCACGCCGCCGCTCGGCATGGGATTGGCGACGCTGCTGCGGAAGAAGCTGTGGAATGAAGAGGAGCGCGATGCGGGCCTGGCGGGGCTCGCGATGGGGCTGATCGGGATCACCGAGGGGGCGATTCCATTTGCCGCTTCCGATCCCTTGCGGGTGATCCCGTGCCTGATCTGCGGATCCATGGTGGCCGCGGTGGTGGCGATGATCGGCGGCGTTGGCGATCATGCCCCGCATGGAGGACCGATCGTGCTGCCCGTAGTCGACCATCGGCCGGCGTACGTGATCGCGATTGTGTGCGGCACCGTGACCACCGCGCTGGCGATCAACATCGTGAAGGCGTGGGCAGCCAGGTCGCGCCCGCCAGCGGTAAAGGAAGCAGCATGAAGATTGTCGCCGTGACCGCCTGCGCTACGGGCATCGCCCACACCTACATGGCGGCTGAGCAGCTCGAAAAGACCGCGAAAGCGCTGGGGCATCAGATCAAGGTGGAAACGCAAGGCGCCATGGGGGTCGAAAACGAGTTGTCGGAAAAAGACATACGAGAGGCGCAGGTGGTGATCCTGGCCATCGATATCGAGGTGGAAAAACGCGAGCGGTTCCACTCCACCAGGATCATCCAGGTGCCGATTCAGGAAGTGATCCGGAATCCCCGGAGTGTTTTCGAGAAGATCCAGCCGTGGCCGTAGAATTCCAGTTTTCCTGTCCCCTTCCGAACGGTCTTCACGCGCGTCCGGCGAGCCACCTGGCGGACGTGGCGCAGAGGTTCGCGTCGCGCGGGACGCTGACCAACATTCGCCTTGCGGCGAAAGCCGACTTGAAAAGCGTACTGTCGCTGATCGCGGCCGGCGTGAACTCCGGCGACCGCTGCGTGGTTCGGATGGACGGAGCGGATGAAGCGGCCGCGTCGGCGGCGCTGCGCCGGTTCATCGATCAGGAACTGCCGAAGCTGGACGAGCCCGTGGCTTTGCCGCCTCGCGCGGGCGCGCTTCCGGCTTCTTTTGAAGCGGCGGGTGTCGAAGCGACCGGGGTACGGGCGCATTTTGGGACGCCCGTTTCAAGCGGCGTGGGGCAAGGCAAGGCCGTGATCGTGAGCACCATAGCGGTTCCGCGGGATCCACCGGAGCGCGCCGCCGATCCCGCCGAGGAGCGTCCGCGCGCGGAGCTGGCCCTGCGTGGCGTCCGCGCGGCGATCGAGAAGTCACTCTCCGGCGCGAGCGGCGCGGAAGCCGCGATTCTGAGCGCGCATCTGGCGATCGCCAATGACATTTCGCTGGCCGCGAAAATCGCCGATCGGATCGAGCAAGGCTGGTCCGCCATGAGCGCGATCGCGGAAGCGGGCGAAACCTTCGCGGCGGTGTTGCGCGGGTCGGACAGCGCCTACATCCGGGAGCGCGCCGGCGACGTGGAAGAGATCTGCCTGCTGCTGCTCGAACAGATCCAGAGCGCAGAGCCGGCGCCCGCGCCCGAGCTCGCCGAAGCTTCCGTGATTGTGGCTGAAAGCCTCGCGCCTCAGCAGTTTCTCGCTCTCCATCGCGCCTTTCTCAAAGGCCTGGTGCTTGAAACCGGGAGCACCACGTCGCACCTGTCGATTCTGGCGCGGTCGCTCGGCGTGCCGATGGTCGCAGGCGTCAAGGATGCCCGTACGATGACGTCGCCCGGCAAGGAGCTGCTGGTGGACGCCACGCGGGGATTCGTGATCGTGGAGCCCGGGCCAACCGTCCGCGAATTTTACGAGCGCGAACGCAAGGCCATCGCCAGACGTGAAGCATCGCTGGCCGCGCGGGCCAGAACCCCAGCCGCCACCCGCGACGGCCGGGTGATGGAAGTGGCGGCCAACATTTCCTCGGCGGAAGAGGCGCTGGCGGCGTTTGAAAAGGGCGCCGATGGCGTCGGTCTCTACCGCACGGAGATGCTGTTCCTGGAACGCGATTCGGCGCCCTCGGAGGAGGAGCAGTTCGCCGCCTACGAGGCCGCGGTCCGCGCGGGCGGCGGGAAGCCGGTGATCATTCGAACCATGGATATCGGCGGCGACAAGCCCGCGTCGTATCTCAGATTGCCCGCGGAAACCAATCCATTTCTCGGGTTGCGCGGGGCGCGCATCTACGCCGCGCACAAGGAGCTGGTGGAAACGCAGATCCGCGCGATCGTCCGCGCCTCGGCGTCGGGCCCCGTATGGCTGATGGCGCCGATGATCTCTTCCGTCGAAGAAGCGCGTTGGATCAAGGCGCGGCTGGCCGCATGTTCCTCCCCGGGCGCGGGCGGAATCCGGCTGGGAGTGATGATCGAGGTGCCGGCGGCGGCTTTCCTGATCGATCGGCTGGCCGCCGAGGTGGATTTCTTCAGCATCGGCACGAATGATCTGTGCCAGTATTTCTTCGCGGCGGATCGCGGCAATCCGAGCGTGGCGCGCCTGGCCAGCGTCCGGCATCCCGCGTTCCTGGCGTTTCTCCAGCAAATCACGGCGCGGTGCCGGGCGCAGGGCAAGTGGATCGGCATGTGCGGAGAGATGGCCGCCGATCTTCGCAGCATTCCGCTGCTGATCGCGCTCGGCTTGGATGAGCTTAGCGTCGCCGTGCCGGCCATCCCCGCGGTGAAAGCCCGGGTCCGCGCGTTTTCCGTCTCTTCGTGCCGGGCGCTGCTCGATCGCGCTTTGGCCTGCGAATCGGCTTCCGAAGTGGATTCGCTCCTGTCGCCGGAGACGCCGCTCCTGGATCCGGAGCTGGTGGTGTTCGACTCGGCGTGCCGGAACAAAGCGGAGGCGATTCGCGCGCTGGCGGATGTGTTCTTCGCCGCCGGCCGGACCGAGGATCCGGAATTGCTGGAACATGCCGTGTCTGCCCGGGAGGCCATTTATTCCACCGGCCTGGGTCACGGATTTGCCGTGCCGCATTGCAGCTCCGACGCCGTGAAGGCGGATTCCATCGGAGTGATGAAGCTGGAACGGCCCATCGATTGGGGTTCGCTCGATGGGAAGCCGGTGCAGATGATTCTTCTGCTGGCCCTGCGCGCGTCGCAAAAGAATGGAACGCACCTGCGGATCTTTTCGAGCCTCGCCCGAAAGCTGATGGATGAGGAGTTCCGGAATCAATTGATGACGGTTCAGGACGCGAGCTCCGTGGTCGCGCGCCTGTCCCGCGAACTGGAAATCAACACATGATGAGAATCCGGAGCCTGATCTTATTTCTGCTGGTCCCGCTGGCCTGGGCCCAGAGCCCCAGCGCCGCCGATCTGACGAAACCGCAAAATGCGACGCTGTACGTGGTCGGCTACGCTCACCTGGACACGCAATGGCGCTGGGAGTTTCCGCAGACGATCAGCGAGTACTTGCTCAAAACCATGCGCGTCAATTTCGATTACCTCGAGAAGTATCCGCACTATATTTTCAACTGGACGGGAGCCAATCGTTACCGGCTGATGAAGGAGTATTTCCCGACGGATTACATGAAGATGAAGCAATACGTCGCCGCGGGCCGATGGTATCCGGCGGGATCCTCCATGGAAGAGGGCGACGTGAATGCGCCGGGCGCCGAAGCCATCCTGCGCCAGATTCTGTACGGGAACGCGTATTTTCGCAAAGAGTTCGGAGTGGCGAGCGCCGAATACATGCTTCCCGATTGCTTCGGATTCCCCGCTTCGCTGCCGAGTATTCTGGCGCATGCCGGCGTAAAGGGATTTTCAACTCAGAAACTTTCCGCCGCGTGGCAGCCGGCGCCACACGTGGGAGGGCCGGACTCGCCGGAAAAAACTCCGGAAGGAATCCCGTTCAACGTGGGGATCTGGAAAGGGCCGGACGGCGCGACTGTGATCGCGGCGCTGAATCCGCTGACCTATAGCAGCAACGTCACCTACGATCTGAGCAAGACCCCGCCGCCATCGCAAAACAGCGGCGGCCGGGGAGGCCGCGGCGCGGAGGACTGGGTGAAGCGGATCAACCTGGATGGCGAGGTCACCGGATTGTTCGCGGATTATCATTATGTCGGAACGGGCGACACCGGCGGCGCGACCAACGAGGCTTCCGTGAAGCTGATGGAAGCGATCATCACCAGGAGCCGTGCGTCGCTTCCGCCGCAGCAGTTCGGGCGCGGGCGCGGCGGGCAGCCGGAGCAACCCCCGCCGCCGCCGGGTCCCGAGATTCAGATGGGCGATGGGCCGATTCACGTCGAATGGTCGAAAGCCGACCAGATGTTCAAAGACCTGATCGCGACGGGCAAGCTTCAGTCGCTGCCAACGTATCAGGGCGACCTGGAGCTGATCAACCACTCCGCGGGCTCGCTGACGTCTCAAACCATTCACAAGCGCTGGAATCGCAAGAATGAGCTGCTGGCCGATGCAGCCGAGAAAGCGTCGGTGGCGGCGGAGTGGCTGGGCGGACTGCCGTATCCGATGGAGCGGCTGAACCACGCGTGGACGCTGGTGATGGGCGGGCATTTTCACGACACCATGGCCGGCACCGCGACGCCGCGCGCTTACGAATACGCATGGAACGACGATGTGCTGGCGATGAATCAGTTCGCCGGCGTGCTGACCGGCGCGACGCAATCGATCGCGTCGGCGCTCAACACGGAAGCGAAGGGATCAGCGGTGGTGGTTTACAATCCGCTGAATATCGCGCGAGAGGATGTCGCGGAAGCGGAAATTTCGCTGCCGGACGGCGCCAAGGCGGTGCGAGTCACCGGTCCGGATGGCGCGGACGTACCGGCTCAGCTACAGGACGGAAAAGTATTGTTCGTCGCGAAGACGCCGCCGGTGGGCTACGCGGTCTACGATGTGCAGCCGGCCGGCGCGGCTGCTCCGTCGGCGTTCAAAGTGAGCCCGACCGGTGTGGAAAGCAGCCGCTACCGCGTGACGGTGGACGCCAACGGCGACATTGCGGGCGTCTTCGACAAATCGATCGGCAAAGAGCTTCTCTCCGCGCCGCTGCGGCTGGCCATCAACCGGGATGCCCCGCATGATTGGCCCGCGTGGAATATGGACTTCCAGGACCAGCAGCGGCCTCCACTCGCATACGTCGCTGGACCGGCGCGTGTGCGCGTGGTGGAGGACGGCGCCGTGCGCGCGAGCATCGAGGTTTCCCGCGAGGCGGAGGGGTCGAAATTCGTCCAGAGGATCAGCCTTTTGGCGGGGAACGCGGGAAATCGCGTGGAAATCTCCAATGCGATCGACTGGCGCGGGCTCGCGTCGAACGTCAAGGCGGTATTCGCGTTGTCGGCGGGCAATCCGCTGGCGACTTACAACTGGGACATCGGGACCATTGAGCGTCCCAACGCGAACGAACGGCAGTTCGAAGTCGCTTCGCATCAATGGGTGGATCTCACCGACCGGGGCGGCGGTTATGGCGTGACCATTTTGACGGATTGCAAGAACGGTTCGGACAAACTCGACGACCGCACCATTCGCCTGACGCTGCTCCGCACGCCGGGGCTGTATGTTCCCGATCCGAAGATTCCCGGCGACCGGGCGGGCAACGGAGCGAATTACAGCGACCAGCTCAATCAGGAGTGGGGTCATCACGAATTCGTGTTCGGGCTCACCGGGCACGCGGGCGATTGGCGGCAGGCGCAGACGGACTGGCAGGCATACCGGCTCAATCAACCGTTGCTCGCGTTTTCGAGCGCGAAACATACGGGTGCGCTGGGCAAAACGTTTTCGCTGATGAGCATCAGCAATCCGCGCGTGCGGGTGATGGCGTTGAAGAAGGCGGAATCGAGCGATGAAGTGATTTTGAGAATGGTCGAAGTGGACGGCAAGCCTGCTCGCGACGTTCAAATTAAGTTCGCGGGGCCGATTGCCGCAGCCCGGGAAGTGAACGGACAGGAGCAGCCGCTGGGAGCCGCGGCGTTATCACAAGGCATGCTGGTGACCTCGTTCACGGCTTATCAGCCGCGCACCTTCGCGCTGAAGCTGGGCGCGGCGCCGGTGAAGGTCCCGCCGGTGGAATCGCAAGCGGTCGCATTGCACTACGATTTAGCCGCGGCGAGCGATGACGACACCAGGTCCGCGCCGGGGTTCGATTCGAAGGGCAATGCGCTTCCGGCGGAACAGCTTCCGTCCGAATTAACCTTCAACGGTGTCAGGTTCGCGCTGGCGCCGGCGAAGACCGGCGCGCCGAATGCGATGATCGCGAAAGGACAGACCATCCGCCTGCCTCCGGGCCGGTTCAATCGCGTCTACGTGCTGGCGGCCGCGGAAGGCGATCGAAAATCCACGTTTCGCGTGGGAGACCAGCCGGTGGATCTGACGGTTCAGGACTGGGGTGGATTCGTCGGGCAGTGGGACACGCGAGTCTGGAAACGGGATGGCCCGGAGCATGACTGGGCGGTGTCGGCGAATCATGCGGCGTGGGATTTACAGAATCGGGGAGTGCCGCGTCACACGCCGCGCTATCCCAAGGATTACGACCGGCTCACGCCCGGATTCATCAAGCGCGCCGATGTGGCGTGGTACGCCTCTCACCATCACACGCCGGAGGGCTTGAACCAACCCTATGCATACTCTTATCTTTTCGCATACGCACTGGACCTGCCCTCTCACGCGACGAGCCTGAAAATACCGGATAACGACCGCATTCGCATTCTGGCGATTTCGGTTGCCGGGGAGGCTCCGAAAGTGACTCCGGCGCAGCCGTTATATGACACGCTCGACGCCGGACATTTAGCCCATTGATCCAACGGGCCGGAGGTCCGGCGGTCACTTTCCGGCGGGCTCCGCGAGCGCTCTCTCCCGAACTGCGTTGAACTCGCAGCCGAGCAGCACGATCACCGATAGAACGTACATCCACACCAGCAGCGCGAGCCCCGCGCCGACGCTGCCGTACATCACGTTGTAATTCGCGACGTTTTGCACGTACAGGCTGAAACCCAGCGTGGCGAGCAACCAGAGGAACGTAGCCAGAATCGCTCCGGGAATGACCTGCCGGAACGCCTGTTTACGGCTCGGCCCCCAGTGGTAAATCAGCGCCATGGCCAGCACGATGGCTCCGGTGGCGACCACGAATCGAAGCGCCTGGCCCGCCAGCAGCACCCAACCGCTCGACTCCGAGGCCATGCCGAGCCATCCGATGAAGGCGCGCTCGCCGCGGCGGCCGAACACGATCAGCGCCGACGCGCCCAGCACCGGAAGCGCGGAGGTGACCGACAGCAGCAGGGCCACGCCGCGCTCGCGTAGAAAGGAGCGGCTGTCGGGGAGGCGGTAGACGGCGCGAAATCCTTCCATCATGCTCATCATCGCGCCGGAGGCAGCCCACAGCGCCAGCACAAAAGCGGTCACCAGCAGCCATCCCGGCCGCTGTCCATGCACCACGAACAAACGGCGCACCACGTCCTCGGTTCCCGGGGGCACCACGTCGTAAAGAAGATGCGCGATGGTTCGCGAAACCGCCTCGGCTTTGGCTTGCACCAGCAGCGCGGCGAGCGTGGTGAGCACGGGAAAGAACGACAACAATCCCGAGAAGGCCGCGCCTTTTGCGATTCCCAGGCAGCCGTCCGAATACAGCCCCACCGACGCCGCTTGCAGCAGGGCCAACAGGCGCGCCGGGAACGCAGGTTGGAACAAGTGGAGCCGCGGCGTCACAGGCTTCCTTTCTGCGGGCGCGAAGGGGCGCAGAACATGATGAAGAGGATCGCGAACGCGACGACGCTGATCCACCGGCACAAGCGCAGCTCCCAGCCGCCGTCGTAAGTGAGATCGACATCGCAGGGGCCGTTACAATCGGGCTGAAGCCACATCAGGCCGAGACCGTCGCGATGGAGACGCAGTGCGCGTCCGTTCACGGCCGGATGCCAGCCGGGATGATAGGAAACCTGAATGGAAACGACTTGTCCCGGAATCTGCGTGGTATGAATGCGGATACGATTCCGTCCCTCCCATTGCATCTCCGCGGCGGGCAGCGACGGATCTTCGAGTGCAGCGTCGTACCGTTCCAGCTCGGCGATGTCGCCGATGCCCCGCGGGGCATGCTGCACCAGCGCCGCTTCCAGAACCACGTGCGCCAGCGAGGCGGCGCGCTGCGGGACCCGGTAAATGGTCACGCCGCCTTCCCGCCACAGCACCGGCAGGAGTCCCTCGAATCTTGAAGGGTTTGTGAATCCCTTCCAAAATTCTTCGCTATTGTCGCCGGGAACCGCGACGGCCCCGGCTCCAAACGCTTCGAGCCACGCGAGCGAAACCCGCGCGTCGCCCTGGTAAACCGCTTGGATGCCGCGCTGTTGCACGGGATTGTACGCCATGCTGAAGGAGCTTCCAGAGAACTGAGGAACGTCGCTGAACAAGTTCGCCCACTGCGCGATGGAGCCGGGGAGCCACACGCGAACTCCCGGCAGGTTGCGATCCGCCCAGACCGAGGCGCGGGCCTCGATGGTGTAGGCGCCCGCGCGCGGCAAATAGTTCCGCATATCGACGCGATAGTGGTTGATCTGCTCGAGCGCCAGCGCGACCAATAGAAGCACCGCGGCCCTCCGGATGGCAACCGGCGTCCGCTCGAGCCAGGCTCGCAATCCGAATACGATCAGCAAAGCCAGCCCGAGTTCCGCCTCGAGTTTGTAGCGGCCGGGCTGCGGAAGAAACTGGCGTTGAAAATACACGAAGACCATCGGGATGCCCATGGTCAGATACGCGAACAGCGCAAAGAAACGCAGCCTCCAATCCGAAGTCCAGCGCGGAAGAAACTGCCACAGGACCGTCCATCCCAGGACGACGATCGCGATCGCGGTGAACGACCCGGCAGTCCAGAGGGCCTCCGGATGCATCGGGCTATCGGAGCTTCCGCGGATCGCCGAAACCAGCGATGGCGGCAAGAACACCGCGCTCAACGCATAAGCCAGGATACCGATGGCGGCCGTGTGTGCGAGATTTCGCCCGTAGCCTTTATGGCTAAGCGCAGCGATCAGACACAGCGCGGCGATGAGGGCGTCGATAGGGCCGAATGCGCTGGCGAGCGTCGCGGCCGCGATGGACAGCGCGGCAGCGGCATAATACCGGCGGCGGCCCGTTTCGATGACCCGAGCCAGGAACAGAATCGTCAGAGGGAGCAGCGCGAGCCCGAGCAAATGCGGCGTTTCGTCCCAATAGGTAGCGAGGAAGAGACGGCGCGCGTCGAACACGGCATTCCAACGAAACGTGACGTCGGGCGCCAGGAGCTGAGTGGGCGACGTCAGAGAATACAGCATCGCCGCAGCGAAGCTATAACCGGGCGCGCGCGTCAGTCGCCAGGCGCACAGAAACAGCGTCAGCGGGACCAGGCAATAGACCAAGCCAGTGATGCCTTGAACCGCGAAGCAGCTCCGGCACGCCGCGCACGGCCGACCAGATCGCGGCCAGCGCGGGAACCAGCGGAGCGTAAGTGAACTCGAATGGGATGCCGTCATCCCAATACGGCCACCACGTGGCGTGAAACCAGCTCCCATCGGCTCGTTTGGCCAGCGCGACCCAGAACCCCTGCATGGAGTTCATGTGCGCCCCCGCCACTCGAAACAGGCGGGAGGAGACTTCGGCGTTCACAGCGACGAGCAACATCGCGTATACGGACGCTTGCCATCGTTCGCGGGCCGGAGTGGACGCCAAGCGATCATGATAAGTCATTCGTGGTATTCTGAAAAAGTCTTGGTAGAGGAGCGGGGGCCATCAGTAGCCCGGCGCGCAGTTCCGGCGAGTTCCGGAGCGCCTGGTGAACGGGGCAGCCTCGCCGAAATCGATGCGCCGGACTCGCCGGCGGGTTGGTTGGTGTGTAAGGCTAAGACCTGCGCACTGTCATTCGATTCATGTGTTGAATCGGGTGGAGCGCTATCGGGAAGCTCGCCTTCCTGTCTCTCCATCCCCATTTTTTATGAATGTTTTCGAGCTGACGCGAGCGTTGATCGACATCGACTCCGTCACTCCCAATGAGGAGGCGCGTGGGGAACTGGCTGTGCGGACTATTTGTCGAAGATTCCGGGCGCGCAGGTGGAGCGAATGCCGGTGGAGCCGCATCGCTTCAACGTGTTCGCGCATTGGGGCGATCCGGTGGTGACGCTTTCGACCCACATGGACACGGTGCCGCCGTTTTTTGAATCGCGCGAGGACGATCGAATTCCTCTGGGGCCGCGGCGCCTGCGACACCAAGGGCATCATCGCGTCGATGATTTTCGCCGTGGAGGCGCTGCTTGAAGACGGCGTCAAGAATATCGGCCTGCTGTTCGTGGTCGGCGAGGAGCGCAACAGCGCGGGCGCGTTGGCCGCGGCTCGCGACACCGCGCGGCAGCCGCTACCTTATCAACGGCGAGCCGACCGAGAATAAACTGGCGCTCGGGTCCAAAGGCGCGCTGCGCTATGAGATCGTCGCCCAGGCCGGATGGCGCATTCGGCGTATCCGCAGTTGGGCGAATCGGCGATCGAGAAATTGCTGGACGTGCTGGAGCGCGTGCGCCGGATGAAGCTGCCGGTGGATGAGATGTTCGGGCCAAGCACGCTGAACATCGGCACGATTCAGGGCGGCCGCGCGCCCAACGTGATTCCGGATTACGCCCAAGCCGAAGTGTTTTTCCGGCTGGTGGACGACGGCTCGCCGATTCGCGCGAGGCGATGGCGGAGTGCGTCGAGGACAGGCCGAGCTGACGCGAAGTGATCTGCATGCCGGCGCTGAAATTCGGCACGCTCGACGGATTTGAAACGCCGTGGTTTCGTACACCACCGACATTCCGGCGTTCGGCGGCGCGTGGGGCCAGCCATTTCTGCTGGGGCCGGGGAGCATTCACGTCGCGCACACGGACGAAGAACGCGTGCCGAAGAACGAAATGCTGGAAGCGATTCGAATTTATCAAGAGATGAGTGAGGCGACTGTTGACAGCAATGAGCGAACGAATCGCAGTTGGAATTTTAGGCGCGACCGGCATGGTGGGGCAGGAATTTGTGAGTTTTCTGCAGGACCATCCGTGGTTCGACCTGACGTGGCTGGGCGCGAGCGACCGCTCGGCGGGCAAGCCGTATCGCGAGGCGACGTCCTGGCGGTTGGGCGGCGTGACGCCGGCGTACGTGCGCGACATCGTGGTCTCGGATTCGAAGCCGGGCGACGCGCCGAAGCTGCTGTTTTCGGCGATGGACGCGTCGGTGGCCACCGAGATCGAGCAGGCGTTCGCGGGCGCGGGGCACGTGATCGTTTCGAACTCGCGGAATCACCGGATGGACGAGGACGTTCCGCTGCTGGTGCCGGAAATCAACGCCGATCATCTGCGCTTGCTGCCGCAGCAGCAAAAGAATCGCGGGTGGAAGGGCAGCATCGTGACCAATCCGAACTGCTCGACGATCGTGCTGGTGATGGCGCTGGCTCCGCTGAAGCAGTTCGGCATTCGCCGCGTGATGGTGACCACGATGCAGGCGATTTCGGGCGCGGGCTATCCGGGCGTCGCGTCGATGGACATCAACGCCAACGTGGTTCCGTTCATCGGCGGCGAAGAAGCCGAAGATGGAGAGCGAGACGCAGAAAATTCTGGGCGATTTTTCGGGCGCGCGCGTGGAGCCGCTGGCCGCGAAAGTCAGCGCGCAGTGCAATCGAGTGCCGGTGGTGGATGGCCATCTGCTGGCGGTGTCGGTGGAGCTGGAAAAGAAGCCGACCGAAGCGGAGATCATCGGCGCGATGCGCGGATGGCGCGGGATGCCGCAACAGAAAGGCCTGCCGAGCGCGCCGCCGTGCCCGGTGATCTACATGGAGGAGCAGGATCGTCCGCAGCCGCGCCGCGACGTGGAGCGCGAGAACGGAATGGCGGTGTTCGTAGGGCGTTTGCGGAAATGTCCGGTGCTGGATTACAAATTCATCGCGCTGGGTCACAACACGGTGCGCGGCGCGGCGGGCGCGGCGGTGCTGAACGCGGAGCTGATGAAGTCGGAGGGGTGGCTGTAACAGTGGTCGGAAATTCCGCTTGTGGAAAGAGCGATGAACGGTAGAAACATTAACTGCTCCCTTTGGTCACGGCTCATGCGCGACGCGGTCTGCGCGCCGAGTCGCGACCACAGGGAGCGGTCAATGCACGGGGGGGCCAGAGGAATAGCAATGATCGTAATGAAGTTCGGCGGGACATCCGTCGAATCAGCGGAAGCAATTACGCGAGTCGCCAATATTGTCGGTAGGCATCTGCCGCAGCGCCCCGTCGTGGTGGTGTCGGCGATGGGAAAGACTACGAACAGAGCTTCTGGAGATCGGGGCGATGGCCGCTGGAGGCAACTCGGACGCTCTGTCTTGCTTAGGCGCGTTGCGATATTTTCATTTGGCGGAAGCCGAAAAGCTCGGAATCGAAGACAGCCTAAATAAAACGCCGTTCGGAATCCATGCGACTTTCAAAGAGCTGAAGGAGTTCGTGAAGGCAATTCTCGTGATGCGCGAATTAACATCGCGGGCGATCGACACAATCTCGGCCTACGGGGAAAGGATCTCCAGCATGATCGTCGCGCAGGCGTTCAACAACGCGGGCTTGCCCACTGTTCACTTGGATGCCCGGTGCTTTATCAAAACGGACGGGCGGCACACCCAGGCCGCACCGCTAATTCCGCAGACCAATGCGGCAATGCGCGACTACCTGCTTCCCCCCATCGAAAATGGAATTGTTCCGGTGATGGGCGGATTCATCGGATCCACCGAAGACGGCGTGACCACGACGCTGGGGCGCGGAGGGTCGGATTATACGGCGGCCATCGTCGGCGCGGGCATCGGAGCCGACGAAATTCAGATCTGGACCGACGTCGACGGGATGCTGACCTGCGATCCGACGATTCTGCAAGGCTATCGCGTGAAGGCGTGCTCCTTTGCGGAAGCCGCGGAATTGGCGTATTTCGGCGCGAAGGTGCTGCATCCGGCCACGGTGCTGCCGGCGATTGAGAAAAACATTCCGGTGCGGATTTTAAATTCGCGAAGGCCGGAAGTCGCAGGAACTTTGATCACCGCGGAGGCGCCGCCGTCGACGAACGCGATCCGGTCGATCGCGTGCAAGCGGAATATCACGCTGGTGAACATCGTCTCGACGCGCATGCTGATGGCGCACGGATTCTTGCGGCGGATTTTCGAGGTTTTCGACCGCTTCGAAACGCCGGTGGACATGCTGGCGACCTCCGAGGTGAGCGTGTCGCTGACCATCGACAACGTTCGCGCGCTGGATGCGGTTCGCGCCGAGCTCGAAACCTTCGCCGAAGTCTTGGTGGAGCAGGATCAGGCGATCGTGTGCCTGGTGGGCGATAATCTGCGGCAGACGCCGGGCATCGCGGCGCGAATTTTCTGCGCGCTGAGGGAAATCAACGTACGCATGGTTTCGCAAGGCGCCTCGCTTCTGAATTTCAGCCTGGTGGTGGCCGCCGGGGACCTGCGCCGCGCGGTAGAATCGCTGCACCGGGAGTTTTTTCACGACCCGGACCCGATGGCATTCGAATGAAACTCGCCATTATCGGTTACGGGAAAATGGGGCGGCTTATTGAGCAGCTGGCGCCCGAGTATGGATTCGCGATTCACGCCCGAATTGACGTGAACGACGATTTCCAGCAGGCCGGCGGGGCCGATGTGGCGATTGAGTTCACGGTTCCGCACGCGGTGGCGGGGAATATTGAAAAGCTGAGCGAACTGCGGATTCCGGTCGTGGTGGGGACCACGGGATGGCTCGCGGAAATGGATCGTGCGCGGGCGGCGGTGGAGCGGCATGGCTCGGCTATGGTGTGGAGCCCGAATTTTTCGATTGGCGTCAATATATTCGCGCGCCTGGTTAGAGAAGCGGCGCGGCTGATGGCCGGCGAACCGCAGTACGGCGCCTGGGCGTGGGAGGTTCATCATCACACCAAGAAAGACGCGCCATCGGGAACGCTGCTGAAGCTGGTGGAGGAGATGAAGGCCGCGGGGTTCGCGGGGCCGATCGACACCAGCTCGAATCGCGCGGGCGCGCATCCGGGAACGCACGAGATCGGCTTCGACTCGGCGGCGGATACGATTACGCTGCGTCATGCGGCGCGGAGCCGCGAAGGATTTGCGCGCGGCGCTTTGAAGGCCGCGCAATGGATCGTTGGGAAGCAAGGCGTACACGAATTTCAGGATGTTTTGTTCATGAAAGAGAGGTAACGGAAACATGTTCACAGGATGCGGGACTGCGCTGGTCACTCCGTTCCACAAGGATCTGAGCCTGGATGATGCCGCGATGCGGCGCCTGGTCCGGCGCCAGATCGACGCGGGAATCGATTTTCTGGTCCCGTGCGGCACCACCGGTGAAAGCCCGACGCTGACGCGCGCGGAGCACCTTCGTGTGGTGGAAATTACGGTGGAAGAGGCGAAGGGCAAGAGCTCCGGTGCTCGGCGGAGCGGGCGGCTACAACACAGCTGAGGTGATTGAGCTCGCGAACGAGCTGCGGCACGTCGGCGTCGACGGCATCCTTTCCGTGACGCCCTACTACAACAAGCCCACGCAGGAGGGGCTGTATCAACACTTCAAGGCGATTGCCGAGGCGGTGCCGCTGCCGATCGTGCTGTACAGCGTGCAGGGGCGCACCGGCGTCAACCTCGATCCCTCGACGCTGAAACGGCTGGCGGAGATCGATAACATCGTGGGCGTGAAGGAAGCGTCGGGCAACATCGGGCAAATGGCGCGGGTGGTGCACGAAGTTCCGGAGCGGTTCAACGTATTGAGCGGCGACGATTCGATCACGTTGCCGCTGATTGCGCTGGGAGGACGCGGAATTGTTTCGGTGGTGTCGAATGAAATTCCGGGCGAGATGACCAAGCTCACGCAGCTCGCTTTGGCCGGCGATTTCGCCGGCGCGCGCGCCATGCAACGCGAGTGGCTGCCGCTGATGGAAGTGAATTTTGTCGAATCGAATCCGATTCCGGTGAAGGCCGCGATGGCTCTGATGGGTTTGCTGGAGCCGGTTTTTCGCCTGCCGATGACGCCGCCGTCTGCTGAGAATCGGGCGAAGATCGAGGCGGTGCTGAAGGCATCCGGGTTGATCGCGGGGGCGCGGCACTCGCATGCGGACTGAGATCGAACGGTTGTTCGATGAAAAGCCCCCGGCGTATACGGAAGAACATTTTGCGCTGTTTCAACGTTTCAAAGACGCGTTGAATGAAGGTCGCGTGCGCGCGGCCGAGCCGGATGCATCCGCGACCGAGCGGATGGCGCGTAAACACGTGGGTGAAGAAGGGCGTGCTGCTGGGGTTTCGCATGGGCGCGGTGGTGGATATGTCGATCGACACGGCGCGGCAGCCGATGTTCGACAAAGCGACGTGGCCGGTGAAGCGATTCCACGCGGCGAGCGGTGTGCGCATTGTGCCCGGCGGAAGCAGCATTCGCGACGGATGCTACATCGGCACCGGCGTCACGTGCATGCCGCCGATGTTCATCAACACGGGATCGTGGGTGGGCGACGGCACCATGATCGATTCGCACGCGCTGGTGGGAAGCTGCGCGCAGGTGGGAACGAATTGCCACATTTCAGCGGCGGCGCAGATCGGCGGCGTGCTGGAGCCGGTGGGCGCGCTGCCGGTGATCATCGAAGACGACGTTCTGGTCGGCGGCAATTGCGGCGTGTATGAGGGAACAGTGGTGAAGCGTCGCGCGGTTTTGGGAAGCGGGACCATTCTGACGCGGTCGACGCCGGTGTACGACGTGGTTCGAGGCGAAGTTTATTCGGCTTCCGACGATCAGCCGCTGACGATTCCCGAAGATGCCGTGGTGGTGGCGGGATCGCGGGCGATTTCGCGCGGGCCTGGTAAAGACTGGGGAATTTCGTTGTATACTCCGGTGATCGTTAAATATCGGGATAGTAAGACGGACGCGAAAATTCTGCTCGAGGATCTGCTGCGGTAAATTTCGTCGCTGACGGCCGGGGCTTCTGGACTTATCGCCAGGCGTAGTCCGGCCGTCAATGATTTGAGGAGCAAATCTAGCGTAATTAGAGGATCTGGGGCCCCGCTGGTTGGCGTCCCTCGGTTTGCTCTGCTTTCGATGCTTCCCCTCTGATTTCCCAGCGCTTTTGAGGGCTGCCCGGAAAGATTATCGAATCGATTCGAAACAATCTCCCGTCGATGCCAGACCAAAGGCTGACACCGCAAGGCGTTAACGGCCTCCGGGAGTTCAGTACCACCTCAACACGACGAGCTTCCTGGCCAGGAAGTTATTCTGATTCGAAGATAGCAGACGGCCCCAAGCGAATTTCGCGAAATGGCTGATTTTATTGGTGAATTTGCTTGTGACCGCTACTTCGAATATCGCCCCATCAGCGCGCGCCAGCGGATTCCGATCAAAGCGCCGAACGATGCGGCGCCCGATAGAGCGCTTACCTTGGTTCCTTCGACGTTATTCCACACCACCGGAACTTCAATCGCCTTGATCCCGAGAACCTTGGCGATCACCAGATCTTCCACGTCGAAGCTGAAGCCGTCGAGTTGCTGGCGGCGAAAAATCTCGCGGGCTGCGGCGGAGTGAAACAGTTTGAATCCGCATTGCGTGTCGCGAAACGGAAGACCTGTAATGCAGCGCATGAACAGATTGAAAGGCGCGGCCGGAAAGCTCGCGAAACGCCGATTGATGCACGCCCACCAGCGACCGGTCGAGCGCGCGCGAACCGATGGCGACTTGCGCGCCTTCGCGCTCGACCGCAGCGATCAATTTATCCAGCTCGCCGATGGGAGCCGAGAGGTCGGCGTCGGTGTAGAGAATCCATTCGCCTTTGGCATCCAGCATTCCGTGGCGAACGGTGTATCCCTTGCCGCGATTACCGGGATTCTTGAGAAGGCGGATCAAGGGATGGTCGCGCCGCCAGGTTTCGACCAGCGCCGCCGTGCCGTCGCGCGATCCATCGTCCACTACGACCACTTCGACAAAGGAAAAATCCTTGGTTCGCAAATACGCCAGCACGGCTTCGAGAGTGGAGGGGAGGCGCTTTTCTTCGTTGTACGCCGGAATGACGATGGAAATCGAGAGCAATTTACGAGCCTACCGCAAGT
This sequence comes from Terriglobia bacterium, assembly GCA_963842485.1. Taxonomy (GTDB): domain Bacteria; phylum Acidobacteriota; class Terriglobia; order Bryobacterales; family Bryobacteraceae; genus Palsa-187. Next base: position 53,644 of record CAWJHI010000048.1, on the reverse strand, counting down.
AAGGCTCCCCAGTGGAATCCCGCGCCGAATCCGGCGAAGACCACCGGCGCACCGGGCTCGAAGCCGGACTGCGCGCTCCATTCGGACGCGGCGATCAGCATGGAGGCCGACGAAGTGTTCCCGTAGCGGGCGATGTTCGAGAAAAACTTTTCGGGCGCGACTTCCAGCGCCTGCGCGATGCGCACAATCAGATTCTGATTGGCCTGATGCATCAGGAATGTAGCGATCGCAGGAGGCCGGGCAGCGCGTGCGGGTCGAGCAGCTCGCGAATCACGGCGGGAACTTTTCGCGACGCTTGCAGAATCACGGTGCGGCCGTCCATGTGAAGCGGCTGATCGAACTCCAGGCGTCAAGATTTTCGGCGAAGGAACCGTCGGAGTGGAGGCACGAATGGACGATTTCAGCCGGGCCTTCGCGGGGATCGACCAGGCACGCGCCGGCGCCGTCGCCGAACAGGATCGCGGTATTGCGATCGAGCGGCGGCTGTTCGATACCGCCGACATTTTTTCGGCAGCGATCAACAGTACCGGGCCGTAAACGCCTGCAAGACTGCGCGGCCATCGCCAAGCCGAATAACGAACCGGCGCTGGCCATGGGAACATCGATGGCGGGAATGCCCGCCAGGCCCAGGCGGGCACGCGATTTCGAGCGGCGGGGCCGGGAAAACGGCGCTCGCTCGATCCGCTGGACACGATCAGCATGCCGATCTTCGAAGCGCCGGCGTACGCGGCTTCAGACAATCGACGGCGGCGCGCTCGGCCAGATCGACCAGGATTCGGACGGGGTCGGCGTAGCGGCGCTCGACGATTCCGGAGAGCGTTGAGAATCCAATCCGGCTCGCATCCGAGGCGCGCGGCGAGTTCGGCGTTGCCGACGACACGCGAGGGAACATAGCAGCCGAACGCACGGAGAAATGCCATGATCGATCAAGCGCCGCTGGACTTGGAGGTAGGTTTCGATGCGCGCCACCGAATCGAATTTTCGCGGATTCAGGTCCGCATCCGGCACGGTGATTCCGAATTCCTTCTCAAGCGCGCCGACCATATCGGGCAGCGCGAACGAATCCAGAACGCCCGATTCGAACAGAGATTCTTCCGGGTTCGCGGGGATCGGCTTTTGCGCGACCTTCTGGATGACGGCGAGGATGCGTTCTTGAGTAGTCATTTGATTAAGATTTACACATCTTAGCAAAGCCGCCGATAGTCTATGATAGGTCGATGCTCACGTACACTTTATTGTCCCTGAGCTTGCTGGCGATGCGCCAAGCGCCGGCAGGAACGCAGTTGCACATTCGCCTCACCACACCGGTGGGAACCTATGCAAGCGCGGTGGGCGAGCCGGTCAGCGCAGTGCTTATCGCGCCAGTGGCCGCCGAGACGGGCGAGACGCTGCTGCCGGCGGGCAGTTCGCTCGAAGGGACAGTGAAGCGAGTGACGCGCGTGGGCCTGGGGTTGGTCCACGAAACCGCGGCGCTGGAGCTGGAGTTCAACGGCATCCGGCTGCCGGGCGGAGAACAGATGCCGATGGCGAGCCGGGTGGTTGAAGTGGACAACGGCCGCGAACGCGTGATCCGCGACGGAAACATTCTGGGCGAGCGCACTACGTCGAGTGTCGCCTATCGCGTCAGCGGGTACATCCGCACCGCGCTGTGCTGGGAAATTCATGCCCGCTTGGCATTGTGGGCAGTGAAGAGCCTGTTGATACGGGTTCCAGAACCGGAGCTTTATTACGCGCCGGGCGTGGAGATGACCTTGTCGCTCACGGAGCCAATGCTGGGGACGGCGCAGACCGAGTCCGCGAAACTCAGCGGGCCGGAGCGCGAACAGGTGCGGCTGCTGGTTTCGCAGATGCCGTATCGGGCCACCTCGAAGGCGAGCGTGCCGTCGGATCTGGTCAACATGATGTTCGTAGGATCGCGGAAACAGCTGGTGGAGGCGTTCGAGGCGGCCGGATGGACGCGGCCGAGCGCGCGCACCATGCGTTCGCGCATCCAGAATGTGCGGGCGTTCGTCGAAGGCGTGGGGTACCGGGCGGCACCGATGTCGATGCTGCTGCTGAACGAGACAGAGCCGGACATGTCGTGGCAAAAGAGTTTGAACGACGTATCGAAACGCCATCACGTGCGGGTGTGGAAACAGGCGGAGACGTGGGACGGGCAGGAAATCTGGGCCGGAGCGGCCACGCGGGACATCAATTTCGCATACATGCGGCCGGGCAGCGCGTGGACGCATCGTATTGAAGAAGACATCGATCGCGAGCGCGACAAGATCGCGTACGATTTTCAGTTCACCTCGTGCACGGACCTGGTGGATTTCTGGGACCGGCCGGGCGCTCCGTTGTCGGCGAAGAATGCGTCGGGCGATCCGATGAGCACGGACGGGCGCATTGCGATTATCCGGCTGAACGACTGTGCTTCACCGCGGCTGATGCAGGCCGGTAATTCTGCGTCGCTGCCGATCCACGGAAATTACTTCCAGCGGCTGGCGCGCCGGCAGATTCTGAGCGTTCGCAGCGACTTTTACCGCACGAACATGTATTGGCGGACTTATGAAGGCGTGCGCTGGGCGGTTCTGGCGATCCGTCATCGTAACGCGCCGGCGGCGCCGGCGGTGAGCGACGATGAGTCGACGACCGCTGTGGCAGGATCCTTCCGTTCCCGCGCCTGGAACAGCAGCTGGCTCCGGTAGCCGACCCCTACTTTTGGCCGCCGCGACGGATGGATCAAAGAGCGCCGCTGGTCTGGCGGCGCGGCAGTCTCGCATCGAAGATGGAGCGGGAGACGGGAATCGAACCCGCAACCAACAGCTTGGAAGGCTGTGACTCTACCATTGAGTTACTCCCGCGGGTACCATTCGATTTTAGCGCACTCTTGGCCAACGGAAGCGGTCTGATAAACTGAATCCGCGGGCGGTTAGCTCAGTTGGTTAGAGCGTCTGGTTTACACCCAGAAGGTCGGGAGTTCGAGGCTCTCACCGCCCACCATACAACTCCGCGAGTTATCGATTCGTTACGGGCCGATCCACAAGCCGTTGGAGCCGTGCCGTTGGCTCTTGATCCGCCGTCACCGTTTGCCGAAGCCGCCCATGTAGTTCCAGTTTCTCGCTTCCCATGGAACCTCAGAGCCGACGGTTCCGTCCGCACCCGCCCAGCCAGCCATTCACGCATAGCGTCCAGGTAGCGCGGGTCGACCGAGCCGTCGGTGCCATGCATACCGTGGTCGTCGTGGTCAAACACCTGGATCGTGAAATCCGCGTGGCCGCTTTGAGTCAGCACGTCGCGAATCACGGCGGCACTTTTTTCCACCGGTATCAGGCGATCCTCGGCCCCGAACAAAAACAGCGCCGGCACCTGTAACGCTCGCAACGCGGGCAGCGGATCGTAGGTCATCTCGCGTCTAAACCTCAGGATGGCGCTGCCCGGCTGATCGAGTTCGGAAGGTTTCTGAAGCCGCTCGAACAGCCGATCCTGCTGCGAATCGACTTCAGCGAACCACCGTTTCCTGCGGGCGCCGTTCAGCTCCCGCCGCGCTTTCTCGTATTCCTTACCCGTGAACAAATAGTTCCACACATCGCGTCGGAGCGCGTCGGCTTCGCGAACATCGGCTTCCGGCACTCCTCGATCTCGCAGCTCATTCGCATAGTACACGAGCATCTGTTCGCCGGGAGAAACGCCCGGCCCCGACACCGCGATGACAAAGGAAATGTCGGCAGAGCGCGAAGCCGCCAGTGGCCCCAGCCACCCTCCCTGGCTCAACCCCCACACGCCGATGTGCCGGGGATCGACTTCCCTTCTGGATTTCAAATACTGGACCGCGGCCAGACCATCGTCACAAAGGTCCATGAACGGCCCAGTTCGGAAGTCGCCCGTCGACTCGCCCACGCCGCGCTTGTCGTAGGTCAACGCCACGAATCCCCGCTCTGCGAACCAACGCGCCGTCGAAAGATCCCTCCCTTGGCGACCCGATCCGTGAAACAGAAATACTGCCGGATGACGCCGAGGCCCGCCCGGAAGAATCAGCGTTCCTGCGAGGCTCAGGTTGCCGCTTGGGAAGTGGATCGATTCTTCGCGAATCATTCCATTTTGTGGTCCTTCGGATTCCTGGATCGCGCAACCTGCGCAGCAAATCGTCAAAAAGATGATGCTTCTGGTTTTCATTGGTGCCGCAGCGTCTCGATCGGATCGACGCGTGTAGCGCGTGCCGCGGGAACCCAACTGGCGGCGAGCGTCACTCCGATCAATAAAACCGGCACGATCGCAAAGGTGACCGGATCGCGCGTCTCCACGCCGTACAACAACGGAGCCATATAGCGCGCCAGGTAGAACGCGCTCGCAATCCCCGCCGACACTCCCGCGAATGCGAGCCGCGCGCCATGTCCGATTACCATTCGCCGGATATCTCCCGGCTGGGCTCCGAGCGCCATCCGGATTCCGAGCTCGTGTTTTCGCTGGCTCACCGTGAACGCAATCAGCCCATACACTCCAATCGCTGCCAGTCCGAACGCCAAGCCCGCAAACAACCCCAGCAGGTTGAGGCTCAACCTCGGCTGTTCCACGGACGCCGCCACCACTTCATCCATGGTGCGCACCGCATACACGGGCTCGCTCCGATCCATGGCGAGCACCTGCGCGCGCACCGTATTTGCGAGCGAGACCGGATCATTCGACGTGCGGAAGGCGACAAACATTCCTCGCGAGCTGCCGAAGGGGTCCTGCGTTTGCGGAAAGTACGCTTGTCCGCGTCCTTCCACAGCGAGGCTGTCGTTGTGGACGTGCGCGACCACGCCTACCACTGTGGTCCACTGCGGTTGCGGCGCTTTCGAATCGCCCACGAAGTTGATGCAAATACGTTGCTGCAATGGATTCTGCCCGGGCCAGACGCTCGCCGCGAACTTCGTATCCACCAGGACGACTCTGGCCGAAGACGCCGTGTCCGAGTTGGAAAATGTGCGCCCCGCGATCACCGGCGTCTTCATCGTCTCGAAATAACCCGGCGTCGCGAAAATCTGATCCGTTTCGATGTATCCCCAGGGAAACGGGGCCACGTGCTGGAGCACCGGCTCGTTGGAGGTCTCGACGAATACTGAACCGGACGATCGCACGCCGCCCATCGGCAACTGGGAGATTGCCCCTGCGCTTTCGACTCCCGGCATCGCGCGAATCCTCTCAAGAACCTGATGGAAGAATTGGGGGACCGCGGAACCGTTCGGATAGGTGGTGGCCGGCAACGTCATGCGCATGGTCAGAATATGGTCCGTATGGAAGCCGGGGTCTACGCGAAGAAGCAGGTAAAAACTCCGGATCGTCAGACCCGCGCCGATGACCAGCAGCAACGAGAATGCAATCTCGGAAATCACCAGCACGTCTCGCATCCGCTGCCCGCGGCGTCCGCCGGCGCCTTGTCGTCCCCCCTCTTTTATCGCGTCATGAAGGCGCGGGCGGGAAATGTGGATCGCCGGAGCGAGCCCGAAAAGCAAACCGGTAAATACCGCGACCGCCAGCGAGAACCACAGCACCGTGGAATCCAGCTCCACTTTCCCGACGCGCGGCAAGATATCGGCGTGCAAACCGCGAATCGCCGTCATGCCGGCCTCACCGAATGCAAGTCCCACTGCGGATCCGATTAGCGAAAGCAGCAGGCTCTCGGTGAGAAGCTGGCGAAGCATTCGACCGTGGCCCGCCCCGAGCGATGCGCGAACAGCCATTTCCTTTTCGCGCGCCAAGCTTCGCGCCAACATCAGGTTGGCGATGTTCGCACACGCGATCAACAGCACGATTGCCACCGCCGCCATCAGAATGAGCAATGCGGGCCGGATCTGCGCCACCAGTTCCTCGCGCAGCGGAACGATAAATACGCCCCATCCTGACGACTGCCGGTAGAAAGCCGGGTACTCTCGCGCGAGCTGCTCCGCGAAGCGCGTCATATCGGCGGACGCCTGCGCGAGGGTGATGCCGGATTTGAGCCGTCCGATCACGCTCCACGAATGGCTGCCTCGATTGCCCGGATGATTTCGATCCAGCGCCAGGGGGATCCACACCTGATTGTTAGCGCCGAAGTTGAACCCCTCAGGCAGAACTCCGATCACGCTGTACGGCCGGTTGTTCATCCGCATGGTACGGCCCGCCACGTTCGGATCGCCGGCAAAGAACGATAGCCATAAACCATAGCTGATGACCGCGACCTGGTCGTGTCCCGGCTGGTCCTCCTCCGCCGAGAACGTGCGGCCCAGAATCGGCTGAACGCCCAGTAGGGGAAACAGAGTCCAGTTGGCGAGGCCGCGGGTGACTCGCTGCGCTTCCGTACTGTCGCCGCCGAGGTTGGCGCTGCTGTTTGTGTAGTAAGCCGCCACCTGCTCGAAGGATTGATTGGTTTCGGCGAGTTCGAAAAACTCGGGATCGGAAAAGGAATTTTTCGGAAGGCCTTCCCCGGTGAGCTGGCCCCAAATCTTCACCAGGCGATCCGGCTCGTGGTACGGCAATGAGCTCAACAGAACCGCGCGCACGACGCTGAAAATTGCGGTGTTCGCTCCCATTCCGAGCGCAAGCGTGAGGATCGCCGTCGCGGCGAAGCCCGGATTCTTGCGTAGCATCCGCGCGCCGGATCGCAAGTCCTGCCAGACCGTTTCGATCCACACGCCCGCACGCGCTCCGCGGACCTCTTCTTTGATCTGCTCCGTGCCGCCCATCTCCATCCGCGCCGCGCGGCGCGCTTCCTCTGGGCTCATCCCTTTCGCCATGTTCTCCTCCTCGACCAGTTCGGCGTAGCTGCGGACCTCCAGGTCGAGTTCGCTCTCGACGCGTTCGCGCCGGAATAGATTTCGGACCAAACTTCCGATTGATCGAATCACTTTGGTCAGCTTTCTGCTCCCAGCGCACGGTTGACGGCCAACGAAGCCCGTTCCCACCGCGCGGTTTCATTCTCGAGGTGGCGCCGGCCTGCCCGCGAGAGTTGGTAAAACTTGGCGCGCCGTCCGCTGGTGGTTTCGCCCCACGCAGAGGAGACCCAGCCCGCCTCTTCCATCCGATGCAGCGCCGGAAATAGCGATCCTGGCTTGACCAGGAACGTTCCGCGTGTCACCTGCTCGATCCGCCGCGCGATTCCCACCCCGTGCAGCGGCGCGAGCGCCAGGGTGTGCAAGATCAGCATGTCGAGTGTGCCCTGAAGAAGTTCGGTCGGTGGTTCGCTCATCGTTCGCTTGATATAGACGGACTATATCAGAAATCGTTAGGCACTTTTTTGAAGAGGCGGGACCAATCTGTTGTGGACCGGAGCGATGCTTTTCCGCCTTGGGGCTTAATCGTGCGGAAGCGCGGTTGCCGACACTTCTTCGGCAAGAAGACCGCTCACGATGCGCTCAAGGCGTCGCAGAGCCCGCCCGGCGTTGCTTCTGTCGACGGAAAGGCTATTCGAAAGTATGAGATGCGTTCGAACGCCTCTGGACGGGAAGCGGCTGATCTGTCAGTTTCGAATACGCATGCATGAGCGGCACGGCAAAACTCTGTGGAGAGCGGACGAGATGCCCGTCGCGCCGGGCTGCCTGGTTTGGGATCATGCAGAGATGGCTGATACCGGACATCAACTATCGAGCATGCACATCGCGACGCTCGCCAGCGGAATGGATCTGACGCTTCCAGTGATGACCATCCAGGGTGCGCGAAAAGGTCCCGTGGTGGGCATCTCCGGAACCGTTCACGGAGACGAAGTAGTCGGCGTACAGGTGATTCGCGATCTGTGGCGCAGTTTGCGGGCCGAGCAGATCGCGGGCACGCTGGTGATGATGCCGGTGTGCAATCCGCTCTCCTTCGAAGCCCTCAGCCGCAATACGCCGCTGGACATGTTGGACCTGAACCGCACGTTTCCCGGATCCGATGAAGGCTGGCTGACGGAGCGCATTTCGCACGCCCTCGCCTCGAAATTCCTCAACCAGATCGATTACTACATCGACATTCACGCAGGCGGCACGTTCCCGGTGGTGGACTATTGTTATTCAATCAACGACGAGCGATTCGCCCGCGCCTTTCTGTGTCAATTGCTGTACCGCCCCAAACAGATGTACCCCGGCGTGAGCGCGTCGGTGACACTGGCACGAGGGGTCCCGACGGTCGTGATCGAATTGGGCGGCGGCTACATCGGGCAGGCCGGATACATCGCGCGCGGCGTTCGATGTATCCGCAACATGCTGCGCGCTGCCGGCATGCTGGAAGGCGACGTCGAAACACTGCGGGGCCAGATCGCGCTCCATGAGCTGAAAGTGCTGCGTCCGAAAAACGGCGGTTTATGTTACCCATCCGGCGATCATCGTCCTGGAACGGAGTGGCCCGGCGGCGTGAAACTTGCGGAGATCCTCAGCATGCGGACGTTTGAACCGATCGAGGTGATGGAAACGCCGTTCGAGCAGAACATCATGGTGCTGCACCGCAACTGCGTGACGCGCGTGAACCCGGGAGACTACGCGTTCATGGTCGGAAATATGGGGACGGCCGAGAGGTTGGATTAACCGGTGCTCCAATTCCTGTTGGTGCTGCTGGCCAGCTTCTGCGCCTTTGCCGATTCGATCACCGTCGAGATCACACCGGACCGGCACGCGATAGTGCGTGAAATTTATTCCATTTCGGGCCCGAGCGAATTCGTGTTTCTCGCAGGCGCCGGCGCTCGCGTCGAAAAGATTCATTCCGCTGCCGGACATCCCCTGGAAATCAACGGATCAGGGCCATGGTTCACCGTTCGAATCCCGCCGATGAACGCCGTTGACCTGTCCTACGAAGTCGTGCCCACGTTGCCATCGCCGCGTAGCTGCGGAGTGCCGATACTGATGCCGAAGCATGCGGTTGATTCTGTTTCAGTGACCATCGCGGATTTCGGAAGCGGATTACGCCGCGTCTCTGTTCCGCATCTCGTCCACCATCGAGATTTGAAAACCTGGACCGCCACGTTTCCGGCCGTTCCTTCCCATTTCCAGCTCGAATGGGAGACCGGCAACGTTCCGCCGGCAGCGAGCACCGGACCGGCCGGACTCTTCGCGTGGAATTTCTGGGGACTCGCCGGCGTGCTCGTCACCTGGACCATCGCATACCTGCTCTGGGCCCGGCGGCAGGCCTTCTAAATCATGCAAACCTCCGCGCTGATGATGATCGCCACCGGTTTCTACATTCTTTTCGTATGCGCGGTCGGCATATGGAGCTCGCGCAAAGCCAAGGACGAGGCGGGCTTCCTGGTGGCCAGCCGCAGTTTGGGCCCGATCCTCGGCGGCGCAACGCTGATGGCCAACCAGGTGAGCGCCGGCACCACGGTAGGCATTGTCGGATTTCATTATTTTTCGGGCATCAGCTTTGCGTGGACCTGGCCGCTGACGTGGGTCGGTTGGATGGTTGCCGCCCTGTTCGTCGCGCCCAAAATTCGCAGCTTCGCTGGCGTGACGCTTTCGGACTATTTCGCAACCCGCTTCCAATCGGAATCGATTCGCGTGTTGGCGTCGATCTTGATCCTGATGGGCTACACGTTCCTGTTGTCGGCGCAGTATCAGGCCGGCGGATTGATCTTCGGCATGGTAACCGCGATGCCTTATACGCGCGCCGTGCTGCTGGTGGCGTCCATCAGTTTTCTCTATACGGTGCTGGGCGGAATGTTCAGCAACGCCTATATCGGGTTGCTCAAAGCCGCCATTCTGATCGCCGCGTACTGTTGCGCGGTCCCGTTTCTGCTGCATCAGACCGGTGGTCTCTTCTCGCTGGCCGGTTCGCTCTACGCGATCGATCCGAAACTTACGGGCGGATGGTTCAGCGTTCGGCAGCTGATCGCGCTCTCGCTCGCCGTCGGGCTCGGAACGGCCACGGCTCCGTACGAGATCACGGCGTTCTATTCGCTGGCCAGCCAGCGAGCGACGCGTCTGGCTATCGGCTATTCGTTCCTGTTTCAGGCATTCGTCGCCATCGGCGTGTTGATCTGCGGGCTTGCGGCAAGAAACCTGATGCCGTACCTGTCGAGCCCCGATCTGGCAGTTCCTACGCTTGGCCTGCACGTGCTTCCACCGTGGATGGGAGTGTTGCTGCTGCTCGCCGTGGTGGTGACGCTTACCCGCACGGGAGGAGCGCTGCTGCTGACCAGCGCCTCGTCGTTTTCCCACGATGTCTACCTGCATTTCCTGCGGCCGAAAGCGCCCGAACGGGAGAAGTTGATGGTGCACCGGGTCATGATCGGGCTCCTCGCGCTGGCTCCGATCAGTATCGCCTTCGCCAAGCTGGACTTGGTGAATTTCGTAATTCTCTTCGCCGTCAAGTTTCTGGCGAGCGCGTTTTTCGCGCCGGTCGTGATCGGCCTAAACTGGTCCCGCGCGACGAAAGCCGGCGCCATGACGTCGATGATTCTGGGGCCCGCGGCAGTCATGGTGTGGGCTCGCTTTCAGCACCCGACTCTGTTTGGATTGGAGGCGGCGGAGGCGGGACTGCTTGCCAACGCGCTGAGCTTCATCGCTGTGAGCTTGGGAGACAAAACACGGCGCAGATTCCCGGCCGCAGTGAAACATTTGGATCCTTAGCACCCGCATTTTACTCGCTGCGTGAACTCACGACTGCGGGCAAGCACCTCCGGTCCGTGCCTATGGATGCGGAGGAATGCGACGTTGAGCCAACCTGCAACCACCAAGAAGCTGGACCTTCCTGACGAACAGATTGCGCTGCTCATTCGAGCGCGTGAACACGATCGCGCCTATTACCGTTGCAAAGTAGAGTCCAGACAGCTTCTAACAGGAATTGGCCGATCGTTTACGGCGCAAAGAGCCGGCAAAAGAGATGCGCGCACCCGCGACTAAAAGGAGTCGAGCGCGATGAGATTCGTGCTACGCCGAGTTGGCGGAAGCAGGCTGCAAACCAACATCCAGCCAACACGTTTCCCATGAGATTGTTATCGCGCATTCCTGCTGCTGTCGGTAGCTGAAGCCATCGAATAGGGCACGGGGCGGCGCCGTACGTTTACCGTATAATCTCGGCTAGTGGACCGGATGCTACGTTTTGGCTCTTTCGCCTGGCGTGTTTCCATAATGGCCGCCCTGTTCGGCGGCGAGGCGCTCGTGGCGACGGTCCTCCTCGACGGCGCGACTCCGATTCCGGGAGGCTCGTGGCTTGCCGCGTTGATCCACTCCTGGGCGCCGCGGGTTGCCCGGTTTGCGATCGCTTTTTCGGCGCTGTTTGCCACCTTCGCCTTCCTGCGCTTCAGAGCGGAGCTGAAGTCCATCTCCGCCGCCGCGTGCGAGCGAATTCGCTGGAACCTGCTCGCGGCGCACTTTGCCGCGATCGGATTGTTCTCGCTCACCTCGGCCAGCGTGTACGGGGATCGTTTGCCTGCGCTCGATCCGAATTTGGCGGCCGCCGGCTGGATCTTCGCGGCGGCGGCCGCTGTCGTTTCTGCTGCGCTCGCGTTCCTGCCGTGGAAATTCTGGGCCGATGTGGCGCGCACCACAGGCCGCCTGTGGATCTACGCGGCCGTCGCGGCGATATTAACCTCTGCGGCTGCCACTCCGTTCCGGTCGCTGTGGAGACCGGCCAGCGGAGCGACCTTTCAGATGGTGCGGTTGTTCCTGTCCCCGTTTATCGGCGATATGGTGGTCCAGCCGGATACCCTGCGCATCGGAACCCATCGTTTCACAGTGATCATCGCCAACGAATGTTCGGGACTCGAAGGAGTCGGCCTGTTGTTGGTATTCGGACTGATGTGGCTGGTCCTGTTTCGAAACGAATCGCGGTTCCCGCAAGCGCTGGTCCTGCTTCCGCTCGGTATCGTGACGCTGTTTCTGCTCAATGCCTTTCGGATCACCGCGCTGATTCTCATCGGGAACGCTGGCGCTCGCGATATCGCCGCCGGGGGATTCCATTCGCAAGCCGGCTGGATTGCTTTCAATTCGGTCGCCTTCGGATCGTCGATCGTGGCACGGCGGTGGAGTTGGGTTTCGGTCCGTGCTCCTTCGCAGGCCGCGCCGAAAGCCGCGCTACAGGCCTCCGATTCCACCGCCGCGTTCCTGGTCCCGTTTCTCTCCATTCTCGCCGCCGGAATGATCTCGCGCGCCGCTTCGGGCGGGTTTGAATGGCTCTACCCAATTCGCGTTGTGGCTGTGCTGGTGGCTTTGTCGGTCTTTCGCCGAAGCTACTCCGAGCTCGATTGGAGCTGGAGCATTCTAGCGCCCGCCGCCGGCCTCGCGGTTTTCCTTGTGTGGATTGCGGCCGATCGGGTTGCGAGCGCAGCGGTTCCGATGCCGGCGGCGCTGGCGGGCTCGATCGCCTGGGTTCGCGATGGCTGGATTGGGCTGCGAGTTTTCGGGGCCGTCTTCACGGCTCCGATTGCCGAGGAGCTTGCGTTTCGCGGCTTCTTGCTTCGGCGGTTCACCAGTGCGGATTTCGATTCGATTTCGTTCCGCTCGACAACCTGGCTTGCGGTGCTGGGTTCTTCGGTTTTGTTCGGATGCATGCACGGCGGACGCTGGTGGCTGGGAACGGTGGCCGGGGTTACGTATGCTCTGCTGGTCCGGCGAACGGGCCGCATGGGCGATGCGATCGTGGCCCACTCATTGACTAATGCGCTGCTGGCCGTGTGCGTTCTTACTTTCGGCCAATGGCAACTGTGGTAAATCAATCCCGTCGGCATAAACTTCTGCACAGTTTGTACGCTCCCTTGCTTGGCCCAACCAACTCTGGTAGGATTATCCTACGGTTCTGGCCGCGTAAACGCAGGTCAATCAAAAGGAGGACGAAGTGATGACTCGTGCAATCGGAATCGCAATCATGTTGGTGAGCGTTGCCGGGCTTTCGTTCGCCGGCCTTAGTGTTCCGGAAATTGATGGGACGTCCGGCATGGCCGCGGTTGGCTTGCTCGCCGGCGGATTGCTTGTACTTCGTTCGCGCAAGAAGAGATCTTAAGCGTTCACTCAGGCGAGGAGATCCGGATTCACGTCTGGTTTCTCGTGGTGCGTGGTCTCGAATGGCTCGGCGAGCATAAAGCCGATTCCGAGTGGGTCGTATCCCTCCAGTCCCGTCAATCCAGTCCTGAAGGCTCCCGCGACAGTGGATGCCGTGCCCGTGTAGCTCCCGAACAAACGGTCCCACCAAGGAAATGTCTGCCCGAGATTCCGGTTTTGATCCGCCACATCGCGGGAGTGATGGATGCGATGGAGGTCCGGCGTGATGAACACGGAGCGAAGCGCGTTCTCGATTCGTTGCGGCAACGATGCGTTCGCATGCGCCGATAAATTCAGGATCACGGTCAGAAGCTCAGCGAGGAACACTCCGGCTGCGGGAGGCGCCAGCACTCCGATCGCGGCGAAACGAATTCCTTGAGAGCACAGCACCTCCAACGGATGAAATCGTGCGGCGGTTGAAACATCATAGTCCGGGTCCGAATGATGGACCTGATGGATGCGCCACAGCCACGAAACGTGATGAAAGCTCCAGTGAATCCAGTACTGCAGCAGGTCGAGCAGCGCCACGGTGATGCCGCAGCGCAGGATCAGCGGCAGCGGCGGCTTGTTCAGAACGCCGAAGCGGCTGCCCGCGACCGCCACGGCTAGGGCCACCGGGCCTACGCGCAGCAACACCGTCGATAATACGGCCGCGATCACCAGCATCGCGCCATGATTCTTCCATCGCCGCTCAGCTGCCGATGACAACTCGCGCTTTGGCCGACGCGACTCCCAGATCGCCACCACAAGGAACATCGCGACGAAACACATCCAATAGGCGGCGCCTTCGATTCGAGCCCACGGCATCACGACTATTCTATCCAGAGGGGTGTACTCAAAGCGTCCACGCCGCGATGGTATTGCCGGCCAGCGATCCGCCCCGATCCAGCGGCGCGACGATTTCAAAGCCCGCCTCCGAAATCGCCCTGGCACTATAGCCGCCGATCATGGTGATGAACCCCGCCGGTGATCCAGCGCGTGCCCCAGGGCGCGCACCAGCAGCGTCGCCGCGATCAGCCAGCGCCACCTGCGCGACCACATACACGTCGCGCTGGCGCATGCGCCGCGAGCCTCCGCCGTTGATGCGCGCGGTATCGATCGCCGGAGCCAGCGTGAACAGCACCGCGCTCGCCAAGCCCGCCGCCGCCGCAAATGCCGCCACCCGCCAGTCCAAATCGAGCCGCAGCGTGAGCATTGCGCCGTGCGGAAGTCCCGGCAAGTTGCGCGCCAGCAGCCGCCCGCTCCAATAACCCACCACCAGCCCCAGCGCCGCGCCGCCGGCCGCCAGCACCACGCCTTCCGCCAGTGTCTGCCGCGCCAGCCGCCACGGTCCGGCGCCCAGCGCGCGCCGCACCGCCGCCCGCGAAAGGATCAGGTTCGCTACATTCACGCAGGCGATCAACAGCACGACCGCCGTAACCGAGAGCAGCAGCACGGCCATTGGCGTCGCCGTCTCGCGCACCTCCGGCAATGTCGCACCCGCCGCCACCGCCACTGTGATCTCACCCGCTGGCGCGTTCTCGCGAGGAAACTCGCGCCGGATCTGCGCGTCCAGCGGCCGCAGCCCCGCTTCCGCCTCGCGCGCGTTCCTGCCGTTCGCCAGCCGTCCGATCAGCCGCACCAGTGGCCGCTCCCACTCGCCGGGATTCGCCAGCAGATCGCGCACGTCCGGCTGCGATGCGAGCGGCATCCAGATCTCTACCGTATGCGGCGGCGACATGCCCACGAACCCCGGCGGCGCGATACCGCTCCGTCCCGACGCGCACGCGCTGGCCGATCGCGTCCGGGCTGCGGCCGAACAGCCGCCCCCACGCGTCGTCGCCGATCACCACCACCGGATCGCTCCGCACGCGGTCGTCCTCCGGCCTGAACCAGCGCCCGAGTTGCGCCGGCAACTCCAGTACGTCCGCGAAGTTCGCCGTCACCGCGTCCGCCCCAACGATCTGGCTCAGGCCGCCGTTGTCGATCGAGATTTGCATGTCATCGAACGCCACCAGCCCGCTCCCAGGAAACGGCGTTCCACGAGGTTGAACACAGGGGTGCGGCTCTCAACGTTACTCATCCGGCGGAGGCTTCCTAGAATCAGAGTTTGTCGTCAAGGTGCTCGGATAACTAATAGGATGGTCCGCCGTCGCAAACGGTGCTCGGGGACTCACCACGGCCCGAACGAGACTCAAGGAAGACTTTTGCCTGTCGTTCGCCGGCGCTGAGAAAAACTCCGGCGTTGCAGCACTCCTGTTCTATGAAGACACGAAGGCTCCGCCTGGCCGCCTCAGCTCTTTTCTGCGTCTCGCTTCTCGCGGCGCAGCCCGTCGATGACACCCAACTCAAGCAGGTGATCATCTTCGGACGGCATGGCGTGCGCTCACCCGTCGTGCCTTACAAGATACTCAACTCGTTCTCCGCATTGCCATTCCCGGCGTTCAATGTTGCTCCCGGCAACCAGAACATCCCTTCCAGTCTGACCGTCAACGGTGGCGCGAACGAGACCATCCTGGGCGGGTATTACCGTCTTTGGCTGAAGCAAGAGGGCCTTCTGACCGGCAACGACTCTGCCGACGCCGCCTTCGTTTACTTCCGGGCCGTTGGGGCTCCCCTGATCTTTCAAACGGCGCAAGTCTTTGCGGCCGCTATGCTCCCGGCGGCCAATATCACCATTAATTCCTACACGGCGCCGGCCGTCGACCCACTGTTCGATCCTGTTGACGCGGGCGTCGCGCAGCTCAATGAGAAGATGGCGGTCGCTGCCGTGAACGGACGTTCTCGGCAGCGATGCTCAGTCGTTGTCCGGCGCTTACGCTCCCGAGCTCGCCTTCACGCGCTCGGTTCTGTTCGGCTATCCTCTCACCCAGACTCCGGCGCCGGCGCCCCCGGCCAATGTGTTCGACGTCACCGCCGGTCCCATCGAAATCGGAGCCGGAATTTCCACTTCGCCAGTCAGCCTCGGGGGTCTAACGAATGTGATCTACGCCATCGATCCCTTCGCCATGGAGTACGCGGACGGGCTGCCGGCTTCAGAGGTCGGCTGGGGCCAACTGACCGCCGCAGGCGTCAGCCAGATCACGCGCTTGTACAACCTTGCCCTCGATCTGGAATACCGCACGCCGTATCTGGCCGCTGTCCAGAGTTCCAATATGGCCTCGCACCTGGTGCGCTCCCTGGTTCAAGCAGCCACCGGGAATTCGATGACCGGCGCGCTGGGTGATCCCTCCACCAAGATTATCGTGTTGATTGGCTCGAACACCAACATCACCGGACTCGCGGGCCTGTTTCATCTCGATTGGGTTCTGCCGGGCTACCAAGCCGACACCTGTTCGCCGGGTGGCGCCTTGATTTTTGAACTTCGCCAGTCTCAAAGCACGGGGGAGTACATCGTCCGGGCCTCTTACGTTTCTCAGACGATGGATCAATTGCGAAATCAGACTGGCTTGACGCTCGCGGCGCCGCCGGCCAGCGCCCCAGTGTTCATCGCGGGATGCAGTGAGCGCAATGCCACCTTCGACTGCCCTCTGGCGAGTTTCGTTAGAGTTGCGAACCGCTTCATCGACCCGAAGTCGGCCGACCTGACGAATTAGTGTGTCCGATTCGCGGCCCGGCACGCTCTGTTCCGAGCACAGTGAATTGCCATGAAGATCGAGCTGGAGCTTTTCCCCCACTGATTTCCGGCATCAACGAGAGAGAGGAAGTCCGGCACAAAGGCCAGTTCGCGTGCCTCATGGCTTCGATGCAAAACAATATAACGCTTCGTCGGTTCGCACATAGATCCGGCCGGCCGAGAGCGCGGGGGTGGCGAAGGCGCCTTCGCCGAGATCGTTCACGGCCAGCACATCCCAATCGCGGCCGGCTCGAAGAACGGCTAGTTTTCCTTCTTCGCTGACGACGAAAATCCGGCCTTCGGCGGCCACGGGAGACGCGGAGTATCCGCCCAACGCGCCGGCGACGCGGCCGGTCTTGAACACTTCCCCGGTCGCGGGATTGAAGGCGGTC
This sequence comes from Terriglobia bacterium, assembly GCA_963842485.1. Lineage (GTDB taxonomy): Bacteria > Acidobacteriota > Terriglobia > Bryobacterales > Bryobacteraceae > Palsa-187. The sequence goes on along the minus strand of CAWJHI010000048.1, from coordinate 36,716 downwards.
AGAATGCCGCCATTCTTGATGACGTACAGGACGCCATCGTAAACCAGCGGCGACGGAATCACGCTGGCGAAGCCTTTGTCGTAGCGCCACAGGTCGCGCGGAGCATCGCCATCGCCATCAAGGCGGACGGCGAGCAGGCCGGTGGGCCCGCCGGTGTGGCGTCCCCACGCATCCCATTTGTCCTGGGTGATGATGCCGTCGCCGTTCCCCATGTACTTGCCCATCCCGGCGAACATCGCAGTCGTCTGGTGGTCGCTGGTGTCGCCGGGGATGTCCTGGTATTCATCCGGGGTAAGCTGTCCGTCGTGATTCTTATCCAGCTCGGCGAGAACGCCCGAGAAAAGGCCCGGCCCGTGATCTGCTCCGTAGCCGAACGCGTAGATGGTGTCGTGATCCAGCACCGGACTGGCGACCATGCCGGGGCTGAGGCCGGGGTGGCTGAAGACCCGCTTTCCGTCGGAGACGCGATGGGCGCCGTATTGGCCCTGGCCGGCGGTTAGAATCAAAGGCGCCGAGCCTTGCTTGGCCAGCCCGGAGCGCGGAGTGTACAGCAGGGGAGTGCCCCAACCTTCCGATTCCTGGCGCGCGGTCTTCCAGCGGATCTCGCCGTTGCGCCGGTCGAAGGCGGCGATGTAGGAATTGGTAAGTTGGTCGGCGACCAGGATAATCGAATCGCCGGCGACGATCGGCGAGGCGCCCAGGCCCATCGAGTTGGTGAAGGGACCGAGCGGCACTTTCCACCGGAGCCTGCCGGCCGCGTCATACGAAATGAGTCCGAAATCCTTGAAGAACACATACACGTTTTCATCGTCGGTGACCGGAGTAATGGCGGCGGGGTTGTTGAGGAGATTGACATCCTGCTGGTGCGCGCGGTTTTCAACGCGCTCCCACAACAGCCGGCCGGTCGCGCGATCGAAGCACTGGGTGATCAGCTTTTCCTTGTTGTAACCGGTGAGGAACACCTGTCGCGCGGTGAGCACTGGAGAGGACTTGCCCGGCCGGACGGGTGTCCTCCAGATGACATTGCGCGACTTGCCGACCTCGATTGGGAAGCCGGTATCCTTCGATATGCCCGAGCCATTGGGACCGCGAAAGCGCGTCCAGCCTTGGTCACTTGCCGGGTCCTGGGCCGGAGATGAAATGACCAACACAGCGAGTTGCAGCAAGCCGGCGTGGAGAAATCGACCTTGCATTCGCGGCCCAGTATAGCACCGCGTCACCTGGACCCGGTCATTCCGCGTTATCGCGGGCGCCCGGCCAGGTGGTTGGGGGCTTGTTATCCCGCTTTAAGCTCCGGTGACCGACGCCACGATGCGCTGGATCATTCCGTCCACTGCCCGGCCGTTTTCGTGCCAGTGCCACACCAGCACAAGGTCGTGCTCGGGATCGATCCAGATGATGTTTCCGCCGTTGCCGACGGCGGCGAAACTCGATGGCGGGCCGCTCGGCCATTGCCTCTGTTTCGTGTTGAGCCACCACAGGTAGCCGTAGTCCGGCCCGTGCGCCGAGGGCGTGGTGGCGTCCGCGATCCACTTCGCGGAGACCAGCTGCTTGCCCTCCCAATTGCCTTGATTGAGGATCAACAGGCCAAAGCGTGCGAGGTCCTGTGAATTGATCCACAACCCGCCGCCCCAACGCGTACCGCCGCTGACCGACTCCACGGGCTTCCCGTTGATTTCGACCGTCGACTTGGTTCCATAGCCCTGCCACTTCCATTCGCCGGACGCGCCGATTTTATCCATGATGTTCTCTTTGAGCACTTCGGGCAAGCCTTTGCCGAAGACGCGCGCCACGGAGAGCGCCAGCCGATTGATGCGCACGTCGTTGTACTCGTAATATGTGCCGGGGTCGTGAATTTCGCGCGGCTTCATCTGGCCGTTGCCGAACTCTTCCAAGCCGAGGAAGTTGGCGTTCTTGCCCCACAGCTCGCCTTCCCACTCGCTTTCCTGCTGAAGGTGGTTTTTCCAGGTGATCCTCGCGTTGTGCGGCGAGTCATAGCCGCCGTCGTGGATGTAGTCGGCGACACGGTCATCCGCGTTGCGGATCAGTCCTTTTGCGAACGCGATGGAAGTCGTGGTCGAGAGGAAACTCTTGGCGACGCTATAGACCGGGTCATTGGTTCTGGTGTCGCCAAATTCCGCGACGATGTAACCGTGGCGCAGAATGACGCCGTTGGTGGCGGCGCGTTGCGCGGGCAGGGCGCCCAGCACTTTGCCGAAAACGCGGACCTGGTCTTTCTCGAAGTCCCACTTGGAGCCGTGGGTTTCGGCCCAGTCGACGGCTTCCTTCAATTTCGCGGCGTCCATGCCCACTTCGGCCGGCGACTTATGTTGCCAGCCGCCCGCGGCGGGAAAATACGTGGTGCGTCTGGCCTGCTGCGCGGTAAGACCGGGAGCCAGCGCGGCAGCGATTAGAGGCAGGGCCAGCAGGGAACGGCGGGACAAGGATCTCATAGTTGCGATTTTGTCACGTTCATGACGTTATCGTCGGGCTTCCGGTCCACCAGCTTGTTCCAGGGATCGATCCCGGCTTTAGCGGGAACGTGGTCGACCGTGATGGTGAATTCGGTTTCAGGCTTCTCGATCCTATGCTTCTCGAGATACAACGCCTTGCCGGCCGCGTCGAGCACGCCGATGTCGATCCAATCCGCCAGCGGCACTTCTTTTTCTTCGCCCAGAGCGGCGGCTTTGACCTTCTTCGCGGCGACTTTCAGCTTGACCTCGTATTTTCCATCCGCCGTTTGACGATAGGTGGCGGAGAGAGCGCGGTTTTCGTACAGAGTGATCGATTCGAACATGTCGTCGACGATATAGGCGTATTGCGGCGGCACAATCCTGCGTAAGCGCTCGACCAGTTCGACGGCGTTGGTGTAGGGAGGGTCCTGATAGGCGACCGCCTGCACATAATCGTGCAGCGCGCGGTTGACGTTTTCTTCGCCGGCGTAATCCTGAAGCGCGTAGAACACGACGCTCGCCTTGTTGTAGTGGATGTAAGGTTGATTCTCGACGCGCTCCAGCGGCAATTCCTTTTTCCGTTCGACGCTGCGTCCGATCAGGTAACGATCCATTTCGTATTTGAGGAAGCGGCGCATCTGCTCAGCACCGACCTCGTGTTTCATGACCATCAAAGCGGTGTACTGCGCCAGCGATTCCGACATCAGCGTGGAGCCCTGGACGTTTCCTCCAATCACCTGGTGCGCCCACCACTGATGCGCGACTTCGTGGGCGGTGACATAGAACGGGTAGTTGATGTCTTCTTCATTGGTGGGATCGACGCGCGCGATGAAGCCGATGGCCTCCGAGTAGGGAATGGACGCCGGGAACGATTGCGCAAAGGACGCGTAGCGTGGAAACTCGACAATCCGCAGGGTCTGGTTTTGATACGGGCTGAAGTTGGCGGTACAATAATCGAGCGCCGCTTTCATGCCCTTCATCATGCGGTCAAGATCGTATTCGTGGCCGGGGTGGTAGTAGATGCCGAGGTCAACGTCGTGCCAGCGATCGCGCATGACTTGGTAGCGGGCGGAGAGCACGGAAGAAAAGTCGAGAATCTTTTTCAAGGTCCGGTATTCGAAATAATTCCGGCCGTCCTGGGTCCAGGCGCGGACCAGCTCGCCGGGCGCAATGGCGATCTGATCGGGGGCGGTGCTGAGCGTGGCATCGAAGGCGATCCAATCGGAGTCGTTCGAGATATAGGTGTTGCGGCGCGCGGCCAGATCGTTGAGATCGGCCATGCGTTCCTTGGGAGCGAGGCTGTATTTGCGGCGGGTGTTGTCGTCGGAGAGCTCTTCGCCGTCTTCGTAACCGAAGTGCGGGAGGACGTTGCTGTTGAAAAACGTGCCGTTGTAGACGACGCTGGTGGGACCTTCGCCGTTTCGGAATCCGTGCGGGGCGTAGGCCAGCTCAAAGTCGAGCGATCCCGTCGCGCCCGGCGGGAGCGGCTGCTGCAGGCGGTAAACGGCGACTTCCAGGGCGCGCTCGTCGGACTGGAGCTTGGCCGGCGGAGTGAATTGAAGATGGCGCTCCGCGATCTCTTCGGGAACGCGCACGAGCACGGTGTCGACCGGCTGCGAGGTCCGGTTCGCGAGGTCGTAATGACCGCGAATTCGCGCGCTTCTGGACTCCGGATAGACATCCGCCTGAAGTTTGACCGCGGTAATTCGCGGCTGAGGCTCGGTGCGATATTTCTTGTATTCCTTTTCATACCGCACGCGCAGCATCTCGCCGGTCTTTTGGGTGCGGTAGACGTTCAGGATGTTGGTGTTGTAAAAAATAAAGCCGCCCAGCGCGATGCAGGCGACGGCCGCGGCGGCGGCGATCCAACGCTGGCGCGATTGAAATCGTTCGCGCGCGAGCACGACTCGGGATCTCCATTCCGTGGCCAATCCGCGCACGGAAAAAAGATGAGCCAGCAAGGCGAGCAGCACGGCAAACGCCGCCCAGTACGCGTCGAACCAGAAAACCGGGCCGAGAAAGTGGCCGAAGCGGTTCATATCCGAATAGGTGTAGCCGGGAGTGGAGCCGTATCGATACAATCGATGCTCGAGTCCGAGCTGGCCCATGAACGCGTTGGACAGATAATAGAGCACCATCACGAAATGGCCCATGTACTTGTTGTCGACCAGCGTATGGACTGTAATGGCGAGCGCGCAGAGGAGCAGATAGTCGATGAGTCGCAAGCCGAATAAAACTTTGATATAGAGGAGCGGCTCCAGATGCGTGTATCCTTTGGCGAGCTGGATGGACATGCAGGTGAACATGACCACGCCGCTCAGCAGCACCATCACCAGGCTCAGCGCCATCAGTTTCGACAGAAACAGGACCCAATTCGGGAGCGGCAGAGCGTCGATCAACTCATTGGTTCGCGCGTCGCGCTCGCGCCATACCAGCTCGCCCGAATAGAACGTAATGATGATCAGAGTGAACAGGCCGAAGGAGCCGCCCACCAACTCAAACATCTGATAGGTCACCGGATAGGTCGGCGTGCCGTAAATATCGCCAGTGTTGCGGGAGGCCGCGATCATAAATAAAACGCCGGCAAGGACGATCACGGCGAAATAGACGTTCTTGACCGTTTCGGTAAAGCCGAGCCGGGTGAGACGAAGCAGCGCCCGGGTGAACGCCCGGGTGGAGAACACTCGCGTGACCGCGGGAACGCTGAGGGCCGCGGTCTCACTTTCGGGAACTTCCTTCTGCGGGGCGCGGCGGCCTTCCAAGGCAAAGACGAATTTGAATCTCACATAGGTGAACGCGAGGATCGCGGCGGCCGCAGCCATCCACAACACGCGATTCCAAAGCAGCGCGCCCTCGAGAATCACGAGGCGCGTGTTCTTTTCCGAGATGGTCCAGTATTCGGTGACGCGACCCATCGCGATCTGCCCGAAAGGATCGAGCAGCGCGGCGACAAATTTCTCTTCCAGCTTGGACGAAAGGCTGATGGCGATGAGGTATCCGACCAGCAGAATCACGCTGGTCATATACACCGGCAAAATCCGGCGGGTGAGCGCGGCCAGTGAGAAAAACAACGCGCCGGTGACCAATACGTTCGGAATCACGGTGGTGAGGAAGGGTTGCACGTAGGGCCACAGGTGATTCGGGTCGAGCCGGGCCTTATCGACGAACGGCATCCAGGTTCCCACGGCCAGTCCCACGGCAATGCCCGAAAAAATCGCGAGCACGATCAGGATGGAGGCGACGAATCGTCCGCCGAGGTACGCGCGTTTACTGATTGGAGCCGTGAAAAAGAAAGAGTGGGTCTGATACTCGAAATCCTGAAACGCCGTTTTTCCGCAGATTGCCGAAATGATCAGCAATCCGAAGTAGCTGAGCAGCGAGATGAATTCGGAAAGCGTGTAAGGCGAGTTCACCATCACTTTCCCGCCGCCGCCGACGATCACGGACGCGCTTGGGAAGGCGCCGGCCGCGGCGATCATCAGAAGGTAGGCGACCAGGGCCAGGATCGCGAAATAGATGTAGGTGGAAATTGCGCGGAAATGGCGCCCCAGCTCGAACCGGATGATGGTGATCATGATTCGGCTCCGGCGGCGACTGTGGCATTCGGTTCGTGCCGGGTGACGGTCCAAAAATAGAAATCTTCCAGATCCGGGTCCACTGCTTCGAAATCCGGAGCCGGCGCGGATTCGCCGTACACCCGGATCAGAGTTTTGCCTGCGGTCAGGCGCGACGAAATTACCGGCAGATGTTGCTTGGATGCGGCGAGCTCACTGCGCGAGATCAATTTCTGCCAGATCTTTCCACGCAGGGAACGCGCCAGCGGAATCGGCTGGCCTTCCACCAAAACACGCCCCAGATTGATGATGGCCATGGACTGGCACAAGTCGGAGACGTTGCTTACGATGTGGGTGGAAAGGATGACCACCACCTGCTCGCCGATCTCGCTCAGGAGATTGTGGAAGCGGACGCGCTCTTCCGGATCTAACCCGGCGGTCGGTTCGTCGACGATGATCAGCTTGGGATCTCCGATCAGCGCCTGGGCGATTCCAAAGCGCTGCTTCATTCCACCGGAAAACGTGCCCAGACGCTGATCGCGGGCCTCCCAGAGATTGGTCTGGCGCAGGAGCGTTTCCACCAGCGCGCGGCGCTGGGACCGGTTCACCACGCCTTTCAAATCCGCGAAATGATCCAGTAATTGCCACGCGGTGACCTTGGGATAAAGCCCGAATTCCTGCGGAAGATAGCCCAGAACCTGGCGCAGGCGATCCTTGTCTTTTAAAACGTCGATGCCGTCCAGGGAAACGGCGCCCGAATCCGCCTCCTGAAGCGTCGCGACGATTCGCATGAGTGTGGACTTGCCAGCGCCGTTGGGACCGAGCAATCCGAACATGCCCGCTCCGATGTTGAGCGAGACGTTTTGCAAAGCCTGCACGCCACTCCGATACCGCTTCGACAAATGCTCGATTCGCAGTTCCATGGGCCTCCGGGGATCTATCAAGTGTACTGGAACATCCTGACCGCCCGGTCCCTCGATTCTCGCGCTAGACTAGTCCCAATGTTCCGTTACAGATTGAAACTACCCACGTGGCTGGTTGGCGTTGTTGTTTGCGCAGGCGCGTTCGCTCAGCCCCTTCCGATGGCCATCCGGCCGGAGGATGACGGATTTTCTTCCAAACGCCTGGAAAGCGCCAGGCAGGTGATCAAAGGCGACGTGGAACACAAACGCGTCCCCGGCGAGGTGCTGCTGATTGTCCACAATGGCAGGATCGTCAGCTATGACGCCATCGGCTATCAGGAACGCGCCGCGCAAACGCCCATGAAGAAGGACTCCATCTTCCGCGTCGCGTCCATGTCGAAGCCCATCACGACGGTTGCCGCGATGATCCTGGCCGAGGAGAACAAGCTGGATGTCGGCGCGCCTGTCGCTCAGTATCTTCCCGAGTTCAAAGACGTCAAAGTCGGCTCGGAGGGAGCGGCGCCGAAGCGTCCCATGACCGTACAGGACCTGATGCGGCACACTTCGGGCCTGACCTACGGTTTATTCGGAAATTCGGCGGTGGACCAGATGTATCGCAAAGCGAATATTTTCGGCGCCAAATCCTTGGCTGAGATGGTGAAGATGGTGGCCGGAATGCCGCTGCTCCACCAGCCGGGCGAGGCTTGGGAATATAGCGTCTCCACCGATGTGCTCGGCCGCGTGGTGGAAGTGGTGAGCGGGATGGACCTGGACAAGTTTGTTCAGGAGCGCGTCACCGGTCCGCTGAAGATGAACGATACCGGGTTCTGGGTGAAGCCGGCGGCCATTTCGCGTTTGGCGAAGCCCGACGCGCAGTCCAACCTGCCGTTCGCCGACGCAGCGCAAAGACCCGACTTACTTTCGGGCGGCGGCGGCATGTTCTCCACCGCGGGGGACTACGCGCGCTTCTCCCAGATGCTGCTGAATGGCGGTGAACTGGAAGGCGTGCGCATTCTGGCGCCGAAGACGATCGCGCTGATGACCGCCGATCAGCTTCCGGCAACCACCGAGCGTCACACTCCCGTCGCCATGGCTCTGGGAGCCTTTGGTCCGGTTCCGGAAATGGGCACGAGCTTCGGCCTCGGCTTCGCCGTTCGAGTCGACCCCGGCCGCAATCCGGTACCAGGCTCTGTCGGCGACTTCTCCTGGGGAGGAATCACCGGCACGTTGTTCTGGGTGGATCCGAAGGAGAAGTTGGTGGCGGTGCTGATGGCCCAAGGGTCGCAAGCCCAGAACACGGCCATGTGGCGCCAAACGCGCACGATGGTCTATCAGGCGATGACCAAATGAGCGATATCCAACCGTTTCGAAGCTGCCGGAATGTTCTACTTCTCTTGCAGCGTTTCGATGTATTTCACCAGATTTGATACGCGCAATTGAACTTCGCCCTGGCTGGAGCTAACCGAGGACAGGAGCGGCCCCCACACGGGCATCTCCTTGGAGCCGTGCACCGGAGAGTCCGCCGTCCGGATGGTCGCCGCCACGTGGTTCTCGGGGTACTTGCCGCCGTTTTTCTTGGCCAACTGGGTCAGATCCGCGGGCGCTTTCTTCAGAGCCGAAGCGGCTGGACCGTCGCCTTTGCCCTCCTTCCCATGGCATGTCGCACAATACGTGACAAACATCTGTTGTCCGGAGGTCGCCGGCGTGCGCGTAATAGGGACCTTCTTGATTTGGGTGTCCTGAGCCTGCACCATCAGCGAGCCCAGGAGGGTAACGAACAGAACCATCCGCATAAAGCCTCCTTCTTTGAAGCCGGTTTGCGCATGCAGTGGAAGCATTCGGCATTCCGTTGCGCGCTCCCATCGAATCAATCAGTTCCGCGAGGGGACCAGGATCGATTGGGTTAAAGCACGACCATGCAGCGTCGTATCACCCAGGCGTTGCCCGCGCGCGGCTATTGCTGGCTTCGTCTTTCGGTGTCCGTGAGGGGCTGTTTGCGTTGACCCCATGTCGGCGACGGGGGCTCCGTGGTCATGCGCGTGACAGGTTTTTCCTTGAGCATTCGCATGGCTTCCTGAACGGCCCGCTCCAGTTGAGGATCGTGGCCGGCGATGACTTCCTTCGGCCAATTCTCGACGTCGATGTCGGGAGGGGTGCCTTCGTTCTCGACTGCCCACTTGCCGTCGCGCGAGAAAAAGCCGCCGCGCGGCGCGATCATGGAGCCGCCGTCGATGAAGGCGGGCGTGTCGGCGGTGTGCACCAAGCCGCCCCAGGTGCGTTTTCCGACCAGCACGCCGACATTGCGATGTTTGAACATCCACGGCATCAGGTCGCCGCCCGAGCCCGCCATTTCGTTGATGATCATCACTTTCGGTCCCCAGATGCCGGCCGCGGGAGACTGGTGAAGGGATAGCGGTCGCCGGCGACATTGTTGAAGTAGCCGTCGAATTGGCGCTGCAACACGTCGATAATGTAGTCCGCCGCCGAGCCGCCGCTGTTGTACCGCTCATCGATGATCGCGCCCAGCTTGTCCTGCTGGGCGAAATAATAGCGGTTGAAGCTGGCGTAGCCGGGCTGGCCGGTGCTAGGAATGTAGACGTAGGCGATCTGGCCGTCGGATAGCTTGTCGACCAGGCGGCGATTGGCCTCCACCCAGGCGCGGGTGCGCAGGCCCTGCTCGTTCGCGATGGGAACCACGGTGACCTGGCGCGCTCCGTCCATCGACGGACGGTTGTTGACGGTCAGCACCGTCTGGCGGTTGGCCGTGCCGTCCAGCAAACGATAAATGTTGTCGGGCGCTCTCAGCTCGTCCCCATTGATGGCGAGAACGTAATCGCCGGTGGAGACGTTGATGCCAGGTTCGGCCAACGGTGCGCGCAGATCGGGATTCCAGCTTTCGTTATCGTAAATGCGCGTGATTTTGTAGCGGCCGCTGTCGATCGCGAAGTCGGCGCCGAGCAAGCCTCCGGGTGAAGGCGGCAGGGCGGGCATGTCGCCGCCGCGCACGAAAGAGTGGCCGATGGCGATCTCCGCTCCCATGGTGTCGAGCAGGTAATTCAAATCAGCGCGATGATTCACGTAGGGCAGCATCTCGCCGTACAGCTCTTTCATCTTGGGCCAGTCCGCGCCATGCAGATTGGACACATAAAGGTAGTCGCGCTGGTTGCGCCAGCCCTCGTAGAAGATCTGCTTGAACTCCTCTTTAGGCTCCAGGTACATGCGCAAAGTGACGTTCAGCCGGCCGGATCCGGCTGCGGGCGGCTGGCGATCGGCGTCGACCAGAAACAGGGCCGGCGCGGGAGCATTCTCACCCGCCGCCGCGCCCCGGCCTCCGCGTCCGCCGGCGCCGCCTGCGGCGCGATACACGAGTTTATGCCCATCCGCGCTGACATCGTAGGCCGCCACGCCGGTGACGAATGGCGCGGCCCGGCGATCGCTCAAACGGTAGCGTTGCAAAGTGCTGCCACCGCCGGCTCCGCCGCGTCCACCGCCGCCGCCGCGTCCGCCGCCTCCTGCTTCCAGAAAATAGACGGTTCCGGCCACGCCCGCGCGCAGCTGGGAATATTGCCGCTCCGGCACGCTTTGCACGTTGACGATGCGCTGCTGCAAGCCATCGAAATCGATCTGAACGGTGACCGGAGTGCGCGGTGCGCGCGCGGCCGGCGTAGGTTGATCGCCTTCCGGCGCCGCGCCACCGCGGCCGCCGCGACCACCGCCAGCCGCGGGAGCGCTACCCACGCCGTGATCCTCGTCGCTCTCCGGCAGGATCGGACTGGGCTCGCCTTTCTTGAGCACTGCGAGATACAACCCGAAGTTTTCCTCGTGATCGTAGGACGTCATGTCGAGCCATTGCGACCGCAGACCGAGATCCGTCGCGGCGAAAAACCACAGGTACTTGCCGCTGGCGTCCCAGACGGGCCAGACCGAGTCGGCCAAACCGTCGGTAACCTGCTTGTTCTCTCCAGTCTCGACGTTGGTGACGAAAATGGCGTGATACAGCGACTTCAGACGGCTGGCGTACGCGACCCACTTGGAATCCGGACTCCAGGTTGGATTGAGCGTGCGCTGAGGGACCATCCACGGATCGTCGCCAATCACCTTCGCCTGGCCCGAAGCGACGTCCATTACCCAGACCTTCAGGTTCGTGTCGGTGTACAGCAGCTTCTTCGAATCGGGCGACCAGGAGGGCGTGTAGTAATGCGTGGGATGCGGCAACGCGATCTCCCGCGGCGGCGTTAACCCATCCTGCGCTTCAATCACCAGCTTGTATTCGCCGGATTTGTCGCTGAAATAGGAAATGTACTTGCCGTCGGGCGACCAGGCGGGGTCGCGCTCGGCCGAGCCGCTCGATTTGCTGAGATTGCGCACGTCGCCTTTTTCGGCGGGGATGGTGAAGATCTCGCCACGCGATTCGACCAGGACGCGCGCTGCCGGTGGGCGAGATGCGACAGGTTGGTCATGCGGCTGGTCACGTCTTCCCAGCGCGGCATCATCCACGGAAAATCGCCCGTGGCCGTGATGTTCACCACGTGCGTCTTGCCGGTCTTGGGATCCAGCTCGTGCACATAGCCGGCTTGTTCGAATACTACCGCGCCGGCGCCCGCATCGAGCGTCTTCACGTCGAAGTCGGTGAAATGCGTCACCTCCGCGAGCTTCTTGGACTTGGTGTCATAGGACCAGATATTCGCCACGCCGTCGCGGTCCGAGATGAAATAGACCACGTCGCCAACCCACACCGGATCCATGTCCTTCGAATCGGTCCACGGCGGCGACACCAGGTCGTAGGATTTCAGGTCGACAATCCAGATGGGGCGGTTTTGACCGCCGCGATAGTTGCGGCGTTCTTCATCCCAGGAATTGTTCATGCGATAAGCGATGTGCGTGCCATCGGGAGAGAATTTGCCCTGGTATGCGCGAGGCAATGCGAGCGGCTGGGCGACTCCGCCTTCAACCGGGACGGTCCAGAAGCGTGGCGCGGCGCTGGGAGCCGCTGTCGCGCGCGACGACGTGAACAGGACCGATTTGCCATCGGGCGTCCACCCCTGCACTGTGTCGGCTCCCGGATGCCACGTCAGCCGTTTCGGCTCGCCGCCTTCCGCAGGGATAACGTACACGTCAATGTTGCCGGCATACTCGGCGCTGAAGGCCAGCCACTTGCCGTCGGGCGAGAAATGGGGGTTGGAAGTCTGGCCCTGGAACGTGGTCAGACGCCGGGCATTCCCGCCGGAGCGCTCGACGATCCAGATATTGTTCGCATACGCGAAGGCTATGTGAGTCGCGCTGACCGTGGGCGTGCGCAGCAGGCGAGTGGATGGGCCGTTATCGCCGAACATCGCCGGCGCGAAGCCAGCCAGAACCAGAACAGTGAGCGAGAGACGAATGAGAAGGGAACGACGGTTCAACATAGAGGGCTGCTCCTGGTGCCGCGCGCGAACGCGCTGCAATTCTGAACGGATCGGAGGTTGCTGGTGGCTATGCTCCGGATCAGGTTATAGTGTACACGCATTGGACGGACTCCGCCGATGAGTCTTGGTCAGAATCGGCGATCAGAATGCCGCGTATGTATACCGGTTCAGATTCCAAACGCCGTTGATCATCGACCATAACTGAACGTAGATCAGTTGCCCGGTAGTGGGGATACCGCTCACCGTGTGCGACAACAATTCGCCCTGGTTCGCGGCATAGATGTCGCCCTTGCCGACAATTGTGCCGACATCCAGCCAGTACGCCTCGACTCCTGTTCCCGCCGTCCAGCTAAAGGTCACCGTGCTGCCGCTGAGAGTCGAGCCCGGCACAGGGGTGGTGAGCTTGCCACAAATGCTCGAAGCGGTGAACTCGTAACGTCCGGGGTTCTTCCACGCGCCGCCGATGTGACTCCACACCTGTACGTAGATGATTCGGCCGTCGCACGGAAGATTGCTCACCGCGGTCGAAAGCCCGGTGGTCGGCCCCGCAAAAACGTCTCCCTTGGCGATCGAATTGCCGACGTTCAAGCCAATATTCATCGGCCCCCGCCGCCGCGCTCCAGTTGAAAGTCGCGGAGGTGGTGGTGAATACCGTCCCGTCCGCGGGCGATGTCAGCGCCGCGCAGCCGGAGGCTCCCGTGTAAGTGGTCCGCTGCGGAGACTGCCAGACCCCGCCGATATGGTTCCACAACTGCACATACACCATGCGCCCGTCGCAGGGCATCGAAGTCACCGTGAAGGAAGTCCCGGTGGTTGCGGCTCCGAAGTAATCGCCTTGGGCCAACTGACTGCCGACATCCAGCCAGTATTGATCGGCGCCGGCGACGGTACTCCAGTTAAACGTTTGGGAAGGACTGGTCAGCACCGATCCCGCAACCGGACTGGTGATGCCCGAGGATCCACCGCATGCCCCATTGGCCGCCGTGTAAATGTAACGCCCCGGGTTCTGCCAGGCGCCATCGAGGTGCGTCCACAACTGCACGTAGATGGTACGTCCATCGCACGGGATATTGTTCACCGCGGTCCCGAGTCCAGCAATGGCGGATGCGAAAATATCGCCCTTGCCGATCGTGTTCCCTACATCGACCCAATACTGATCCGCTCCGGTGGCGGGGGGCCAGCTAAATGTGACGGAGCTGCCAGGAAACGTCGCGTTGTCGATCGGCGCGGTCAGCGCCGCGCAGCCGGAGATGGCCGTATAGGTGTATCGATTCGGTGTTTGCCACGCTCCGCTGACGTGAGCCCACACCTGCACGTAGATCGTCCGCCCGTCGCAGGGTAGCGTCGTCACGTTGAAGGACGTTCCAATGATGGCCGCTGCGAAGTAATCACCCTTGGCCACCTGGCTGCCGACGTCCAGCCAGTATTCATCGGCGCCCGGTGTCGTCGTCCAGGTAAATGTTTGCGAAGGATAGGCCAGCACGGATCCGGGTGTTGGACTGACGATGGTGTATCCCGCGGTGCTGTCGGAGATTTCAGCGACAAATCCGACGGTGCCGCCAATCGACGCGGTGGCCTTCGGGAAACCGACGCCGTAGGCTGAGCCGGCCACAAAGGCATCACCCAAGCTATTGGTTGCGATTCCGTAGCCATAGGTGTAACTAAGGCTGCCGAGGTACGTAGAGTAAGTGAGAGTGTTGGCGGTGGCATTAAGCTTGGCGACAAATGCGGTATAGGTCACCGCAGCGAGTGCAAAGACCCGCGCGCTATTCGTGGGATCGAACGCAACGGCCTGAATCGAGCTGTCTCCAAGTCCGATGGACATGGCGTTCCAGGTGGTTCCTCCATCCGTGGAAATGTACAGCGGCGTACCGGACTTCGATGACGCGTAAACAACGGAGGCGGTTTGTGCCGATACATTGGTGGCGCCATTGGGAACGGATCCCGCGGTGGCAGCCCAACTGGCTCCCCCATCTGTGGTCTTGTAGATCGTCCCTCCAACCACGATGTAAGCGACGACGGGGAGCGACGCATTACCGTTCTGGACCACGCTGAGCGTGCTGTTGTACTGGGTGAAGGCCGCATTGAACGAAACCGGCAATCCCGAGCTCACCGATGACCAGGTCGCAACCTGATTGGTACTCACATATACCCCGAATCCACTCACGGCCGCGTAAAGAGAGCCAGTGGCAGCGCCGGGGGAAGGGAGAGCGGCGCCCATTCCGTAGACTAGCGCCGAGGGGAGGCCTGAAGCCACAAAGACGCTCCAGGTCTGGCCTCCGTCGGTGGTCTTTTGCACGCCGGCGGAACCGTTATAGCTAAACGCGTAAGCGGTGCACGCGGTGTTGGAGGCGCAGTTGCCGGGGTCGGCGATCACGTTGGTGGTTCCGGTTTGCGTGGAGCCCTGAAAGCGCCAAGTCGCGCCGCCGTCCGCTGACAAATAGGCTTGTCCGGCGTTCATCGCGAAAATGATATCGGTAAAACCCAGGACCGGACTCCGGCTGATGGTGAAGCCTAGACCGGCAATCTCCTGGGTCCAGTTGGCTCCATTGTTGGTGGTCCGGTAGATGCCGGCTTCCGTGGTAATGACCAGGGTACTCGAGTTCGCCGGATCGACGGAAATTCCTGTCACCGCGCCCTGGATGTTGGAATCGAGCTTGCCCCAGGAACCACCGGAATTGGTGCTCTGAAAAGCAGAGATTGAGCTCGACGAAAATGCCTCCACCGGCGAAATCAGCGGAAATTGAGAAGAATCGGTGTAGCCCGTGACATATACGCCACCGGAGGCAGAATCGTAGGCCAGGCCCTGCAGGTAGTCTTCTCGCTCACCGCCAAGATAGGTGATGTAGTTAAACACGCTCCCGGTGTTGTTCAGTTTCGCGGCGAATCCGTTGATCCCGCCGCTGAGACCACTTTGCACGACACCAGCCGTGGGATTCAAATCGGGCGATTGCGTGAATCCGCCGACGTAAGCGTTCAAGCCGGTGTCTAGCGCGATCGCGGTGCCCTGGTCGTACAAGCTGCCGCCCAGGAACGTGAAATACACCAGGGCGGTGCCGGTGGGGTTCAACTTCGCGACAAAGGCATCGCCGGCGCCGGCATTGGCGGAGCGCGCGCCTCCGGACGGAGCGCCGGTGATGCTGATGGAAAATGTCGAACCCGTGATATAGGCGGCCCCGCTGGAATCGGCTGCAATCGCAAACGCGAGATCCTGGCCTGAACCACCCACCAGGGTCGAGTAAGAGAGCGTCCCACTGGGGGCGAACTTCGCCACGAAAGCGTCCGTCGGCCCTTGCACCGTGCCGGAGCCGACCGTGGCCGGAAATGGACCTCCGGTGTACCCGGTCACATAAGCGTTGTTAAGAGTATCCACCGCGATGCCGTACGCAAGATCGTTACTGCTGCCGCCCAGGTAGGTGGAGAACACCAGCGTCCCGCTGGAGCTCAGCTTCGCAATCACCGCATCATAACCGCCGCCTAAGGTTCCCTGGAATTGATTCTTGACCGGGAAGTTGGGCGAGTTGGAATAACCGGCTACCCATGCGGCGCCGGCGGAGTCGACGGCGATCGCCTGCATCGCGTCAAAATTTGTGCCTCCCAGATAAGTGGAGTAGAGCAGCGCCGTTCCCGACGGGTTCACCTTCGATATAAATGCATCGCCGTCCCCGGCATAGCTGGTCTGCGCAACCCCAGAAGTAATGGGGAAATCCGTAGCGAAGGTGTATCCGCAGGTGTAAACATTGCCGCCGGAATCCACGGCCACCGCCTGCGCGGCACTGGTGTTGGTGTTCCCGCCGATCAGGAACCCGTACACGATCGTTGGATCGATCACCAGGGGTTTGGTGCGGTCATAGGACGCGACTTCGAAAGCGACTTCATGGTTACCGCAAACCTTATAATGCCCCGCGATACTGTTCTTCTTCCCGCCGGTCTCCTGGTAGATCTGCGGCAATGGGATCCGAAGTTCGCCGGCCAATGTCTCCAACACCAGTTGGCCGGCCGGATCCAGCGAAATTTTCCGCGCTCCCGCGAGTTTCATCCGCACCGCGCCATGATCGGCGCCGGGCTTCAGAATCAGATCGAATTCCAATTGCTGCTGATTGCCGTGATAGACAACGTCAATGCCTGGATAAATTTCCTGGTACGTCACTCGCCCATAGGTGGGAAGACCAAGCTTCCATTGGCTTGCATCGTTGCCGCGGATGTAATTGACCTTGCCTGGAAGTTCCGCGCCTGGAGTGCCCTGGGCATGCCGCGAACGGGCGAATTCCATGGAGATCGCGCTACCGGCCTGGTCCCGTCCGGGCAGGATCCCGATGGTGGTCTTGGCATCCTGAATCGCGACCATATACCCCTGTCCGCGAGCCACATAAACGGCGTCCGGCTCTTCGCTCTGCCGCTCGAAGGCAAGGGGAAGCTTAAAGTTCGGGCGAACGGTGGGTGTTGACGGCGATTCGCCTTGCAGAAACGGCGCGCACACACCTGCCAACGCGGACAGCGTGGAAATTCCGAGTAAGCGCATGACCCCTCCGGCTTGAACCCTTACTATTCCAAACGCAATACCATCGCCAGCATAACACCGATCATGTTCAATGGTGGCGTCGCAAAACGCGGCCCTCCGAGCTAAAGCCCATCGCGATTTCAGTAGGAGCCATCCCATCCGGCGCGGGTCGGGCGACGGGCGCTCCTGCTCGATGGTGGTCAGAAAAAACGGCCGCCTTACCGGAGCATTTTTTAGCACTTTCTCGGCGCTACCAAGATGGGGATTTTCATTCTTTCAAGCATGCAGCGTCATCAACCGCGTGGCTGCTCCGAAAAACCAAGTATCCACAAGTGTCGAAACTTTCTTCGCCCGGCTGGGTTCCCGGAATAGACCGCAAGTAGTCCTGGCGTTGAAGGAAAAAGTTGCCCGGCCTGCTGCGGATCGTTCAAATCTACCGGAGGAAAAATCGTATGTTTCATTACTCCCGCCTGGCGTGTGCCCTGGCGCTGAGCGCTATCGCTTTGTCTGGCCAGGCCATTCCCGTTTCCAACACCGTTCAGACCACCGGCATGATCGGGATCGCGGACGCGCAGACCGCGCAACTGAATCTTTTGAATCCGGGCGTCGCGCCGCCGGCGGTTGGCGTGATCTGTTCGGCTACCGTAGCGTTCGTGGATGCGGATGGAAACGTGCTGAAAACCACGTCGCTCGCGGTCGCGCCCGGCAAAAGCATGCCGTTCGATCTGCGCAGCGACACCGATCTCCAGTTAATCGCCGGCGATCGACGCGAGATTCGCGCAACCATCTCCATTCCCGGGATATTTCCGCCGACTGCGACGGGCTCGACACCGGTGGCGCCTGCCTGCAAACTGATCCCGACGCTGGAACTTTTCGATACCGTCAGTGGAAGGACGCTGGTCACTCTCGGTCGCGTGGTGACGGTCCCGGCCGCGCCAACCACAACTCCGTAGTTGCCAACGCTCACAGGATAAGGGCTAACTCCACCCCGGCCGCGAGTCACCGAATCTCAAATCACGGCCGGGCCTGGAGCGGCTGGTAGAATGAAAGCGTGACCTACCCAGAACATTTGATCGCTCCCATGCGCGCGGACCTGACTCGACACGGCGTCCTGGAGGCTAAGACCCCGGACGATGTGGATCGGTTGCTTGCGCCGGGCAGCGGAACCGTGCTGATGATCGTGAATTCTGTGTGCGGATGCGCGGCGGGAAGGGCTCGCCCGGCAGTGGGCGCGGCTCTGAAATATGGAGTCCGGCCGTCGAAGGCCGCTACCGTTTTCGCGGGTGGCGATGAAGCCGCGGTGGCTCATCTGCGAAACCTTTTGTCGGACTATCCGCCGTCTTCGCCGTCCATGGCGCTGTTTCAGGACGGGAAGCCGGTCTACATGCTGCATCGAAGCGATATCGAAAGGCGTGATCCCGCGGCGATCGCCAAGCTTCTGACGGATGCCTTCGACCAATTCTGCACGTCGGCCCTGAAATAGATTAGTGGCTCTCGCGCGGCACTGCGGCTCCGCGGCAGCCGACCAGAAAATCGAGGTCCGCGCCCTGATCTGCCTGTAGTACGTGATCCACGTAGAGGCGTTGATAGCCTCCTGTCGCGACCGGTTGGGGAGGAATCCACGCCGCGCGCCGGCGAGCTAATTCGGGTTCCGGGACACACAAGTCCAAGCGGCGAGCCTCGACATCCAACGCGATCTCGTCGCCGTTTTCGACCAGTGCGAGCGCGCCACCAACCGCCGATTCGGGAGAGACGTGCAGCACCACGGTCCCATAGGCGGTACCGCTCATGCGGCCATCCGAGATGCGCACGACATCCTCAATTCCACGCGCGAGCAGTTTGGGGGGAATCGGCATGTTTCCCACCTCGGGCATTCCCGGATAGCCGCGCGGGCCGGCGCCTTTGAGCACCATGACGGAATGCTCATCGATGTCAAGGTCGGGCAGGTCGATTCGAGCTTTCAGGTCCTCGATATTTTCAAAGACCACCGCGCGCCCGCGATGTTTGAGAAGCCGCGGCGTCGCGGCGGACGGCTTGATCACCGCGCCATTGGGAGCAAGGTTGCCGCGCAGAACGGCGATCCCGGCATTTTCGCGGATCGGGTCGGCGAGCGTATGAATCACTTCCCGGTTCCAGCAGGGGGCTTCGGCCGTATTTTCGCCCATGGTTTTTCCGTTCACGGTCAACGCGTCGCGATGAATCACGTCGCCGAGTTCCCGCACCACCGCCGGAATGCCACCGGCGTAGTAGAAATCCTCCATGAGAAATTTGCCCGAAGGCATCAGGTTCACCAGCAACGGCAGATGGTGGCCCAGGCGGTCGAAATCGTCGAGGCTGAGTGGGACTCCGACTCGGCCGGCAAGTGCGATCAGATGAATGACGGCGTTGGTCGAACCGCCGATGGCCGCGTTCACGCGAATCGCGTTTTCGAAATTCTTCCGGGTAAGAATTTGCGAGATCCGGATGTCCTGGCGCACCATTTCGACGATGCGGCGTCCGGCCTGCTGCGCCAGAACGTAGCGGCGCGAGTCGACCGCGGGAATCGCCGCGTTCTGCGGCATGCCCATGCCCAGCGCCTCCGCCATGCTGGCCATCGTGGATGCCGTCCCCATGGTCATGCAATGGCCGGCCGAACGGGACATGCAGGTTTCCGCGTCCATGAACTCCTGTATCCGCATTTTGCCGGCGCGCACGTCTTCGCTCATCTGAAAGACGGCTGTGCCCGAGCCGATTTGCCGGCCCTGAAAGTGGCCGTTCAACATCGGGCCGCCGGAGACCACTAGGGCGGGCAGATCGCAGCTCGCGGCTCCCATCAGCAGCGAAGGTGTGGTCTTGTCGCAGCCGCACAGCAGCACCACTCCGTCGATGGGATTGCCGCGAATGGACTCCTCGACGTCCATGCTGGCGAGGTTCCGAAACAGCATGGCGGTGGGCCGCAGGTTCGTCTCGCCCAGCGACATGACGGGAAACTCCAAGGGAAAGCCACCGGCTTCATACACGCCTTGCTTCACTCTGTCCGCGATCTGGCGCAGGTGGGCATTGCACGGCGTCAGTTCGGACCAGGTGTTGCAAATCCCGATCACCGGGCGCCCGTCGAAAAGATCGGGCGGATAGCCCCTCATCCAGGAGCGGTGAATAAAACCGTCGCGATCCTGGCCGCCGAACCAGTGAGCCGAGCGAAGACGTTGTGGCATCACTGATCAATGTACCCAATTCGCCGGAACTCCAGCACTGCCGGTTAGTGCGGTCTTAGCGTGAAGACGAGCTTGCTTAAAGCAACGCCTCCAGTTGTCGGAGCAGGTCTTCGTGGTCTCCCGTTCGTAGCGGAGCGGCGGAATAGTACCGATTTTGATTAAACGGTTTATTGATCTCTCGTTCGAACTTGAACGGCGAGGGGCGAGCCGTTGACATCGTCGTGTCTATTCCGAATCCGAACCCAAGAGGCTCAAATGAGTGTCCAGTGAGCTCGTTGAGCCGGTGCGTGACCGTGGCGAATGGGGCGAACACCCGGCTTAGGTCCTTGTTAGTCCGTACAATCAATTCGCTGAGATAGAATTTCTTGTGGACCATCTCAGGCGTGTACGTCAATCCAAACTGAGTGGATAGGAACTGCAAGGCATCAGCGAGGAATGCTTCAGAAAGGTCAGTAGATTGGGCGGTTTCCACAACAAGGCCGTCCCCGAATATCGTAGCTTTTACAATCGTATGGCGAGCGCTCCCCGCCGGGCCGAATGAGCCATTCATGAAAACGATTCCCTTGGCATCGTTTTCGTTCACCTCATCAGCCGTTTTCGGATACGTCTGGAAATTGTATCGATCCCTGAGCGCATCGAGGAGCGGGACGATGTCGATTCCCCGAGGATTAAGATCGCGGGAATCGACCAGCCAAATAGCACGCGCCACTTTAACGTTCATGAGCGTCATGCGGAAATCTCTTCAGCTGGCAGATACGCCTGAATCTGGGCCGGGTGACGTGTCGGCGACGCGTCGGACGGATCGGTGGAGTTATTAGCGCTGACCCGTTCCCTTTGCCGGGCTACTTCTATGCAGTTGTTCCCGCTTGGAGTAACTTCGAATGCCGCGCCGCGTCCCGCCCGGATACCGCTCGCCGACGTGAGTTCAAGTCCCGCGTGATTGCCTTGTCCATTCAGAAGTCCTGGAGCTGACGCGATCTGTTCCCGCTTCCCGCGCGCCTCATTCTGGAAGACGGGATCGTCTTCGAACCTTCGCGGGGCCAGCCGTTCTTTGCTGAACCCGCCGATGTCCGCCGGGAGCGATCCGAACTCTTCGAAGGTAATCCGTAGGCGGACACCGAATGCCCTAGCCAATTTGCGCAATGTGTCAACCTTCCAGACTGAATAGTCGGCCTTTTGGAGCCGGGAAATTCCAGATTGCTTCGTTCCTACCAATTCCGCCAACTTATCCTGGGTAAGATTTCGCTCTTCCCTCAATGCCCTGATTTGGGCCGCTATGAACGCGTTGGTCACCGAGTCCGCATAAGCATAACGGGACTCTGGGTCCCTTAGGTCCTCTTGCAGTCGCTCAAGTAAACCCTTCAAGTCGCCTCCTCTTTCGATCCCGCTGAAGAGCCTCTAGCCGCTCTTCAGCAATACCCCTGACGTAACGAGGTTCTGGTCGTTTTGCCCTTTGGTTCCAGGATGCGCCTGCAAGAAACGTAATTTCGTCCTCCCCAAGCGGCCCGTCGCAGAAAACGGGGCACGGATAGAGTCCGCCCTTACGCTGACTCAAGAGCGCATAGAATCCTTCTCCCAGGTCAACTGTGGAAGCCGCTATCGCAAGCCGGCCGCTGTACTCGTAAATATCCAGCAGTGCTTGGAGAGCGCTTTTATCAGCGTCCGTCACGTGATTTTGCACAAACCAGTTATGGATGACGTTCTCTTCGCGATCATCCACGTAGCAGTAGTACCGCCATCGTTTTAACGATATCACACTCACGTTATGTTTTCCAGTTGAAAATAAATAACGTACATGTTATACTCGGCACATGACTGGAAACAAAAGAAAACGGCCAGCGAAGCCCAGTCGCCAAACCGGAGTCGCTGGCCCTTTCCTGTTCCTGCGGGCCGGTACCTCAGCACATAGAGGAGCGGATTACTAATCCGCTTGCCGTGGGTTGGAACCCCACCCGGTCCGCCAGATTATTCGGCCCCATTTGCAGCGCCAACTGCCTATGGTGCCTAGCCTCGGGCTTTCGCCAAAAGCAGGGATTGATTACCCACAGCCATTGTAACGCTAGCCCCAAGAAAGGCAAGGGCCAAAGCGACTGTCAATCTTTATGCCTGCGGAGCTAACGTTCGCTGTAGCTAACCCTCCTGCGATGCCATCAAACTCCATTCGTCATCTCCACTGCATGACTCCACTACCGACTGCCAAGACAGCGGATGCTGGGGATTCCGCTCGGATGATATCGTCATCATTATGACCCGCACGCTTTTGCTAGGGATGCTCCTGTCGATCGCGGCCATCGCGCAGCCTCTTCAAGACACGCAGACCATCCCCTTGTGGCCGGGACCCGCGCCGGGCGCGCAGGGAACTGAGGACCGCGACGTTCCTGCCATCACCGCCTACCTTCCTCGCGGAACACCGCAGGCGATGACGGCGGTGATCATCTGCCCCGGAGGAAGTTACACCAATCTGGCTATGAATCATGAAGGCCGGCAGGTGGCCAACTACCTGAACTCGATGGGCATCGCTGCGTTCGTGTTGAAGTACCGGCTGGGGCCGCGCTACCACCATCCAATCGAGCTCGGCGACGCGCAACGAGCGATTCGAATCTTGCGATCGCACGCCGCCGAGTGGCATATCGCGCCGGATCGCATCGGCATCATGGGATTCTCGGCGGGCGGGCACCTGGCCGCCTCCGCTTCCACGCATTTCGATTCGGGAAACGCCGGGGCCGCGGATTCCGTGGATCGCGCGAATAGCCGGCCGGATTTCGCCGTTCTCGCCTACCCGGTCATCTCCATGACGGCGCCGTGGACCCACGCGGGTTCCAGGAAGAACCTGCTCGGCGATCAACCGGATCCCGAGGTCGCGAAAAATCTTTCCGGTGAGCTTGCCGTGACCGCCGAGACTCCTCCGGCGTTTATTTTCCAAACCAACGCCGATACCACGGTTCCGGCTGAGAATGCAGTGTATTACTATCTGGCGCTGCGGAAGGCCGGGGTCGCGGCGGAGCTTCACGTGTTTGAAAGCGGTCCTCACGGCGTCGGGCTGGCGATGGATGATCCTTCGTTGAGCGAATGGCCGAAGCTGCTCGCGAATTGGCTTCGCGCCAGGGGACTGCTGAAAAAGTGATGATGAGCCTACCGCCCCAAGCCTGCCGGCGCTCGTCTAAAGTCTATTCGTTCCGTACTTCCGGCGATATGTACCAGCGGTAATAAGTGAACATCACTTCGGTCAACAGAACCGCGGCGGCTGCGATCCAGAACAGCAGGCCTGCGGTCTGCTGATCGTTCTCGCGCGTGAAGCTCCACTCGGTGAGGAGAGATTCGGCGATGTGAAGCGAATCGGCCGGCTGCACATAGCGGGAGACCAGCACTGGCTTTTCGAACGCCAGCACTAGGCCGAGCAGCGAGCACCAGACAGTGGCCGCGGCGAGATACAGAAGCGTGTGGGGGACCAGCGGAATCCGTTGTTCGGTTCGAGGCGAGTGGATGGGCCACCAGAAGGCAGCGCCGCCGGCGATCAGAGTCGCCAGCTCGGCGGCCCGCGCACCATCGCTCGTGACCGAGGCATTCAGCAAGCGTGGAAGAAACCATATCGACAACGAAACCATTCCGGCGGCCCAGGCCGGCAGCATCGGAATCCGCGCGCCTTTCCCGGGCATCCCGCGCACCAGGAAGTAGGGAGCAACCAGGCCGATCAGCATCTGTTCGATGGCATAGGCTGTGAATAGATACTCGCGCGCAAGCAGGTCCAGCGGCGAACAGACCACCACGGCGATGAACACCACTCCGCCGAGAAACCAGCCGGGCGAGCGAGATGGGTGGAAGGCGCTGAGCACCGCATACAGAGCGAGCAGAGCTCCGCACAGGATCAACCCGGTGAAGTTCCAGCTCCAGGCCGACGAAATGACCGCGATAGTGTGCAACTGCCGCTTATTTTCGCACGATAGAATGAAAGCGCCTTATGCAAGCTCACCCATCCAGACGCGCCATGCTGGTTTCGCTATGCGCCGCGGGCTGTGCCCGGTTTCGCGAAGATTAGCGGCATTGAGATCGGAGTTTGCGGCCAATCGAAAGACTTCTCCAAGGCTGTCCGATGGGGGTTCGATTATTACGAGCCCGCGGTAGCCGAGATCGCGGCCATGAGCGATGCTGATTTTGCGGCCTTCCGCGAACAGGTGCTGGCGTCGCGCTTGCGCTGCGAGAGTTTCAATAGCTTTATCAGGACGCTGACCGTCGTCGGCGCGAATGTGAATCAGGATGCCTTGACGGCTTACCTGAATCCCGCGCTCGACCGCTGCCGCCGGCTTGGGGCGCGCATCATCGTGTGGGGCAGCGCCGGGTCGCGCAATGTTCCGGAAGGATTCTCCAGGGATCGGGCATGGAGTCAGATCGTGGAATTCCTGAAGCGCGCCGGAGACCTGGCGCGGTCAAGAGACCTCGTGATTGCCATCGAGCCGCTGCGAAAGCAGGAGAGCAACATTATCAATACCGGAGCGGAAGCACTGCGCCTGGTGCGCGACGTCAATCACCCGAATGTCAAGATGATCATCGACTATTACCACCTGCGAGTGGAGCAAGAAGATCCCGCGATCGTGCTCCAGGCTCGCGGCGAGATCGTTCACTTTCATTTCGCAAATCCAACCGGGCGGCGCTGGCCGAAGAGTCCCGATGAAGATCCGGTGTATAGCCAATTTTTTGAGATCCTCAAAAAGATCGACTATCGCGGCCGTATTTCCATCGAAGGGCAAGGGACGCTCGATGAAGACGGCGCGGCGGGCCTCGAGTTTTTTCGAAAAGAACTGGCCGGCTGACCAGGTGCTGAGAAACTGAGCAGCCCCTTTTTCAGCGTCTGCACAGATCAGCGCGCGTCGGAGCAGGTGTTCCGCTCGATCATATTCGCGCCAGGCGAAATGCCGGGTGCGGCGGCGATGCACCGGGTTTTCATCTTGTAGCCGGAGATGCGATTGTCAGTGATGATGTTGCCGCGCGTCTCGGCCGGCCGCGAGCCTTCACGACCCAGGTAAATTCCCGACTCGAGCATTTGCGGCTCGTCCGCCTTATAGATGCAGCCATTGCATTCGGCAATGTTGAGCCGCTCGAAAACATTGCCGGTGATGCGATGTCCGCTGCCGATCACAAACAGACCGCCGAATCTGGTTCCGGTGATTTGGTTGCCCGTAATCTCGATGTTCTGCGGGCGCATATCGGGGTTGGTGTTGTTCATCACGATACCGAACTGCGCAGCCGGATAATCTTGAGCCGCGCCACGATTGGTGCAACGATTCTCGCGCACGGCGCCGTCGTGAAAACCGTCCAGGTCGATGCATTTGCCGTTCACGTCCTCAAACTGATTCCGCGCGTAAGTGGAATGATCGACGTTGCCCGAGGTATCGATGGCTACCGGCGTGCCCTGATTTTCCAAGTCCACTGCGCCGAACGGGTAGCCGATGCGGACGCCCGTGTTTTCCTCAACCCGGATGTTGGTCGCGTGGCCGACCTGGATGGCATCCCGGCCGATCGAATCGAAGCGATTGCCTGTGAACAGCCCGTCCCGCGAGCGCGGCGATTGGTACAGGGAGTGCGTCCACAGCGCGTTCCCGAGGATGCTCCGGAACGTGCAATCGCGCACCTCGAAATCGGAAGATCCTTCCTCGATCACGATTCCGCCGGTCATGTTATTGCGCCCGCCCGCGTTCCGGGACCCTGATTCCCGCACGTCCACCCCGCGAATCCGGATGCCCGAGGAACGGCTGATCAGAATGGCAAAGTTGGTAACGCTCGCGAATTTGACGTTCGAAATTTCCAGCCCTTGGACGCGATCGAACCACACGCCGTTGTCGCCATAGAAGACGCGAAACGCATTCTCCGGAGGAATCAGCCCCAATGGCTTTTCGAGGAAGGCCCGATTCCCGTCGATGGAAAAATCGCGCAGCCGGAGGTTGTGCGCGCCGTCAGCGCTTAGAATGGCTCGCCCGTGGAAACGGGCTGCGGCGTTGAGCACGGTTCCGGACCCGATAATCTCCAGATCGTGCGCACCCGGCGCCAGTTCGAGCGCGGAGGAAACCTCGATCCTGCCCTTCGGTAAGTGAATCACTCCCGTGGTCTGCGTGGCGAGCGTTCTTCTGAGGCTCGCTTCAGGCGAGGGTCCGCAGCCGGCCAGGAGCAATACACCGAGCGAGAGTCTGGTTACCACGGATTCGAGAATCGCGAGTCGTGAATGATCCGGTTGCCGGGACGCATGCTTCCAACATTACCCGAATTTCACTCATCCAGCCTCGTATTAGACTGATGATTCCGAACCGTGAAGGAGGTTTCCATGTCTCCCGGCAATCTGACCAAACCGACTTTGTGGCAACGAATCCGCGGACGCTGGAACCGGGTAAACGATTGGCGCCGCCGGGTGTGGAGCGATCTTCGGCCCGGCCCTGAGGCTCGGAAAGGCGCTGCGTGGGCGATGGTCGCCTCTGCGGCCGGGGCTGCCGTCGTGGGAGCGGATACCCTCCATTCCGGTTTCGGCTGGTGGGCGGACGCGGCGTTTGCCTTCGCGGTTGCGGCCGTCGGTATTCCTCTGGTGGCGCTCATCGCCGCTTTATTGCTGACGATTCTGCGCAGAGTACACCGCTTCGTTTTTGGAATCATCTTCGGCTGTGCGGCCTTCATCGCGCTGTTGTGGCAGCCTCCGCTCGGCTACGTCATGGGACTCCTGTTCGTCGTAATGGAAGGGATCCTAGGCGCCACCATCGCGACGTTTTTGTTCGGGAACTTCCGCAAATCGGCGCGGAGCAAGCGGATGGTAACCATCTCGCTGTTCGCAGCCGCGGTAGGCGCCAACGTCGCGTTGTTAATATTCCTGTCCTTCCCCGGATCCGATGTGGACCTGATGCATTTTCAGGCCGCCGGTTCCACCGTGACGCCTCTATCCGCTCCCAATCCATCTGAGCCCGGGCCCTTCCAGGTGAAGACGCTGGTATACGGGTCGGGCGCGGACTTGCGCCGGCCCGAGTTTGGAAAATCGGTGGCCATCAAGACCGGAACGGTCGACGCTTCTCTGTTCTTCAAGGATTTCAAAGGCTGGAAAGCAAATGTGCGCCGGCGCTATTGGGGCTTCGGAATGGACCGGCTTCCGCTGAACGCGCGCGTCTGGTATCCCGCCGGCGACGGGCCGTTTCCACTGGCGCTGATCGTGCACGGGAATCATGACATGGCTGAATTCTCCGACCCCGGTTATGAATACCTGGGCCGGTTGTTGGCCAGCCGCGGATTCATTCTGGCTTCGATCGACGAGAATTTCTTGAACAGCGGCCTGTTTCATGATCCGCCCAAGCAGCAGGCCGTCCGCGGCTGGATGCTGCTGGAGCACCTGAAACTTTGGAGGCAGTGGAACAGCACGCCGGGAAACCCGTTCTACCGGATGGTCGACGTGAACAACGTCGCGTTGATGGGTCACTCCCGGGGCGGCGAGGCCGCGGCCACGGCGGCGCTGTTTAACCGGCTCCAATACGATCCCGAAGACGCCAACATTCGCTTCGATTACGGATATCCGATCAAATCGATTGTCGCCATCGCCCCCGCCGACGGCCAGTATAAGCCCGCCGGGCAGTGGCGCACGATCGACAACGTGAACTATCTGACCCTGCAAGGCGCCAACGACGCCGACGTATCCTCATTCATGGGCAGCCGGCAATGGGATCATGTACGCTTCACCGGCCCCGGTCCGTGGTTCAAAGCGGAGATTTACATCTACCGGGCCAATCACGGCCAGTTCAATACGGTGTGGGGCAATACGGATCTGGGCGAACCCATGAGCCGTATCCTGGACCTGAAACCGCTGCTCAGCGGCGAAGATCAGCGGCGCATCGGCAAGACGTACATCTCGGCATTTCTCGAAGCCACGCTGCACGGCCGCCGGGAATACCTGCCCATGTTCCGCGATCATCGGACCGTTCGTTCGTGGCTGCCCGACACGCTGTACAAGAGCCGCTATCTGGACGCTTCCTATAAGACCGTCGCCGATTTCAGCGAGGATCCGGACCTCACCACCACCACGCTCCCAGGAGGCCGGATCAGCACCGAAAATCTTTCCGTGTGGCATGAGGGCAAGATTCCGTTTCGTCACGGCGATCGCGATTACAACGGCGCATTTATCGGCTGGAATCGCGAAGACGATGCGTCGAAGATTCCTGTGTATTCCATCGCTCTGCCGGATGGACAAGCCCAGAAATGGAAGCTGGGACCGAAATCCGTGCTCACCATGTCTGTAGCAGTCACAGATGAGAAAGCGCTTCCTCCTGGCAGGAAGCCCGACGACAAGCCTGCCAGGAAAGACGACTCGAAAGCAAAATCCGAGTCGACCGA
This sequence comes from Terriglobia bacterium, assembly GCA_963842485.1. Taxonomy (GTDB): domain Bacteria; phylum Acidobacteriota; class Terriglobia; order Bryobacterales; family Bryobacteraceae; genus Palsa-187. The sequence goes on along the minus strand of CAWJHI010000048.1, from coordinate 8,355 downwards.
CTTTACCGTCGAGCTGGAGACGGATACCGGCGTCACCGCCCGTTTGCCGCTCAGCCGTTTCGGAGACCTGCTGCCGCCCTTTAAAGTTCGATTCACCAAGCTCGCCTTGATCGACGATTTTGCGTACGAGAAGTCATCCGAGCCGGTGTTTCAGACCGTCGATCTTCCTCTGGCCGCATTTGCCGCCGCGTCCGGGAATTTCGATCCGGCCAAGGTCAGGATCATCCGGCTGCGATTCGATCGCACGGTGTCTCGCGTCGTGATCCTCAGCCAAATCGGACTTGCGGACGCGCCCGAACCTTAGTAAGTTGAAGGGCATCATGCGACTGAAGATGCTGGCTCCGCTGCTGCTTCTGTTGCCGGCGGCCCCGGCGCAGACCATCCAGAAATCCAATCTCACCCGCTTGCTGGAAGCCGAGCTTGCGCGCATTCCGGCGAAAGCGGGCGTGTATGTGAAGCACCTGGGCACCGGCGAAGAAGCCATCGTTCTCGGCAACGATCATTTCAACAGCGCCAGCGTAATCAAGATCCCGGTGATGATCCTGGCTTACCGGCTGGCCGAGCAAGGCAAGCTGAATCTCGACGACCGCGTATTGATCCAGCGGTCCGATTTTCGCGGCGGCTCGGGCATTTTTCGCTACCACGACATCGGCCTGAGTCCGACCATTCGCGACGTCATCACGCAGATGATCATCACCAGCGACAACACCGCCACCGACATCATGATCGCGAAAGTGGGCGGAAAGGACCAGGTGAATGAGTTTCTGAAGCAATCCGGATTCACCACCTTGCGCCTGGTCCAGACCACCTATGAATTGTTCCGCAAAACCTACGAAGTGCTGGATCCCAAGTACAAATCCCTGAGCCCCGAAGATGTGTTCGCGCTGCAGAGCAACAATCCGAAGTTCACCGAGCCTCGTCAAGCGTTGATCAAACAGATCCGGGAGGAATCCGCCAGGCGGCATCTGAACGACGAAGTCAACCAGCTATACATCACCAATGAGAATTACTGGCTGGGCGTGATCACACCAACCGAGATCGGACGGATGCTCGAAGGAATCGAGAAAGGGACCATCGCCGCGAAGGCGAGTTGCGACGAAATGAAGCGCATCATGCGGGCGCAGCAATCCGGCGCGCGGCGCATCCCGCATTACCTGACCGTGCCGGTCGCCCACAAAACCGGCGACCTTGGCGTGGTCGCGAACGACGTCGGCATGGTGTATGCGCGCTCGGGAACCATCGTCATCTCGTTCTGCACGCTGGGCATCACCGGAGTGTACGCCGAGACGGAAGATCGTATCGGCCAGATCTCCCGGCTCATTGTCGAATATTTCGATGGACTGCCGGGCGACCGGCGCTGAGTAGTATACTTTGGTACCAAGCACGCAGTGAAAAGGAGCCCACCATGCGGGTCATGAATTTCACCAGACCGTTTATTGCAGCCACGTTGTTCGTCACCGCGCTCGCGGCCGCGGACATCGGCAAAGAACCCGGGCGCAAGCTCAGCCTCAACATGTATCTGGATATGGTCGGTGTCTCCGATCCGCAGATTTCTCCGGACGGCCGGCAGATCGTCTTCACCCGCCGCTGGGTCGACAAAATGAACGACCGCTATGAAACGGCCCTGTACATCATGAACGCCGATGGCAGCCGCCAGCGATTCCTGGTCAAGGGATCGGGTGCGCGCTGGTCTCCCGACGGCACGCGCATCGCCTACATGGCCGAAGGCGAGCCTAAGGGAAGCCAGATTTATGTTCGATGGATGGACGCGGAAGGCGCGGTCACGCAGATTACGCGCCTGGAAGAATCGCCGTCGGGAATCGCCTGGTCGCCCGACGGCAAGTCGATCGCCTTCAGCAAGCTGGTGGCGCAACGTGAGACCTGGAACATCAAGCTGCCGCCGCGGCCCGAGGGTGCCAAGTGGACCGCCGATCCCACCATCACGCAAACCCTGAAATACCGCACCGACCGTCAAGGGATGCTCCCCAGTGGATTCCGCCACATTTTTGTGGTGTCCGCCGACGGCGGAGCGCCGCGCCAGTTGACCACCGGCAACGTCAACGATGGCGGAGGAGGCGGATTCGGCGGCGGCGCCGGCCTGTCCTGGACTCCCGATGGCAAGGAAATTCTATTTAGCGGACTACGCCTCGAAGACGCGGATTATCGTCCCAAAGAAAGCTACGTTTACGCCGTCGATACTTCCAGCGGCTCCGTTCGCCAGTTGACCCAGCGCAAAGGTGAGAACCAAAGCCCCGTGGTTTCGCCCGACGGCAAACTGGTCGCCTACACCGGATACGACTGGGTGCTGCAAGCCTGGAAGGATTCGAATCTTTACGTCATGAATATCGACGGGTCAAATCCGCGAGTCCTCACACCCGGCCTGGATCGAACACCGGCGGGGCTCGTCTGGAACGCCGATAGCACCGGCATCTATTTCTCGGTGAGCGAAAAAGGCAACCGCAACATGTACTACACCTCGCTCAAAGGCGACATCAAAAGGGTGACCAGCGGCAACCACATGCTCACTGTCAGCAGTACCACGAAGAATGGCCTGGCCGCCGGCATTCTCACCGATTCCGCCAAGCCGGCCGACGTCGTCGCGTTCGATCTGAATCGGCCGCAGCCGAAGCAACTGACCGCCGTGAATGACGACCTGCTGCGCGGCGTCAAACTCGGCGAAGTGGAAGAATTCACCTATCCATCCTTCGACAACCTCAAAATCCAGGGCTGGATCGTGAAGCCTCCCGACTTCGATCCGCACAAGAAGTACCCCATGATCCTGAGCATTCACGGCGGGCCCGCCGGAATGTACGATGTGGGATTTAATTTCGAATTTCAGGACCATGCGGCCAACGATTACGTGTTGGTCTATACCAACCCGCGCGGGTCCACCGGCTATGGCACGGAGTTCGGCAACGCCATCAACTACGATTATCCGGGCAAGGATTACGAAGACCTGATGAAGGGTGTCGACGAGGTAATCTCGCGCGGCTACATCGACTCGAAGAATCTATTTGTCTATGGATGCAGCGGCGGCGGCGTGCTCACCTCGTGGATCGTCGGGCATACCGACCGGTTCGCGGCCGCCTCAGCCAACTGCCCCGTTACCGACTGGCTGTCCTTCGCCGGCATCGTGGACGCGCAGCCCAATTACTATTACCTGTTCTTCAAAAAGTTTCCCTGGGAAGATCCCACCGAGTATCTGAAGCATTCCTCCGTGATGTACGCGGGCAACGTGAAAACGCCCACCATGTTGATGACTGGCGTCCTCGACATGCGCACTCCCATGCCCCAATCCGAGGAATTTTACGAAGCGCTAAAGCTTCGCAAAGTTCCGACAGCGCTGGTACGAATGAACGGGGAGTACCACGGGACCACCTCGATCCCCTCGAACTTCATGCGAACCCAACTGTATCTGCGCTACTGGTTCGAGAAATATCGGCGCAAATAGATCAGGAGCTTGTCGAAAAAGGGGACTGACCACTTTGTCCTCGCCCGCAAAACATTGATTCCCGGTACAAGTGCCGCGGCGGACATAGCGGTCTGTCCCCTTTTTCAACAAGCTCTTAGGAGAGGGAGCACTCGATGCCGTTAAGTTCCTGAGGCAGAACTTCCAGCAGGTACTTGGTGTCGATCAGCCTTTGAACCGGCTCGGGTATGTCCCCGGCGACGATCCGCGGATGGCATCCGCATGAGCCGAATCCAGCGGATTCCGCGGCGAAACAGCCGATTTGCGCCGCACCCGGCAGCTCGGAGGGTGGCGCGAACTCGTCGTGATGGTGCCTTGCCGCGGCTTGCCGAAGGTCCACCGCCAAGCCCCACTTGTCCAGGATGGCGTCCCCGAGCGCCGCATGGTCGATCCCATACACCTCCACCTCGTGGTCCAGGAGGTCGGCGCCGCTCGAACAGCAGAACTTCAGGACTTCCGTGTACTCATCCGGAGCATATTGAAAAAGAGCAAGTTGCCCGATCGCGTGGAGCAGCCCGGCGGTGTAGGACGAATCGATGCTCTCTCCCGAGCTCACATGGTCCGCTACCAGCGCCGAAGCAACCGCGTGCCGCCACCAGGCCTGGATAAACGGAGACCCGCGGCGCGGAAGCGCCTTCCATAAAGCCGCGGTGATCACGATCGAGCCGACTTTTCGAATCCCCACCAGCGCAATCGCGTGTGTGATCGACCGAACCGGGAACCGGCGTCCATACAAACCCGAGTTGGCCAAGCTGAGGACCTCGCCCGCAAGCGTCGGGTCCAGCCGGATCAACTCGGTAACCTGTTTAAAGGAAACGTTTTCATCCGAAATAATCGCCATCAGCCGGAGCGCCACCGGTGAGAACGCCGGCAACTTCGCCATCAGCTGAGCGGTGCGAATTGGAGCTTTGGTGTCCTGAGCGACCATTTAAGCACTTTGCATATCGCTCAAATTTCAAGTTTTTCTAGCCTCAGTTAAATTTTTATAACCTTAGGACGCCTACTTCGCCGGTACCAGTTGCCAGAAGACCGTGCAGTCTCCGATATCGGCCTTGTTGACATACAGTTGGGGAAGTTTCCGGGAGTCCGCTTCATCGCTGTCGCAAGTCTCCACCGTGACATAGGTGCGGGCCGCTACCAGCCGATTTACGTCTGCGTTTGACAGGATGTGCAGGGAGGCCGCTCGCGCCGGGGGCAATTCGATGGCATGTGAGTAGGAAAATTCCATACCCGGTGGCGGTGGGCGGCGCGTAAGGAAATAAACCAGTTCGTCAGCCAGAAGCGATCCTCCTGGCGGGGTAACTTCATCCACTTTTTGAGCGACCTTTTCCTCATCCTTCCAGGTGGTCGCGTCACGATGGTCGTACAACCCTTTTGTGAGCCCCAGGGAAAGCAGACAGGCCAGCATCAACATGGGCCACATCGGCCGGTCGGGATCGAAGATTTGCCAGTCGATCGCATACAGTCCCAGCACGGCGAGAATGGCGAGAAAGGGAGCGACGACAATGAAATAGCGCGTGAAAGTAGGATGAGCGGTCATAAGCTCGGCGCTCATCGCCAGGGCGAGCCAGCCGCACAGGTAGAACGGCGCCCGTTGCGCCGGGCTCCACGCGCTTTTCTTAATGATGAAGACCAGGCCGGAAGCCACCAGCACAAACAGAACCAAACCCGAAGTGGAATCCACCCAGGAAAGGACCACTTCCAGGTCATGCCGCGTAGCGGGTCCCCAGTTCACCCGGCGATACAAAGCCTGGTATTGGATGACGTTGAAGAACACCTGGCGGGGCGCCTGAACGAACAGCCACAGTACCGGCAGGAATGGGATAACAGCTCCGCTCAGGAAGGCTCCCAACCGGGGCAGCCGGATCGCGGGGCGGCTGTAGCGCAGGATCCAGACCAGCAGAACCGGACTGGCGGCTGCGGTCAGCAGCGAGCAAGCCGCGCTCGAGCCCGTCAGGAATCCAGCGGCAAGCGGCAAAAACACTCCTTCCCGTTCCATTGCTGCGATGGAGACTCGAAAAGCGGCCACCAAAAGGAACATACACATCGCATACGCTTGTCCGGCCGTGGCGAACTCGACCACGGATTGGTTCGCGCCAAGCAGAAAAGCCGCCGCGATCGCTCCCGGGAGCCGCCACCGGCGCACTGGACAACGGACCAGGACGAAGTCCGCGGTCAGCAGGATCGCTCCGATCAGCGCCAGAGTCGCCAGCAGGTGCACCCGCCGCCAGTTTTGCCCGAAAACTCGCATCCAGGCGGCATTGAAGTACGCATTCAAAGGCGTCTGGGGGAAACAGAAATCGATATATGGCTTCTTCCCGGCCAGGATCAGTTGCGCCGCCAACAGGTGAAAACCTTCATCCCACACGAACGCGACGGTCCGCGAGTATACGATCAATCCGCCGGCCATCAGCGCGACCACCGCGCATGAGCAACAGGAAGGGTTTCAGCGGCCGGTCTCTGGAATCGTCAGGGTCGGGCGGCACTTTGCGCTCTCACGATCTTAACTAAAGTCGCGAGCGCCGCGTGTTTGCTAAACTTGCCTCTTTCATGTCTTCATTACGAATTGCAATCATCGGCGCGGGCGGGGCGGCGCGCGGCATTCATATCCCCGGATTCCGGCTATGCCCGAATGTGGAGATCGCCGCGATTTGCGACACGGACGCCGCGGCGGCTCAGGCGGCCGGCGCTCCCCTGTCCACCTCGGACTACCGCGAGATTCTGGAGCGCGACGACATCCATGCGGTGGTCAACGCGACGCCGAATTACATGCATCATGAGATCGCACTCCAGGCGGTGGCGCACGGGAAACATATTCTGTGCGAGAAGCCGCTGTCGCTGGACGCGGGCCGTGCGCGGGAAATGCTCGATGCCGCGAGCCTTGCCGGCGTCGTGCATATGACCGCCTTCACCTATCGCTACACGCCCGCGCTTCAGTACATGAAGCACCTGGTTTCTTCAGGCGAGCTGGGCGTCATCCGCGAAGTGCGCGCCGCGTATCTGATGGCGCTTTCCGGACACCTGCTCGGCTGGCGGTCGACCAAGGCCCAAGCGGGATCGGGAGTGCTGGCCGACATCGGCTCCCATCTGATCCACATGGTGGAGTTCGCGGCCGGGCCGATCGCGGCTCTTTCGGCGCACGATCGCCGCTTTCGCGAAGACCCGGCGTCGGACGTGGAGGACTGGATCGCTTTCCTGGCCGAGTTCGCCGGCGGCGCCTGCGGCACGTTCGAGATTTCGCGCGTTTGCGCCGGCCGCGGTGCGGGCATCACCGAAGATATTTTCATTGAGCTGTACGGCTCGGCAGGCAGCGCGGTGTTCTCGCTTCAGGACCCCTGGGGCTTGCAAGTCTCCATTGGAGCGGCGGCTAAGGACCCGGCGCGCCCGCTGGACCACGTCGAAGTGCCCGCGAATTTCTTGAAGCTCGCCGGCTCCCCTCGCGATATTCATGCGCATGACCCGCGCTGGGGCTACCGCTTCGATCAGGCCTGGCAGTTCGTCGAAAGCGTCGGCTTGGGCCAGTCGCGGGCCCCTTCTTTCGTCGACGGCGTGCGCTGCCAGACCGTGCTCGACGCGGCTCTGGCCTCCGCGGCGTCGCGGCATTGGGTGAACGTATGAAACTTCGAATCGGGATCGCCGGAGCCGGGTACGTCGGCGGAGTGCACCTCAAAAATCTGCAGCGCGACGAACGCGTGGAAATTTCCGGGATTTTCGACGTCGATCCAGCCCGGCGGGGCCACCGTCCCGCGGCCAGCTTCGAGGAACTGCTGGAACGTTCCGACGCCGTCTATATCACCGCGCCCAATACCCGTCACGTCGATCTCGCCGTGCAGGCGCTCGGCGCCGGCAAGCACGTTTTCTGCGAGAAACCGATGGCCACCACCCTCGACGGCGCGCGCCGCGTTCTGGAGGCCGCGCAAGCCTCCAAAACCGTCTTCCAGATGGGGCACAATCGCCGCTTCACGCCGGTCTACAAGCGGGTGAAAGAGCTGCTGGCGGAAGCGCCGCCGCATACCGCCCACATCAAGATGAATCGCGGCGAGCTGCTCCAGCCGGCCTGGACCGGCGACGATTCCGTCACCGGCGGCTTCCTGTACGAAACCCCCATCCACATGTTCGACATGATGAGATTCCAGTTCGGCGAAATCGTTTCGCTGGACGCGCGCCTCAGCCGGACCAACGATTTTTCCGTGATGGTGGAGTTCGAGTCGGGCATGTACGCCACCTTCGTCACATCCGCCGACGCCAGTTGGTTTTTCCCGTATGAGCGCCTGGAAGTCTTCGGGCAATATTCGACCATCGAGACCGCGGAAATCGAATCGTTGTGTTACCGGATCGGACTGGAATCGGAAACCATCACCGAGGATTTCCGGCCGCTTCCGGTGGAGCAGCGCTTCGGATTCGAGGAGGGAGACCGGTTGTTTGTCGACGCCGTGCTGTCGAACGCCGCGCCGCCGGTCAGCGCGTTTGACGGCTACCGGTCGGTCGAGTTGGTGTGCGCCTGCTACCGGAGCGCGGCGGAGAAACGCATCGTTCGATTCTGAAGCGACCACTTATAATTGAGTTCAGATGCTCTTTCGCCTTCTGGCGATTCCCAATCTCCACGTCTTTGTGAACCCAGCCCTGGCCGGACATACGCGATTTGAAATCGGCGGGCCGGCTCGGGTCCTGCTGGATGCCGATGACGAGACCGCGCTGGCCGAAGCGTGGCGCGCCATCGATGAAAGTGGCTGGGCCAGAGCCGTCATCGGCGGCGGCACCAACCTGATCGTGGACGATCGAGGTTTCGACGGAGCTGTGCTGCGCTACCGGGGCCATTCCATCGATTTCGACGGAGCCACGGTTAAGGCCGGCGCGGGCGCGGTGCTTCAGGATCTGGTGGACGC
>CAWJHI010000047.1:0-27193 GCA_963842485.1 Terriglobia bacterium | reverse complement strand
CACGGAAGGCGCGGTGATCAAGATCCATGGCGGGCACATCACGCAGATCATTTCTTTACGCGATCAGACGGAGCGCACTGAATTTCAACTGGAGCCGGAGCTGATCACGAACCTGTTCGACCGGAAGCGCGAGAAGCGGCGGATTGTGCATTACAACGACATTCCGCAGGTGATGATCAACGCGACCCTGGCGGCGGAGGACAAGCATTTCTTTTCCCACTCGGGCTTCGATCCGATCGGAATTGTGCGCGCGGCATGGCGCGATGTGGCGGAGCATCGGCTGGAGGGCGCGTCGACCATCACGGAGCAACTGGCGAGGACGCTGTGGCTGGGAACGGATCGGGGATGGCGCAGAAAAGCTCCCGAGACGCTGATCACGCTGCACCTGGAGCAGCAACTGAACAAGCAGCAGATTTTCGAGTATTACGCGAACTCGATCGACCTGGGGCATCAGGGGAGTTTCGGGATTCAGGGCTTCGGGCAGGGCGCGGATGTTTACCTGGGCAAGGATCTGAGCCAGGTGACGCTGCCGGACGCGGCGCTGCTGGCAGGGTTGATCCAGGCGCCGTCCAGCCGCAACCCGTTCCGCCATCCGGATCGCGCCAAGGCGCGGCGGAATATCGTGCTGAAGGCGATGCGCGAGGATGGGTTCATCACGGAACGGCAGTATGAGGAAGCTGCGGCGTCACCGCTGAAGGTGACGCGCGAGGAGGCCGAATCGAGCGATGCGCCGTACTTCGTCGACCTGGTGAGCGACGCGCTACAGAGCCAGTTCGAGGGCAAAGATTTTCTGAACGCCTCGTATAAGGTATATACGACGCTGGACATGAATCTGCAACGCGACGCGGTGGCCGCGGTGCGGGCCGGGATCGAGGAAACCGACACGCAGTGGAAGCATCGGTCGAAGAAATATGGAACCGATGAAATGCCGCTGGCGCAGGTGGCGCTGGTGTGCCTGGACGCACAGACGGCCGAGGTGAAGGCGCTGGTGGGGGGACGGAGTTACGGTGTGAGCCAACTGGACCACGCGTTGGCGAAGCGGCAACCGGGTTCTTCCTTTAAGCCCTTTGTTTATGCGGCGGCGTTCAAAACCGCGCTCACGGAATCGAGCGGGCAAGCGATCACTCCGGCGACGGTGATCGACGACGAGCCGACCACTTTCTGGTTCGACGAAAAGCCTTACGAGCCGGCCAATCACAAGAATGAATATTTCGGCGAGATCCCGGTCTGGTTTGCGCTGGCGCATTCGTTAAACGTGCCGGCGGTGAAGGTGGCGGAAATGGTGGGGTACGACAAGGTCGCCGAAACGGCGCGCGCGGCGGGACTGAATGTGGACATCAAGGCGACGCCCTCGATCGCGCTGGGCGCTTATGAGGTGACGCCGCTGGAGATCGCGGACGCCTACACGATTTTCGTGAATAACGGCGAGCTGGTTAAATCCGGCTTTATCAAGGCGGTTCGGGATCAGCACGACAAGTCGATTTATACGGCGCAGCCGGAGCGGAAGCAGGCCATCGATCCTCGGGTGGCGTATCTGGTGGAGAATACGCTCGAGGAAGTGCTGCGGTCGGGGACCGGCGCGGGGGTGCACGCGCGCGGATTCAATCTGCCGGCGGCGGGGAAAACCGGGACGTCGCGAGACGGATGGTTTGCGGGGTTCACTTCAAAGCTGATCTGCGTGGTGTGGGTGGGGTTCGACGACAACCGGGATTTCAAACTGGAAGGCGCGCGCAGTGCTCTGCCGATCTGGACCGAGTTCATGAAGCGGGCGCATCAGCATCGCGAATATCACAATGTGCACGGTTTCGATGCGCCGGATGGAATTGTCACGGCGGAGATCGACGAGGCTACGGGGCAACTGGCGACGCCGGCTTGCCCGCGCGTTCGGAATCAGGTTTTCATCGCGGGAACGCAGCCGGTGGAAGTGTGCAGGATCCACGGCAGCGGGCGCACGCAGATTTCGGGATGGGAGCCGACGGCGAAGCCCATGCCGACGGTGATTCCGGACAACCGGTCCGACAACAGACCGCAGATCGCGGCGGCGCCGCAGGCGAGGAATCCGCGGTCGATTCCGGTGCGTCCCGCTTCCCCGCCCCAAGGTCCACAGCCAGAAAAGCACAAGGGATTTTTCGGGCGGCTGAAAGACATTTTCAGCAAATAGCCGGCTTATAATCGATCCCATGCGCAACGTGGTGTTGGGACTGGGGATCAGTCTGGACGGCTATATCGCGCGACTGAACGGCGCGGTGGATTTCCTGTTCATGCCGAAAGACTTCTCGATGGCTCCTTTTTTCGCGACCATCGACATCGCCATCATGGGACGCAAGACACTTGATGACGCGCTCAAGATGGGTGGGACGTTCAACTCGGGGTTGTCGATCAAATATTATGTTTTCTCGAAGACGCTGCCCGCGGGCGAGCGCGACGGGGTAATGTTCACGCGCCAATCTCCGGCGAGCCTGATCCGGCAGCTTCGCAAATGGCGGGGCAAGAATATCTGGCTGATGGGCGGCGGCGAGTTGGCGCGCGAGTTTCTAAAAGCAGACCTGGTGGATGAAATTCACCTGGGGGTGGTTCCGGTCCTGCTGGGCGAGGGGATTCCGCTGTTTCCGAGCGGATTCCCGCAGCGCGATTTCAGTCTGATGGAGAATAAGACATACGGTAAAGGCCTGATCAGTCTTAAGTACAAACGGGTCCGGCGCACGGCCAAAACAAAAGTCGACTCGCACCCATAAGCCGGAAGGCAGTGGTAGAGTAAATAACAAGGCAGGAGGCCTCCTCTATGGTTTCCGTTTTTGTCTTCGTAACGGCTCTCGCTTTTCAGAATCCACCGGCGCAAACCGCCAACGGGTTCCGCCCTCCCGATAAGACTGTTCCCGCCGATCCGGCGAAAAGCCTGACTCCGGAGATCCGGGGCGATATCCAGATGGCTCGCAAGATGTATCGCGAGGCCATCGAAACGTATCGCGAAGGACCCAAGGATTCGGCCGTGCTGGCGAACAAAATCGGCATCGCGTATCACCAATTGCTGGACTCTGCTATCGGCGAAAAAGCAGTATGAGCGCGCGGTCAAGCTGAATCCGTCGTACGCGGAAGCGGTTAACAATCTAGGCACAATTTATTACGCGCAAAAATCGTACCGGCGCGCGATCACGCAGTATAAGAAAGCGCTGCGTCTGATGCCCGATTCGGCTTCGATGTGGAGCAACCTGGGGACTGCCTACTTCGCTCGAAAAGACTATCCCGAGGCTACGACGATGTATGAGAAGGCGCTGAAGCTGGACAAGGACGTGTTCGAGCATCACTCGTCGGCCGGGATTCTGCTTCTGGAACGCAGCGTGGAGGATCGCGCCAGGTATCATTACTACATGGCCAAGACCTACGCCAAGGATGGGCAGGCGGATCGGGCCATACAGTACATCCGCAAGGCTCTGGAAGAGGGGTTCAAGGAACGCGACAAGTTCGTGAAAGAGCCTGAATTCGCTGTGCTGAAGGATAATCCGGAGTTCAAGCTGCTGATGGCGACGGAGCAGAAAGTTCTTTAGACGGTGCATTCGACCCGCGGCGTCCCAGGAGCTTGTTGAAAAGGGGACGGACGACTGTGTCCGCGGCGGAACCTATACCGCAAATCATCGCGCTGGGACTGATTCTGGGCTTGGGCTCGTGCTCGCGCGGTTCGCATGCCGTGGACCGGCTGGCGATACTGCCGTTTGAGAATCTCACGGGCGATGCCTCGGTCGACTGGGTCGCCTCCGCCGGGGCGGCGATCGTGACGGCAGACCTGGCCGGGGTCCCCAAGGCTTTCGCACAACAAACCCAGACTCAGAGCGACGCCTATCTTGCCAATGCGACGCGGTTCGTGCATGGCTACTTCACCGGACGCGCCGGCGCGCTGCGATTCGAGATCGAGGTGGAAGACGCGTCGCGCCACAAAGTGATTGCGGAGGAGACCGGCACGGGCGACGTGCTGGTGACGATGAATGCCATGGCGAAGGGCCTGGATCCATCGGCGCATTCGTTTTCGACTTCGAACGCGGAGGCGGTGGCGGCGTGGGGGCATCGGGAATTCGAGCGCGCGGCGACGCTCGACCCGGACTTCGGCGCTGCGTGGATGGCGTGGGTGGAAACGCTGGCGCAACGCGGCGAGACGGCCCATGCGATTGAGGCCGCGAAGCGCGCGCTGGCGAGGCCGTCGCTTCAATCGAAGGTGGATCGCGCGCGAATCGAGCTGCTTGCGGCGACGCTCGGACGCGACACAGTTGGTCGCGCCAAAGCCCTGGCCGCACTTACGCGGCTCCTGACCACGGATGCTCCATTGCTGGAAGCGCTGGCCACGACGGAGTTGAATGCGCGTCGATTTTCGTCGGCCGTGGAGGTTTTGAAGAGCATTCTGAAGCTCGATCCTGAAGATGCGACCGCCAGGAACTCTCTTGGCTACGCGCAGGTTTATGCGGGGGATCTGGATGCGGCGGCGAAGACGTTTGAGGCGTACGGCAAGCTGGCGGATCAGAAGACCAACTCGCTCGATTCGCTGGGCGAGGCGCATTTCATGAACGGGCGCTTCGCGGAGGCGGAGAAATATTTCCTTCAGGCTCACGAATCGAACCGGGCGTTTCTGGGCGGGGCCGATCTGTTGAAGGCGGCTTATGCTCACTGGCTGGGGGGCGATTTGAAGGGCGCGGATGGGTTGATGTCGCGGTATTTCGATGTGAGGCGCGGGGACCCGCTGCTTGCATGGCGGGAAGCGGCGTGGGATTACGCGACCGGGCGGCGGGACCAGGCAATCGCCAAGCTTCGGTCGTTGGGGGACGCTCAACTGGTCGAGAGGCAACTGGCGGCGTGGAATCAGGCTGCGCCGCAGGATCGGGACGCGCTGAAACAGTCATACGAGCACACGCCGCCGTCCGCGGACGGACAGGCTCGCACATTTTACGCAGCCGCGCTGGCAGGCGCGGGACAGAAGGACGAAGCTCGGAAACTTCTGACGTTGTGGCCGCTGCCCGCTGAATCCGGTGGCGACCCGATGCGGGAATCGACGGTGTTCCCGAAATTCATCGAGGTGCGACGGGCGTTAGGGATGCCGGCACCGTGATCTTCAGACTGGCTTAAGCACGGAGTTTTTCGGAAGGCGCATGCGGAATTCCGCGCCGGGGCCGTTTTCGTTCACCCACAGATCCCCGCCGTGATCGAGCAGCGTCTGCCGCGAAAGAGCCAGACCGAGGCCCAGGCCGTTCTTTTTGCCGAAGGTGACGAACGGCTGGAACAGGCGGTCGCGGACTTCGGGACGAATGCCGGGGCCGGTGTCCTTCACTGCGATGACCAGCGCGGATTCTTCCTGGGTCGCATGAATGCGCACGGTGCCGCCGGTGTTCATCACCTCTACGGCGTTTTCGAACAGGTTGCGGAACACGCGCTCCATGCGGGCGCGCTCCATGGGACATTCGACGCCCTGGGGGACTTCGTCGATCAGCGTCACTTTTTTCGCTTCCGCGCCGGTTTCGACGGCGGCCCACGCGGCGGAAATCACGTCGCCCACCGCACATATTTCCGCCACGCCGCTGCGGCCGCGCGAGACATTGAGAAGCTGTTGGAGCATTTCCTGAATGTCGCGCGAGGCGCGATAGATATTGATCGCCAGGCGCTTGATCTGCGGCATGGGCAGGTTGCTGTCGAACAACATCTCGGCGCCCGCGTAGATTGCGGCCAGGGGATTGCGAAGGTCATGAACGATACTGGTGGAGAGCCGGCCGATGGTGGAGATCCGCTCCTGGCGCGTCAATTCCTGACGCGCGTTCTGAATGGACTCGCACATGGCATTGAAGGTGGTGCCCAGGCGGCCCAGCTCATCGCCAGAGTGAACGTCGACGCGATAGTCGTAGTTCTGGCGGCCGATTTCGGCGGCGGCGCGATCGAGCGCGGCCACGGGGCGCATGATCCGGTGCGCGACAAAGTAGGTAACCAGCAGGGCGGCCGCCATCGCGGACAGCCACAATGCCACGATTTCGTTGCGCAACGCGGCGATGCTGCGGCGCGCGGCTTCAAACGAGCGCAGGATGAAAAGCTGCCCGATGGTCTCGCCGCGAATATCCTGGAGCGGCGTGGCGAGGGCCAGATAATCGTCGTTCGGGCCGGTCTGTTTGTCGATCAGGCGCTCGGCCAGGTTCGCGGCGGTTTCGGAAGGCAGGGTCGCGGTGACCACCTGTCGTCCGGTGACAAACACGAAGTCACTGCCGCCGGTTTCCTGCTTCAATCGGCGAGCCACGGAACTGTCGACGCCGTAGCCGGCAACCAGAACATCCAGCAATCCGGCGCCAACGCCGGCCTGCACGTAGACGGGCGTCACCACCACCTGGAAGAGCTCACCGCCGCGCTGGATGAAACCGGGAACTTGTTCCGGGAATCTGGTCCGGGCCGCTTGCACCTCCGGAAAATCTTCATTCGGGCGAATCCGAAGCGAGGCGCCGAGCGACGCGATCACCTTCCCTTGAGGGTCGGCGACCAGGAAAAACGCGTCTTCGGTGGAGACTTTGGACCACAGCTCGCCCGCGGTGTCGCGAATGGTGGCTTCATCGCCGGTGCCGAAGGCGGCGCGAACGGAGGGCATGGTGCTGAGGATCCGGCTGACGCTGGCGAGCCGGTCGGCACGCGCGTTCCACAAGGATTCATAGGCCTGAAAGCTGGCGCGCGCTTCGTGCTCGACGCTTTCCCTGGTGGTTTTGATCACGGAGCTTTGAACGATCCAGCCGGCGGCGGCAAACACGACGGTCAGCACGCCGGAGGTCGGCAGCAGGATCTTCCAGAGCAGCGAAAGGCGCGAAAAGCTCACGGTCTTATATCCTCAGGGCTTGACTCCAGAATACGTGCGCGAGTCGGACGGCGGATAGTCCTTTCCGTACTTGTTCTTGTGCGGCAGCAACAGGTATCCGCTCTCCGAAACGTCGATTTTTGCAAGGTCGGTGATTCCCTGCCCTACTTCCACGGTTCGCGCGAGTGCGTCCAGCGTCTGTTGGGTGGCGCGCTCATGGAACACCCGAAGATGGTAACTTCCCGGGGGGACATTGGGGATGGACAAATCTCCGGTTTTGCCGGACGCGGCAAAGTAAGGAGACTTGAGGACTACGATCACGGCGCTCATCGCGGGATGGATATTGCAAAATACGCGAACAATTCCCTCCCTCTTAAATTCGATCGACCGGGACGTGCCCGGCGGATAGAGGCCGACATCGAAGACTTCGCCGTCGTAATTGGAGAATGCGTTGTGAAAAATCGGGTCGTAGTTCGGGAAGGTGACGACCGTCCCCACGGTGATCGCCAGCAGATGCGGCGTAAAGCGCTTGCCCTTCTGGACCATCTCGGCCTTTCCGTGGTTGGGCGGACGGCTGGAGATCGCTGGGGCGCCAGGCATTGGGTCGAGCCAGACCACTACTCCGGAGTAATCGGCATTTTTGCGCACAGCCGGATCCTGCGAGGAGACGATTTCGACTCGTCCGGCGACGGTGCCGCCCATCAGAACGGTTACGCACGAAAACCAGAGGGCCGCGACGCAGAGGGTACGGCTCGCACCACGATGCGGATGTTGAAAAAGGGGACCGAGCGGTCTGTCCGCTGCCGGGTGGCCATTGCCGACCGGGACAAAGTGGTCCGTCTCCTGCTTCAACACACTTCCAGACGAGCAAGAAGGTGCTTCGCGCCGGACTCCCTTTTGCGCGAATACGTCAGAAGAGATAGGCCACCGCCAGGTCGACGTGATTGTTGAGCCGGTTGCCGATCCCAAGATAAGTGGTCCGAACCTGGCTGGCCTCCAGGCTCAGCATGACATTGGGCGCGAAGCGGTACATCGCGTTCGCGGCGAAAATCTGATTCAACCCGATATACCCCGACCGGAGGTCTGAATTCTGGTCATCCTGGCGTCCGCCGTAAATGTCGAATGCCAGGCGTTCGGTTAGCGGAAAGCGGATCTGCGCCCATCCGCCGGTGCTGTGAACCGGGGTCGATCCGTTATAGCGGGGCACAAATCCCTGGGGCAGCGCGCCGAGATCGGCGACGTTCTGCCCGTTGTAGAAGAATCCGGTGAACTCCACGAACTTCACCGGCTTGATCAGCCAGTCGAGCGAAAAGAGCTGCGAGTTGACGCTGGATGTGCCGACGGTGCTGGCGTTTTCATGGAATCCGGGAGCGATTTCGATGCGGGTGTTCTCGCCCCACTGGCGCCACAGCTCGAAGCGGCCTTCGATGCCCGGCTCGGCATGCTCCGGCGGCAGCGTTGCCGAGACCGGAGCCGGAACGTAGGAGTTATATCCGGTGGACTCAGCACCGAGCTGGCGTGTCTGCACCACGCCCACCTGCGCCCGCAGACCGAAATTGTTGGTGAACCGGAAGCGCTGTTCCAATCGGATCTGGGGCTGCCACAGCCACAAGTTCCCTGCCCCGGTGAGAGGCGAGACGCCGACTTGCGCGAATGAATTCGGGTCGCGCGGTGAAATGATGGGTTTGTCCTGTCCGAACAGAATGCTGGTCTGACTCCAGTCTAGCGAAATCGTCGCGGTCCTCAAGCGCAGCAGGTGATTGAGCGACGAAGCCGAGCCGCCGAACAGGTCCAGGGAGATGGATCCGGTCACTTTTCCGCCAAAAACGTCCTGTGGACTGTCATACAGCAATCCGATGATGCTCTGGCGCAGCGTCCCGCCGCCGGTGGCGTCGCCGGGTGTGAGGGGCGCGATGACGGTGTTCTCCGTGCCGCCGTTATATCGCCCGTTCACATAGGTATTGAACAGCGCCATGCCGGTGACGGTGATGGGCAACTTCTGCGAGGCCTCCACTTTCGACTGCGCCAGGTCCTCGACGCGCGCTTTTTGAACGGCGTCCTGTTCTTGGGCCTGCTCGGCAACCGGCGAGGGCGGCGTGCCGGATCGCGCGGCGGCCAGCTCCAGACGAAGGGAATGCACCTCTTCGTTGAGCGAGCGATTGGCTTCCTCGAGCTTTTGCAAACGGCCCAAGATTTCGCGAATCTCCGGCGTGCTTTGCGCCTGGAGTACGGCTCCTCCCAGCATGCAACTCAATAGTAGGCGTTTCATTGTTTCAGCAACTGCTCCAGTTTCTCCCGGACCTTCACGGGCGAATATGGCTTCATGAAAAAAGCGTTTGCGCCGAGGCGTTCCGCGCGCTGCGGCGCGTCGGGATCGGCCGACCCGGTGATCACCATGATGGGGACGCCCTGATGCACGCGATGGCCGCGGATGCGCTCAATCAGCTCGAATCCATCCATGCCCCGCATTTCCAGATCGGTCACGATGGCGGACAGATCGCGAGTGCCGTCTTCCAGCAGACGCCACGCAGCGTCGCCGCTGGGCACGGTCACGACGTTCAAATCATCGAGGCCGCTGAATACGATTTCGAGGGTGGAGGCACACGTATCAGCGTCCTCAACGATCAGCACGGTGCGTTGCATCCTTTTATTATCGTGGGCGAGGCAAAAAAATCGTCCGGTAACTTGTAAAAGAATTGTAAACCAAATGAGCTTCAAAAGGTTACGGAAAAAAGGCGTCAGACCTCAATGTCCACGGCGTACAAGCTGATCACGCCGCGCACGCCGGCGGCGGTGGACAAAGTGGTCTGATTCCCTTTTTCAATATCCTTTTACGGCAAAAACCGGTATCCCACGCCGTGCACCGTCAGGAAATGCCGCGGCGAGTTGGGATCGGATTCGAGCTTCTGCCGCAGCTTCACCACGTGCGCATCCACGGTGCGCGTGTTGGGAAATGACTCATAGCCCCAGACCGAATTGAGAATCATGTCGCGGGTCAGCGGGCGGTCGGGGTTGGAAAGAAAGTAGGTCAGAAGGTTGTACTCGGCGGGAGTCATTTTGAGGGGCTCGCCGCTGCGCGAGACTACGCGCCGGTCGAACTCGATCAAAACGTCGCCGAATTGGGCCACTTTGCGCGCGTCGGGCGAGGTCCGGCGGAGCACGGCACGAATTCGCGCCAGCAATTCACGCGCTCCGAAGGGCTTCACGACATAATCGTCGGCGCCGATTTCGAGCAGCAGAACTTTGTCCACTTCCTCGCCCACAGCGCTCAAGACAATAATGGGCGTGTTCACATTGCCCGCGCGAAGCTGTTTGGAGATTTCGATTCCGCTCATGCCCGGCAGCCGCAAATCCACCAGGATCAGGTCCGGTTTCGCGGTCAGCGCGCGCTCATACCCGCTTTTTCCATCGGCCGCCAGCAGAGGACGATAGCCCTCCTGCTCCAGCATCAGGCCGATAGTGTCGCGCAGACTCTCGTCATCGTCGATTACCAGGATGGTCGTCATCGTATGCCCCATTTTAGCGGACGCAGCGGGGACGGCATTTACAAAGGTTTTACAGATCCGCTACGACTTCAGGACGTATGGAAGCTTAATCTGGATTCAATTAGAGAGCAGCGTGCAGCGTAGCTCCTTGGGGTCATTGGCAGACAGGGGTCCTGCCGGTGCGCTCCTTGGAGCTGCGCGGGCAAACGCGGGACACAGGCAGAAAGACCGATCAGAGACGAAGCCCGGGATCCAGTGGTTTACTGCCGTTTGGCTTCCGAGCGATCTGTCCGCTGCCAGAGCTGATACCCCGACACGGTCACATCGGGATTCTTGAGAGGCTGGTAGTTGTTCTCGAGCCAGTCTTCCAGAGTTTCGTATCTCCAGTCGAAATTCGACCCGTGAGGAAAGATGCGCAGAAACTCTTCGCGAGACAGCTTCAAATACAGCAACCATTGCGGCGGGTGGGTCTGCAAATCTTCCAGCGCGGCGCCGGCGTCGCGGGTGGTGGACATGCCCGGATTCAGGAATGCGAATCGTGTCGGATTTTTCGCCTGGGTCAGGAAATAGTCGATGGGCATGTACGGATACACGAAGAGACCGTCGCCGGGCCGAACTTTCGCGAGCAGATTCTCCATCGCAGAAAGTTGTTCATTCGCGATTCTCAGGGTGCCGACCGGCGAAGCGACCGCTGTAGTGCCGCGCAAGGTGATAAAGAAGTTGGATGCGAAGACGCCGGCCATGATGAAGGTGGCCATCGCCAGTGCGACGCCTCCACGAGCCGGCATGAGCCGGGCCAGCGCGGCGCCCGCCAGCACGTAAGAAAGCGCCGCGATAAAAGCGAGATGCATCACGTCGGCGCGCGGGAACAGGGTGATCACCAGCGCGGCCAACGCCAGCAGCAGCAACTGGACGATCGGGCGAAGTTCGGCGGGGGTCTTTCGGCGCCACAGCGCGACCGCCCAACCCAATAGAGCGACCGGCGGGAGGATGGCGGGCAGCGCGACGCATGCGACTAGGATTGCGCGCACGGCCAGCTCACTCCAGCCGCTCGACCCTACGAAAAGGGCTCGATAGCCTCCGATGATGGCCCCATACGGCATGGTGTTGATGCCCGAATAGTTGTGCTTCAGCCACAGCATCTGCTCGAAGAAGGCGTGGAGACTTCCTTTTGCGATCAGCCATGCGGCGGAGAGTGACGACACAACGGCGATGCCTGCGGCCCACGGCAGCAAGGCCTTGCGGCGTTGGCGCGATGCACCTAGCCAAAGGCCCTCCGCGGCGCCTACCAGCGCAACCGTCGGCGTACACCAGGCCGCCGCGGCGAGCAATGCACCGCTGGCGGCCCACTGAAATCGCGACGATGCGGAAACGGCAATCGCAACTCCGGCTAGCGCCAGCGTCGCACTGTCCCAGCGATGCTGTGCTGTCAGGAAGGTCGGGTCGGCCATCTGAAACCCCGCGAACGCGAATAACACCACGGCTGCCGCGCGCATCGACGCCAGTCGCGCGGTGAGCCAGAATACCAGGGCGCATTGGAGCGAAAAATCGAGAATCACGATCAGGCGGCCGGTGAGCAGCGAGACTCCAAAGACGCGGAACACCGCCGCTTGCAGCCAGTAACTGCCGGGACTCATGTAGGCCCAGAAATCGACGTAGGGCCGGGCGCCGGCGGCGACCCGCTGGGCGGGTTCGAGCATGATTCCTTCGTCGTTAGTGGCGACTACGCGGTTTCCGTGGAACGCCAGAAGCACAATCGCGACGCCGAGAAACACGGCGGCCGCTATGCGCGCAGGGCGATTCATTTTATGGCGCTCGGTGTGATGCGGACTGGAGTCTTGCCGAGAATGAAGTACGGGGCGTCCCTTTGCAGCAGGAACCCGGGCGCGTTCCGGCGGCTGGCGATCAGGAATGAAAACAGAATGGCGAAGGTCAGGGACTGAAAGATCAGGCCGATCAGGCATCCGGTGGTGAAGGCGGTCCAGCCCGGCACGGGAATGAACGCCCGGAGCGCGATCGCGGCCAGGCCCAGCACCGAGAAGATCGCCGATGCCGTCAGCAATCGAGCGCTGACCTGATCGCTATACACGGAAATGGCCGACAAGGCGTGCATCAGAAGGCTGACGAAATTCATTTTGGACTTGCCGATGAGCCGCTTGCCTCGCGGAAGGGGAACCAGGCGCCGCGGAAGGCGCGCGCGATACACCGCGGCGGAATAGTTATTCCACAAATCGGGCGACGCGAGCATGCGCGACAGCGCGGATCGTGACATCACGCTGAAATTCCCCACGCGCACTTCGACTCCGGTCAGCACCCGGTGGACCACCTGAAATGCGCGATAGAAAAACTGGAACATGAAGCTTTCCATGCGCCGCGTGCGTGCCGCGAAGACGATCTCGCGCCGTCCACTGGCTTCGTACCCCGCAAGCAGCGCGGGCAGATCCACGGCGCGATCTTCTCCGTCGCCGTCCATCACCAGGACGGTTTCGGCATCTCTGAATTCGTGGACGTGGTAAAGCCCTAAGGCGATGGCTCGCTGATGCCCCAGATTGCATCGCAGATGCAGAACGTCTACCGCGTCGAGCACGCTGTAGGTTTCGCCGGGCCAATGGTCCGGCAAGGGCTCAGTGGACGCATCGTCAACCACGAGCACGGAGGCGCGCCGATGCGCGCCCGCAAGCGCGCGGTCGATCAAGGGCAATAGCAGCCGGACGGCGTCCCAGTCATTAAAGCTGGGGATGAGGATGACCAGAGATTGACGTGTCGCGGCCATGGTCTCTAACGTCCTTGTAATCGGCATTCCACGCGCGATCCTGTAGCAGGACGACTGAAAAAGGGGACAGACCGCCAGGTGCGCCGCAGAGCTGTATCCTCATAGTTATATGCCTTTTGCCCGGCTGCTCAACATTCGCCAGCATTTCCCGGACCGGCGTATCTCCGATATTCCCGGCAGCGTCTCCCGTGAGCTGGCTTCCTCCGGTTTTGGTTCCGCGCTGAAGCCGGGGGCGCGCATCGCCATCGGCGTCGGCAGCCGAGGTATTGCGAATATCGCGACCATCGTACGGTCGGTGGTCGATTTCTGGAAATCGCGCGGCTTCCATCCGTTTCTGTTTCCAGCGATGGGAAGCCATGGCGCGGCTACCGCGCAAGGACAAGCGAATGTCCTGGCGCACTACGGCATCGACGAGGCATCCATGGGATGCCCCGTGCTGAGCGCGCTCGAAGTAGTGTCGCTGGGGAAGACCGAAGACGGAATCGAAGCGTTCATGGATCGCAATGCTCATTCAGCCGACGGAGTTTTTCTCATCGGACGCGTGAAATGGCATACCGATTTCGCCGGCAAGATTGAAAGCGGGCTGTTCAAGATGATGGCGATCGGCCTGGGCAAGTTCGCGGGCGCCCAGCGTTATCACACTTATGCGTATCGCCTGGGCCTGGAATACGTGATCCGCACCATCGGACGCCAGGTGCTGAAGAGCGGAAAGATCCTGGGCGGCCTGGCGATTCTCGAAGACGCCAATCACAGTACCGCGCAGCTTAGCGCGGTGCCGGTCGGCGAAATGGAGCGGAAGGAGGAAGAGCTACTGGCGCTCGCCAAGTCCTGGATGGGGCGAATTCCGGTCCCGCTGAACATACTAATCATCGACCAGATCGGGAAGAATTTCTCGGGCGCAGGCATGGATACGAAAGTGGTGAACCGCGGCGTGAACGGCGAGTACAACCCGTGGGACACCGCGCCCGCCATCAATCGGATCTTCATTCGCGGGATGAGCGAGCACAGTTATGGAAACGGAGTGGGGCTCGGGATGGCCGATGTGGTGCACGATCGTCTGCTTGAAGCCATCGACTGGCATCCGACGCAGATCAATTCTCTTACCGCCTCCACGCCGGCTGCGATTCGCACGCCGGTTCATTTTTCGACCGATCGCGAGTGTCTGGAAAGAATCTGGCCGACGGTGGGCAAGCACGATCAGCAAGAGGTGACGCTCGGATGGATCGCCAACTCGCTCGAACTGGGAGCCATGCGGCTCAGCGAGAATTTACGCGCTGAAATCGAGGCCCATTCGAATCTCGAAATCGTAGGCGATTCCGAAGCTTTCGAATTTGACGCTGAGGGCAATCTCGCGCCGCTGATGGATGAAGTCGCCGCCGCGCATTAGCGATGAGTTTCCTGCGCGTGCCCGTGGCCCTGGCGGTCCTGATGCTCAGCCTGCCTTCGTTCGTGTTCGTGTGGATCAACCGGGATGTGCCGCACTTCGGAATTTTGCAGGATGACGGTTTGTACTTCATTGGCGGCAAAGCTCTGGGGAGCGGGACGGGCTACAAGATTCTGAGTCTTCCGGGCGAGCCGTATCAGACCAAGTATCCTCCACTATATCCGTTGTATCTGTCGCTGGCGTGGCGGATGAATCCGGCGTTTCCGGCGAATCTGCCATTGACACTGATGCTGTCCTGGCTGGCGTTGCCAGTCGTTTTGTGGTTATTCCATCTATGGCTGCGGCGGAACGGATTCGCGGACAGGAGCGCCTGGCTGGTCACAGCCCTGTTCGCATTGAACCCGTACGTACTGTTCTTCGTATCGAACCTGGGCTCCGAGCTATTCTTCATGATTTTCATGTTCGCCGCGATGTTCTTCGCCGAGAGGACGGATCGGCGATACTCGGCGCTCATCGCCGGATTGCTTGCGGGGGCTGGGTATTTGGCGCGGACGGCCGGCATCGCGCTGCTTCCCGCCGCCGTCATTTACTTCCTGTGGAATAAGCAGTCCCGCCGGGCGTTGTGGTTCACGGTGGGGATGATACCCGCCGTTGCTGGGTGGACTCTGTGGACCCACGCGCACGCGGCTCCCGGTCATGACATCGTGACGCTCTGCTACACGAGCTACATCGGATATCAGTTCTACAACGTCGGCTGGGACAACCTCGCCACAGTGCTATGGCAAAATGCCAGCGCGCTGCTGGTCTCGATGGGCTCGCTGGTGTTTCCCCAGATGCTGCAGGGGTTGCCTGAGAAAATGCTGCTTCCGCCGCTCGGCATCGCGATGATCCTGGGCTGCGTGGGACTGGTGCGAGCCGGGTGTGCCCGGCTATATTCCTGGTTCGGGCTGATTTCTCTGCTCATGCTGGTGATCTGGCATTTCCCCCCAAACCAGCGCTTCATTCTGCCGGTGGCTCCTTTGCTGTTGGCCGGTTTTTGGACTGAAGCCGTTGATTTCGCCAGGCTGGTCCGCAAAACCTTTGCGCACCCGGATCGCAGCCAGCGGCGGGTCGCCTATGCTTTCGCCGGGTTCCTGATCGCGGTTCTCGCTACGGGAGCCGGTTTGCAAATCTATATGTGGGTCAACGTGGTTCCGGGGCTGTTTCGTGAGGATCGGCAAAACGGGCGCGATTTCCAAGTTGCCTACGAATGGATTCAGGCCAATACGCCTGAAAACACGAATATTCTATGGGAGAACGACACAGCCTTGTATCTGGCCACGGGCCGGCACGGCGCGTCTTTCCTGATTCCCACGCGCCATTACTACGCGAAGGGAACCGATGAAGATTCGGAGCTGTACCGCGGGATCGACCAGTACGCGCGGGAACATAGTTTGGGCTACGTCATGCTGCCCAAGGTCGGACCAAGTCGGAAAGACGAGAACTTGGAACTCGCGAGCAAAAATGCAGGGTTAACGAGAATCCACGAGGACTCGGGAGCGGTAGTGTATCGGGTCGAGTAGCCTTTTCAGGAAGGAAGAAAGGCGGGCCAAAAAAGCAGACGGGAGCGGGCGCGGCTTTCGCCTTGCCCACTCCCATTCCTGCGGTTACGTAGTGTTTAGCTACCCTGTGTAGAAGCCTGCGTCATCACCGACGCGACCTTCGAAAAGATCGTGCTGATGCTGGTCGCAACGCCCGGCATAATCGCGCCGGCAGCAACGGCCACAAAACCCGCCATCAGAGCGTACTCGATGAGGTCCTGTCCGCGCGTATCTTTCCAAACCTGCAACTTCAAGATAAGATTCTTCATTTCTCCTCTAATCTCCTCTCCCTACGGTGCGCGACAGGTCCCTGTCGCTGATTCGAATTTAACATTCGTCCTGCTTCGAAAGAATCAGGCTAAAAGCCTAGTGCGCATTTTGAAAACTCTCAGTCATATCGGATTTTGAGCCGCCTGCCATACCTTTAGGACTAGTCCAGCCCCGCGTGCTGAGGTCTATGCTAACGTTTATCCGTATGACTTCGAGCCTCCAAACCGCCTTTGGCTTAGTCATTCTGTTATCTGTATCGGCTTGGATCGCCCGAAGCAATAGCGACTTGCCAGAATTTGGGGTGAATCACGACGATGGCATATACTACGTCTCCGCCAAGTCGATTGCCGAAAGCCACGGGTATCGCATTCCCAGCCTGACGGAGGACCCATATCAGACCAAATATGGTCCTTTGTTTCCCGTCTATATGTCGCTGGCCTGGATCATCCAGCCAGCTTTCCCGGCGAATCTTCGAATCGCGGCGTGGTTGGGCTGGCTCACGATTCCGGCCTTTGTTTTGTTGAGCATGTGCTTGTTTCGCAGTTGGGGGTTGGCGGGGGTTCGGCTGTGGATTCTGCTGGCGCTGCTGGCCGTCAATCCGTATGTGATCCACTTTGGAATCAGTGTGTTCTCGGAGATGTTCTTCACTTGCATGATTCTGGGCGGGATCCTGTGTTTGCAGAAATCCGGCTCGAAATGGGTGATTGCGGCGGGCGTGCTTGGGGGATTCGCGTATCTCACTCGATCGGCGGGGTTGGCGTTGCTGATTTCGGGGCTTCTGGTAATGATATGCCGCCGGGAGCGACGCCGGGCAATCCTGTTCGCCGTTTCGATGGCACCCTTCGTGGGCGGATGGACGCTTTGGACCAGGGCGCATCAGCTCGCCGGCGCCGATGAAATTCTCCTATATTATACAAATTACTTGAGTTATGTGAGGTATGCGATCTCTCCATCGGATCTTCCAGTGGTGTTGTGGAAGAACGCGGACGGGCTGCTGTACGCGATGGGTGCGATGGCGCTGCCCGAGGTCACCTCGGCGCTCACGATGAAAATTCTGACGGAAGTGCTGGGGGTTGCGATGATCAGCGGAATTGTTCACTTGGTCAGAAGACGCGGTGAAACCTGGCAGTATGCTGCTTTCGGAGCCGTTTCCGCGGCGATGCTGCTGGTCTGGTATTTCCCGCCCAATGAACGATTTGTCCTGCCTTTGGTCCCCCTTCTCCTGGCCGGATTGCTGACCGAAATGGAGCATCTCGCGGGTTTGCTTCGCTCCGGGATGCGGCACCAGGATTGGTCCCAGCGAATCGTCGCGTCGGGGTTCGGGATAGTGTTGGCCGCAGTCCTGATGGGAGCCGTTGCGGTTCAGCTCTTCACGTTGTTTTCGGTAATGCCGACAGCCTCCGGACATCAGCGCGAAATCGCGACGGAGAAGCGCGCCGCGTATCGCTGGATTGCTGAAAATCTGCCCCAAAACGCGTCCTTTGTGGCTTATGAGGATCCGGTGTTTTATCTTCAAACGGGCCACACGGCGATGACGCTGACGCTGCCGCCGAAATACTGGTATCGCGAGGACCGGGCCGGGATGGTGGCATTCTACTCGCGTCTGGCAGATTTCGCACGCGCACACGGCGCCGGCTACGTTTACTTTACGTCTGAGGACCTGGGCCGGGAGATCGGCGGCGAGGACAAGGAGGCTGTCATGAAAGCCATCGCCACAAATCCCAATCTGACCGTCATCGAGCGAACCCCAAACGGCACGATCTATCAGGTTCGCTGAAGTTTCCCCCCTGGCAGGCCGATTTCATGGTTGAGCTTACATGTCCTCCCTGGCGCCATCCGTCCCGATCGCGATTCCGCAGCAGCGGACGGAGTTGTGGGCACGGCGAATTCTGTGGACGTTCTGTGTGGTCGCGGCGATCCTGATGGCTTGCCATCTCGCCACGCTGCTGTGGTCGCAGAATGCTTTTTCCGGACCCGAATCGGTGGTCAGCGCGCAGTCACAGATGCTCGACCGGGACGGAACCCTGTACTACGATCTGAATCGCTATCCCTACACGGTCTGCGCGTACATGCCCCTGTTTTATTGGATCGAAGCCGGGTTCGGAAAGGCCGGTCTGTCTACGATGACCGCCGGCCGTCTGACCAGCTTCGTCGCGCTGCTTGGCATCATCGCGCTGTGCGGGCGGCTGGTGATGCTTTACACCGGCGACGGTTACTGCGCTTGGATGGCGGCTCTGGCCGCCGCATCCACGTCGCTGCTGTTGAACTGGGGGACCATTGGACAGGTGGACACGCTGGCGGTCTGCTGGGCCATGGCTGGGTTTTTGCAGTTCTCCCGATACTTGATTCGGGGCGACAAGACGCTGGCACAAGCGGGAATCTTCGCGATGCTCGCGTTTTTCACCAAGCAGACCATGCTCGCCTGCCCCGCCGCGATGTTCCTGGTTTTATTACTCGACCGACCGAAGGTAGCGCTTCGCTTTGGCGCCAGCCTGGCCGGCGCCGCGCTGGCGCTGACGCTTGGAATCAACGCGGCGACGCACGGGCACTTTATCGCTGACACGGTTCGCGCGAACATGAACCCGTTCTCGCTCGAAAAGCTGAAGCCGCATTTCATGGTGCTGATCGGAGTGACGCCGTTGATGACGGTTGTGCTGGCAGGCGCGAAACCGGCGTGGCGCGCTGGACGCGCGCTATTCGTCTACCTGGGTCTGGCCGGGCTGATCTTTATTATGACCGCCGCGAAGATCGGCTCCGACACCAACTATCAGATCGAGTTCACGGTTTTGCTGATTCTGTGCGCCTGCGTGGCACTGCACGCGCTGAATTTCTTCCCGCTGTGCTTCAGCGGAAGCAAGTGCTGGATCACTCTTTTGCAGGTCCCACTGGCGGTCCACCTGATCTTGAATTTCCGAATCACCACGAACGTGCTGCTGACACGGATCGCCGTCGAACAGCAGTTTCGATCCGAACTGGCGGCCCTGAAACCGTACGTCACGGGACGCCTGCTGTCCACCGACTACAACGCCGCTGAACGCCTCCGAGGCGCATTGGAAGTGGAGCCCCTGATCTACGGACTACTGGTTCGCGCGGGCGCGGTGGATCCGGAGCCGGTACGGCGGGACATCGCGGCTCAAGTTTTTTCCACCATCATTCTGTTCGAGGACACCGGCGATCCCGCGCCCGTCCGGGATTTGGAAGTTTCCACGTTGCCACCGGCACAGCTCACCGAAATCCGCTTACACTATAAACTCGCCGCGCATATTCCGGGCCCATATCGCGACGGGGTGTACGTCTATCAACCAGTTCGCCAACCAGTTCGCCAACCAGTTCAATGATGACCGCCGTCAAGAATTATCACGAAGTCCGCTTTCAATTCGATCCGCGGCGCGCGGTGGTCTGGACCGCCATCTGCCGCTACCTTCAGCGATGGGTTAAGGAGGACGAAGGACTGGTGGAGCTGGGCGCCGGCTATGGCGAATTTTCGCGGAATATTCGGGCGGCGTCGAAATGGGCGCTGGATATGAATCCGGATCTCGCCCGGCATTGGGGAGATTCGATCCATCCGCTGATTCAATCGGCCACCGATCCTCTGCCGCTTGCGACGGCGAGCGTCGCCACTGTGTTCGCATCGAATTTCTTCGAGCATTTCACTATCGAGCAGGGCGAGACGATTCTGGCGGAAGCGCACCGCGTGCTGCGTCCCGGCGGGCGGTTGATCGTGGTGCAACCGAACTTCCGCCTGGAGCCACGCCGCTATTACGACGACTACACCCATAAAACCGCATACACCGACAACGGATTTACCGACTTTCTGCGGTCCCTGGGCTGGGCGATCGTCCACTCGGAACCGCGCTTCACGCCGTTTAGCATGAAATCGCGCTTTCCGGTGGCGGGCTGGCTGGTCAGCCTGTACCTCGCGCTGCCGTTCCGGCCCTTCGCCGGCCAATTTCTCCTAGTCGCCGAGAAACGCGCCGTACGATAGGATAGATGTACTTCAATGCTGGAAGCCGGACAGAAGGCGCCAGACTTGGCGCTGGTCCACGCCCCGGGCAAGCCGTGGCTGGTGGTCTTTCTCGAGACCGATTGCCCGACCTGCTGGCTCAGTGTATCTTACCTCAATAAACTGGCGAAGCAGTCCATAAGCGTCTTTGGAATTTCGCAGGACGACGCTGCGCTTACGCGCCGCTTCGTGGAGCAGGCGCCGGTCGCGTTTCCGGTGGAAGTGGATCACGGCCTGCGCCTTTCGCGCGCTTACGATCCCGTCGCAGTGCCGGCGTTCTTTCTGATCGGAGGGGACGGCCGCGTGATTCGATCGCACATTGGATTCGACAAAGACGAAATGAACGCAGTGGCCGCGGAGTTGGGCTGCGAGCCGGTGGCGGATCCCTATGACGGTGCGCCGAAGAGCAAACCAGGATGCTCCTCGCGTCATCTGGAGCCATCGACCGACGGCGCTGCGGTCGAGCCTGTCAAACTTCACGCCACACGCGGAACGCGTGCGTCGCGCATCGAGATCTCCGAGGACGCCTGCGAGTACTCGATGCGCGCCTTCGGCGATGCGCTGCCGGTGGTTCCGCCGACGGCGGAGCGAGTGGACGCAATGATGGGCGATCTCGATCCAGCCGAAATCGTGGGAAGAATTCCTCCCTGTTACGGCGAGGCAACGGTGGAGAAGATCGCCGCCAATGCGGTAATGGCCGGCTGCGCCCCCAGCATGATGCGCGTACTGATCCCGCTGGTTCGCGCGGTCTGCGATGAGCGCTTTAACGCCCACGGGGTGCAGGCGACCACGCATTTCGCCGCGCCGCTGATCGTGGTGAACGGTCCCATACGCAACACGCTGGGCTTCGCGTACCGGAAAAATGTATTCAGCAACGTCGCGCGCGCCAACAGCTCGCTGGGTCGCGCGCTGCAATTGATTCTGTTGAACCTGGGGGGCGGGCGGCCAGACGGAATCGACATGTCGGTGCTGGGAAATCCGGGCAAGTTTTCCTATTGCATTGCGGAGAATGAAGAGGAGAATCCGTGGGAGCCACTGCACGTCGAGCTGGGGTTTGCGCGTTCTGAAAGCACGGTTACATTGTTCGCCGGGGAAGCGCCGCATGGCGTGAGCGAACATATGTCGCGCACGGCGCAGGGCGTATTGAAAGCCGTCTCGCGCGCCCTGGCCACGGTATGGAGTTATCGCACCTGCATGAGTATCGAAGCCGTGGTGGTGTTGTGCCCGGAGCATGTGAAAACCATCCATCGCGACGGGTTCACCAAGAACGACGCGCGGGAGTTTCTATTCCGCAATACCGGCATACCGGTGCGGGACTATGCGGCTCGGCTCGGCCGGGTTTTCGCCCTGGCCGACGAAATCACAATCATCAACGCTTTGACCTTGCGCGCCAAGCAGCGCCGCCTGGAGCGCGATTCGACGCGATCCTGAGCGCGCCGACCGTCTGTCCGCTGACCCGCGATCTTCTGGTAAGATCGCCCGCGTGCGTGACCAACTGCTCACGGTCTCCGACTTTCCCGGCCTGGTCGAGCCGACCAACAACGCCAGCGAACGCGCCCTGCGGCCTTGCGTCATTCAGCGCAAAGTCACGAACGGATATCGCGCCAAATGGGTCGCCGACTACGAAGCGGCGATTCGACCACCGTCGATACCGCGCGCCAGGCGGGCGCAGGTCCTTTCCAAACCATCCTTCTAACCATCGCCGTCTGAACGCCCGACCGGCGAACCCATGCCCCCGTTCAGCCTTCACGCGCACAAGCAATTCGGGGGGCGCTAGTTACTTATCATGCGGTCTGAAACTTGCGACGCCCCTCTTGTGCCGCCCCAGAAGCGCAAGTTATTAATCAAGCGAAGTGTCGGCGACTTCACCATATCGGCAGAGAGACGCATGCGGGTCTCGCCCTCCCCTGATCGAGTGGCGACGAGGCTCGCTCTTCTCGATATTCGACAGCAGACCGCATCCTGGCCTTACAACTAAACGAGCGGAGGAAATAGGCTAATGAACAAGCTCTTTGCTGCCGGCGTCGCGGCGCTGGCCCTGTGGTCGGCGTCCGCCTACGCCGAGGACGGCTCGAAAATCGTCATCGGCCTGTCCAATGGCTATTTCGGCACGGAATGGCGCAATCAAATGATTGCCGGCGCCAAGGAACAGTTCGACGTCTACAAATCGAAGGGAATGGCCGGCCAGCTTATCGTGCAGCAGGCCGGCGCCGACACCAATCAGCAGATCCAAGATATCCGTAACATGATCCAGCAGCATGTTTCGGTCATCATGGTGAACGCCAATTCGGCAACCGCGCTCAACGGCGTCTTCGCCGAAGCGAACAAGGCTAACATTCCCGTCGTCTCCTTCGACCAGGCGGTGACCAGCCCCTATGCCGTCAATGTGACGGTCGATCACTATGAGTGGGGCAAGCGCTATGCCGAATGGCTGGCGAAGGCACTCAACGGCAAGGGCAAGATCGTCGTCATGGACGGCATCCCCGGCCATCCGGCGGCCGAAGCCCGGCGCAAGGCCGCGCTGGATACATTCGCCAAGGATCCCGGTCTGGAAATTGTCTGGAAGGGATATGGCTTATGGGATCAGGCCAAGGCCCAGGCCGCCATGTCGACGGTGCTCGCCTCGCAGCCGCAGATCGACGGCGTGTTCGTCGAGGATTCGATGGCGCTTGGCGTGATGCGGGCATTCGAGAACGCGGGCCGTCCGATCCCCACCATGACCGGCGAGACGCAGAAGGCGTTCCTGGAGGAGTGGAAGACCGTTCTTGTCAAGCAGCCGGACCTCAAGATATTCGCACAAGTCAACCCGCCCGACATCAGCCGCACGGCGCTCGGTATCGCGGTGCGCATCGCCGCAGGGAAGAAGCTCAAGCCGCTGAAGGACAATACCTACTATTATCCGATCACAACCTTCGTCAATTCGGCGGATCTCGACGCGACGCTGGACAAGATGAAGGATAAGCCGAATGGCTACTTCCTCGCCGCGTGGCTGAGCGAAGATCAGCTTGACGCTTTGTTCCAATAAACGAGATGGCCGTCGAGGCGCACGACACCGCTTCGACGCCCGCGCCTCGACGGCCGCACGGTGACGAAAGAGCGGCAGTGCCGATCCTGACCGCGCGGGGCATGGTAAAGCGGTTCGGCGGCGTGGTGGCGCTGAACGGTGTGGAAATATCATTGTCTGCCGGTCGCGTCGGCGGCCTGCTCGGCGCGAACGGCGCGGGCAAATCGGTCCTCTCCGCCATCCTAGCCGGCGAGATCACGCCCGACGAAGGCGAGATGTCCTTCGACGGCCGCGCGGTCTCGCATCCTTCACCGCGGGCAGCGCGCGATCGCGGCATCGTCATTGCCCATCAGCACGCCAGCCTGGTGCCGGACCTGCCGGTCTGGGAGAATCTGTTTCTCGGAGCCGAACGGCGCGGCCGATTCGGCCTCATCGACCGGGAAGGCAGCCGCGCGGCAGCGGCGGAAGCGTTGGCGCGGCTCTCCCCGGACTTCGATGTCGATCGCCTTGCCGGCGAGCTTTCGAGCGCGGAGCAGCAACTCGTCGAGATCGCGCGCGCCCTGCTGCGAAAGCCGCGCGTCCTCATCCTCGACGAACCGACCGCCAGCCTGGCGCATGCCGAAGTCGAGCGTCTGTTCCAGGAAATCCGGAAACTGGCCGGCGAAGGAGTGGCAACGGTATTCATCTCGCACCGTCTGCCCGAAGTGGAGCAGATCTGCGACGATGTGGTGGTGCTCCGCAATGGGCAGACCGTCGGCAGCTGGTCCATCGGCGCGAAGCTCGATCACGACCGATTGCTGTCGCTGATGACGGGCGAAGCCGAAATCGCGGCGCACGAGCGGTTGGTGCGCGACATCGGCCCGGTCGTACTGGAGACGGCCGGGCTCGCCGTTACTCCGCGGCGCGAAGGGGCGACGCTCGCGCTACGGCGCGGCGAAATCGTCGGGCTTGCCGGCCTCCAGGGCCAAGGTCAGGAAGAGATTCTCGAGGCGCTAGCCGGGGGGCGCCGCATTGCGGCCGGCCGGATCCGGGTCGAGGGTGGCGAGCTGCGACCGCGGCGGCCAAGCGACATGATCCGCCACGGCGTGTGCCTGGTGCCCGGCGACCGTCATCGGCAGGGTCTGTTCATTGGTCAGTCGATAGAAGAGAACCTCGACTACCCGTCGGCCTGCGTTCGTCGCCGGCCGTGGATCCTTCCTTTCGCCGAGATCCGCCGCAGCGCGCTGGAAATCATCCGGCGGCTGGGGATCAAGGCCAGCGGACCAACGCAAGAGGTCGGCGCGCTAAGCGGCGGCAACCAGCAGAAGGTTGTGATCGGCAAATGGCTGCCGCTGGCGACCAAGGTCTTGTTGCTAAGCGACCCGGCGAAAGGGGTCGACGTCCATGCCAAGGGCGAGATCTATGCCGCGGTCGAGCATCTTGCCGCCGACGGCGCCGGCGTGCTGCTCTATGCGTCCGACTTCCAGGAGCTGCTCAGCATGTGCGACCGCGTGCTGGTCGTCTACGGCGGCCGCATCGTCGGTGAGTTCGCGGGCGAGACGATGACCGAATATAACCTGCTCGCCGCCTCCTTCGGGCGCGCGGCATGAGGGCCCTTCGCCACGCCGGCCTGCTGCCGAGCCTGGGAATGCTGATCGTCGTCTTCGCGATCAATGTCGCGCTGCAGCCCGATCTGCTGACGCGCGGGTCTCTGTCCAGCAACATCGCCACCTTTGCTCCGACCGTTCTGGTCAGCGCCGCGCAAGCCATCATCGTGTTGAGCGGCGAGCTCGATCTGTCCGTCGGGACCGGTGTGTCGATGCTCAATTGCGCATTGGCGACACTGCCGGAACTCGCGGGTTGGGGCCTGTGGCCGACCCTCGGCGCGACCTTCGCGATCGCCGTTCTGGCCGGAGCGACGAACGGCGTGCTCGTCGCCTATATGCGGCTGCCGTCGCTCATCGTCACATTCGCCACCAGCGCGATCTGGTTTGGCGTGGCGCTGATCTTCCGGCCGCAGCCGGGCGGCAGTGTCGACCCGGCGTTCGGCGACTTCTACGCCGGCAGCGTCTGGGGTGTTCCAATCGCGCTGATCCTTATCCTTGTCGCCCTCGGTCTGTGGTCGGTGCTGCAACGCTATCCGCTGGGG
Organism: Terriglobia bacterium; assembly: GCA_963842485.1. GTDB lineage: Bacteria > Acidobacteriota > Terriglobia > Bryobacterales > Bryobacteraceae > Palsa-187. The sequence goes on along the minus strand of CAWJHI010000047.1, from coordinate 1,761 downwards.
CGGCAATTGCTGGCTGTCGGAGGCAACTCCGTGGCCGCTTTCCATGCCGGCATTGACGTCCGCTGGGTCAAGTTTTGCGGCTACTGCATCGCCTGGTGCTTCGTCTACCTTGGGTCCCTCGCCATTTCGGCGCAGACTTTGTCCGGCGACTCCCGGCTGGGTCTTCCTTACACCTTGACCTCGGTGGCCGCCGTGGTGATCGGCGGCATTTCGCTTGCCGGCGGCCGCGGCTCGGTCTGGGGTGCGGCGTTCGGCGCAATCGCGCTGGGGCTCGTCGCCAATGTCATCTACTTCGCCGGCATCCCCAGCATCTATCAGGAGTTCTTCAAAGGCATCGTGATCTGCATCGCCTTGAGCTTCACCTTTATCGTCGGCCGGAGGAAAACCGCGTGATCGCGTCCCTGCGCACCGGCGGACTGTTGCTGGCTCTTAGCGTTGTGTTGATGGTCTTGGGAAATTTCGTCACGCCCGGTTTCCTCAGCTTCACGCAAGTCAGTACGCAGCTTAAGATCAGCGCGTTCCTCGGCCTGTTCGCGCTGTGCCAAACTTTCGTCCTTCTCGCCGGCGGTGAAGGTGTCGATCTCTCGGTCGGCGCCAACGGCTCGCTGGGCGGCATCGTCGGCGCCGCGCTTATTCAGGGCCAGGACAGCGCCGTCCTGCCGGTAGCCGTCCTGATGGGACTGGCAGGCGCCGCCGTCGGCACAATCAGCGGGCTGGGCGTGGCGCTATTCGGCGTGCCGCCCCTGGTGATGACGCTGGCGATCGCCAGCATCGTCAACGGCGGGCTGATCATTTTCGAATCCATCGCGCAGCCGGCGATCGCCGCGAGCCCTTTTCTGGCGCAGCTCGCCGGCCGCACCACCTTGGGCGTGCCCAACATCTTCCTCCTGTGGATCGCGATCGGGCTGGCTGCGGTGTGGTTTCTCTCAGCCACCGCCTGGGGCCGCAAGATCTTCGGCACCGGTGCAAACGCCCAAGTGGCGCTGCTCTCCGGCACCCACGTCCAGCTGGTGAAGATATCGGTCTATGCGATCAGCGGGCTCGTCGCGGCGCTCAGCGGGTTTTGCCTCATCGGTTACGTCGGCGCAGCCTTTCTCGGTTTGGGCGACGCCTACGTGTTGCCGAGCATTGTGGTCGCGGTGATCGGCGGCATGTCGCTTGCCGGCGGCAGAGGATCCTATATCGGGGTCGCCGCCGCGGCCATTCTGATCACGGTCTTGACCAGCCTCTTGACCACGATGCAGATCGGCGAGGCGGGACGCCAGATCGTGTTCGGCTGCATCCTCGTCGTTTTCCTGCTGCTCAATCGCCACCTCGACCGCGCGCCCTAAAGGCGTCAAGCTCGGCGTCGGATCAAGGGGCTGGTTGTTCGGCATCATTCATCCTTGGATCATGGGACACGATGATGAAACGGTATGTCGCGGCCCTAATCGCGAGCTTGGCTTTTTTGCTCGCAGCGAGCCACGCGACAACCCTTGAGCATGCCGCGCTTAAATGGAAACAAGGCCGTCATCGCGGGCGTCAGCGAAACGATCGAGGAGGCGAAGGGACATAGCCCGGCGAGAGAGGGGTGGGCCTCGCCGAATCGGCGGCGGCGCGTTATTGGCTGAAAGCGGCGGAACTTGCGCTGTCGCGCTCCACCAACCCAGAGGCGAGCCGCCATATCGTCGCCGGCCTCGCGCTGATCCTACGCCTGAGTGATGGGCGGACCGGCGATCTCTTGAAGTGGCGCTCCGTCTCGCCCGCGCCAACGCGCTGTGG
>CAWJHI010000046.1:0-23204 GCA_963842485.1 Terriglobia bacterium | reverse complement strand
GTTATGTCATACCTTGGGCACGGTTCCGGTATTGCTGTTGAATGCGCATCCCCCAGACCTTGTCCAGGATCATCAGCGCGTCACCACGCGCCCTGCGTTCCTGCACAAATACTCCAGAAGAACAAATTCCTGCTGCGGGATTAGTGCGGCGCCTCTGCCGCCGCGTGAAGCCTCGCGCCTCAAGAGGTCCAATTCGAGGTCTAAGACGCGTATTCGCGTCGCATCGCTCGAGGAGGAGCTGTTCACTAAGTAGATTGCGAAGCCTGGCCAGCAATTCAGCCAGCGCAAACGGCTTGGTCAGGTAATCGTCTCCGCCTTGTTCAAGTCCCCGCACGCGATCATCGACGGAGCGGCGTGCAGACAAGATCAATACGGGCGCACTCACACCCAATTGGCGCAAACGAAGGATTAAGGTAATACCGTCCTGATCGGGCAACCCTAGATCCACAATGAGTACGTCGAAGGAACCGTCGACTGCAAGCCGCTCGGCGGTCTTGCCATCAGGCTGCGCAACCTCGACTTGGTATCCCGATTCTTCGAGTGAGCGCCGCAGGAAACTTTGTATATCGACTTCGTCTTCAACGAGCAGAAGGCGCATGGTCGAATATTAGTGCATTTGCATTACTTATTCATACAGACACTAGAAATCTCGTGAAGTCGCTCCAAGGGAAAAGCGAATTCTGCAAGATGAACATTTTGTCATCATAGCGTTCAGTTACCGTCATCTTTCCTCTCTATCGTTGGTAGTGAACGAACCGCAATTAATGCAGAACCATATGCGTGCTTTCCAGAGGGCACTGGAATCCGTCTCACCGTCAGCTCTGACGGCAAACTCCCAACATTTGAATGAGTTTGGGTCGGACAGTGACTTCCCAGTGTTTCCGTTCCGCGGAGGAGGAGCTCTCATGGCCCTGAAGGTGACGGCGCACGATTTTCGGTCAGGAATCCTTTTGATTTCCCTACTGATCTCAGGCCAGGTTCACGCGCAAGTCGCCTCGCCTGCTCAGCAACAACCTCCAGCACAGCAGCAACCCGCCGCCAGCCAATCACAACCCGCGTCTTCAGCCCGATCTTCCCAATGCGCCCACCGCCGCTCCGCGGCGACCCTTCGCTCTCCGATCTCGGCTTCACAACGCAACAGACTCAGGCCAACGCCCAGTTGCAGGCCACACTCGTCAAGCGGACTGAGATGCTGAAGATTCACCAGCGCCTTGGATTGATCACGACGATCCCCATGGCCGCTACGCTGATTACGGGGCCACTGGCCAAGGCGAAAGGCAAGAACGGCCAGACGATCACGGAGCCGACGCAGGCGAATCTCGATTTTCACGCTGCGCTTGGCGGTTTAACCACCGCGCTCTACTTCACAACAGCGTCGTACGCGATCTTCGCCCCGCGGATTCCCAACAATCCCAAGCACGGCGGAATTCGCTGGCATGAGGCTTTGGCCTGGGTTCACGGGCCCGGGATGATTCTTACGCCGATACTTGGCTACATGGCCTATCAGCAGGAGAACTCCGGTGAGAAGCCGCATGGCTTTCCCGCGCAACACGGCACCGTTGCCTGGATTACCGCGGGCGCTTATGGCGCATCCATTGTTGCGGTTTCGTGGCCGATCCACCTCAAGTTCTGGGAGAAGAAATGAAGTCGACCCTCGTGCTCGGCATCGCGCTCGCCGCAGCTTCCGTCGCCGCTCCCATCTTCGCCCAGCCCGATACACAGTATGTCCTCCAGCAATCAAGCCTGAGCTATCACATGTCGCATCCCATGCACGAGGTTGACGGCACCAGTCATGCCGCAAAAGGGAAGGGAATCTGCCACGCCGGCCAGTGCGACTTTCTGATTGCCGCGCCGGTGAAGACCTTCGACTCGGGCGATACCAATCGCGACCTGCACATGCTCGAAGCTACGCGCGGCGCGCAGTTTCCCATGGTCCAGGTGCGCACGCATTTTCCCGCAGTCCGAAAGCGGCGCATCGACAATCTACGCCGATCTCGAAGTGCAGTTCGCGGGCCAGACTGCGCACTACACGCACGTGCCGTTCCAACGAACGCAGCAGGGCAGCGCGGTTCGCATCGTCGGAACGGTTCCCGCACTTTGCTCCGACTTCAAAATCGAGCGTCCTTCGTTTCTGACCGTGACCATCAAGAATGAGATTCCCGTGCGCGTTGACATAACGTGGCATCTGATGTGACCAGGTACCTTCGTAATTCTTTCTGCGAGAAATCAAACCGTTAACAAAGATGAACGCATTGTCATCGTGCCGTTCATTCAGATTCACCGTTCTCATCTATCCTCAAGACCGAGCCGACTATCGATGGGATTTGGATAGCACGAGCGAATTGGCGCAAGGTTTGGTGAGATCGGTTTGATCCTCGCAGCCTCACAATTGGCGTGCTGGAGTATGAAAATTGCACGGTGTTTTGAAGATGAACGAAACGTCATGAAAACAGGCCCAATTCCGCGCTTTCCAAAGTAGCGCCTGAACCCGTCTCATCGGTGAATTGCGACTCACAGAACCCAGGTTGTCACGCGGGCCGCTTCTGCAGCGCAAAGAACCATATCTTACCCGAACGATGTTGAGGATCACAGTGCAGCCATCGAACGTCATGGAGCAATTGGATACGAGTTTTCTTGGGGAAGCTTTCAGCACCAATCTGTGGCTGCCGGCAGTTCTCGATCCGAACTTCCAAGAGGCGCTTCGTCATGTGCTCGACAATCCCGGCAGCCTGGTCCGGCCCGGCTGGTTTTTCAGATGGCAACCGCCTACGGCCTGCACGCGCTACGCCCGGAACTGCCGTTGCGCTCGAATACTTCCACACCGCCTCGCTGCTCTTCGACGACCTGCCGTGCATGGACAACGCATTGGAGCGGCGCGGCGCTCCCTGTGTTCATCTTGCATTCGGCGAGGAAGGTGCCATTCTTACCGCGCTGGCCCTGATCAATCGCGCGTACGCACTCACGTGGCGCGCCGTCGCCGGCTGCCCGCAGGTCAGACAAGTGCGGGCTCTGGCTTACATCGAGCATTGTCTTGGCGTGGAGGGCTTGCTGAACGGGCAGAGCCTCGATCTCCACTACTCCACCTTGCCCCGCACGACCGCGAGACCACCGAGCGAATTGCGCGGGGCAAGACGGTTTCGCTGATCCGGCTGACGCTGGTGCTGCCGGCGATGCTGGGCGGCGCCTCGGCCCGCGAGCTTCAACTGCTCGAGCGCATCGCGCTCTTCTGGGGCCTCGGCTACCAGATCGTCGACGACCTGAAAGATGTGCTGCAAAGCGCAGAGCAAACCGGAAAGACTGTGGCCCGCGATGTCCTGCTCGACCGGCCCAACATCGCGGCCGTCATCGGCATCGGCGGCGCCGTTCACCGCCTCACGCGGTTCATCGATCTGGGAGACAAGACGCTCGAGCGCCTTGTGGATTCACGGCCGGAGCTGTCTTTCCTGGAAAGGCTGCGCAGCGAACTTGCAGGAGGAGCTTGCCCGGGTTACTCAGAGACTGCTGCGAGCTGGCGGAAGGAGGCTGGTCATGATCTTTCTCAAGCTGATCGTGACCAATCTGCGCCGTCATCGCATCCGTTCGTTGATCAGCGTTGCCGGCATCGCCTTCAGCGTCGCGGCCATGCTCACCGTGGTCACCATCCTGCAGGGCGCGATCGGCATGTTCTCCGGCATCCTGTCGAGCGACAGCGAGATCATTGTCTTCGAGCGCAACGTCTCCGATCTCTTCTTCAGCAATGTTCCTGCTGCGCCGTGCAACAGATCGCCGGCTGGCCGATGGTGTCGCATGCCGATCCGGTGCTGTTCGGAATCGTCTCCAGCGCCGATCACCCCATCATCACCTGCTTTGGCGTCACCGCCACCGACGCGCGCATTCGGAAAGCCAAGTGGCTCCAGGGCGATCGCCTGCACTTTCGCGACAGCATGAACGACGACGTGGTCCTCGGCGACGCGCGCCGCGGAGTTTCTCTGCGCCAGTCTCGGACAGCCATGTGCCCATCGGTCATCGGACTTTCCACGTCATCGGCATTCTGAAAACCGCCAACGGCTTTGAGGACGGCGGCGTCTTCATGCCGCTCGGCTCGGCGCAAAGCTTCTTTCACAAGGAAGGCACTTCCTCCGTCATCACCATCAAGCTGCGCAACAAAGACGACGCCGTGCGCCTTCAAGAAGATGGTCAAGCGAAGTATCCCAACCTGATCGCTCTTGAAGATGCCGAGTTCACCCGCTCCTATTCGCAATTCAAGATCCTCAAGGCCACGGCCTGGGCAGTCGGCGGATGCGGTCTGCTGCTCGGCGGGCTGGGCGTCGCCAACACCATGATCATGTCGGTCTTCACGCGCATTCGCGAGATCGCCATCCTGCGCGTCAACGGGTTCTCCCACCTGCAGATCGCAGGAATGATCTTCGGCGAATCCGCGGTCGTGTCGCTCTTCGGTGCGGTGGTCGGACTGCTCATCGGCACCTGCTTTCTCTTCGCGCTCAAGCTGATTCCCGCGCTTCACGGCTATGTCGATGCGAACCATTCACCCATTGCCGATATTGATTGTGATCGTGCTGGCCTTGCTCACCGGGATTGCCGGCGCGCTCTACCCGGCCGTCTATGCCATGCGCATTCGTGCGGTGGAGGCGCTGCGCTTCGAATGAAGCCCCGTGCTTCAAGACGAGCCGGACGCCGCATCGTGCTCCGCGCAGAAGACGTGTGGAAGAGCTATGACGATGGCGCGATCGCCGTTCTGAAGGGCGTCGACTTCGAAGGCATCGAGGGCCAACGGTCGCGCTCTGCGGGCCGTCGGGCTGCGGCAAGAGCACGCTTCTCCACCTGTTCGGCGGGCTGGATTCGCCGACCGCGGCCACGTTTGGGTCAACGGGGTCGAGATCAACGTCGCACGCAATCTGCTGCGCTTCTCCGCCATGAAGTCGGCTTCGTCTTTCAACTTCACAACCTGATTCCCGATCTCACGCTCGAAGAGAACTGCCTCATCCCCACCGTTGCCGCCGGATCGATCGCGCACAGCCGCAGCGCGCGCCTGACTGCAACTCGCCGATCGCACCGGCCTCAGTCATCGCCTCGGCCATCGCATCCAGAAGCTCTCCGGCGGAGAGCGCCAGCGCACCGCGCTCTGCCGCGCGCTGATGAACAAACCCAAGATTCTGCTCGCCGACGAACCCACCGGTTCACTCGACGAAGAAACCAGCGCCATGGTCTTTGATCTTCTGCTCGATCTTGTGGCCGACCGAGGGCGTGACCCTGCTGATGGCCACGCACGATCGCAGCCTCGCCACGCGCTGCGACCGCCTGGTGGAAATGCACGATGGAAGGATTCATGAATCTGCATACGCTCGCTGATATCCGATTGCCGAGCCAGGATCCGCAGGCGGTCGCCAGCGCCGCCTGGCACAGCCTGTTCTGGCTTGTCATCGCCAATGCCATTGGCGTGTTGATCGCAATTCTGCTGCTCTTTCCCGGACTTAACAAGCAATTGGGCGAGTGGACCTACGGGCGCTGGATCATGGTCCACATGAACCTCGAGCTCTACGGCTGGACCAGCCTTCCATTGGTCGGCTTTCTGTTCAAGGTCTACGGCGCAGATCGCGGCCCCGCCGCAAAGTGGTGCCGGCCGGTGCTCTGGGTGTGGTCCGCGGCGCTGGGCGTGGGTGCGCTCTCCTGGCTCTCGCGGTCATTCCAGCGGCAAGCTCTTTCTCGACTGGAGCGGCTACGCGCGGATGCTGTTCCCCGATGCGCTCGCGCTTTGGCTGCTTGCTCGCCTTGCCCTCATTGAGCGCCTGATGAATTCCGGAAAGAGGTACGCGGCGGCAGCATTGGCGGCAAAACTGCTCGGTCTTGCGATCCTGCTGGCCGTTCCATTCGTCATTTACATCGCATCCAACCCCAACGGCTATCCCGCGGTGAATCCCGACTCAGGTGGCCCCACCGGCACCAGCCAGTTGGAATCCTCATTGGCCATCGTTGCCATTCTGCTCATGCTTCCCTTTGGAATTGCGCGTCGCAAGTCAGCGGGCGTCAAGATCATTATCGTCGGCTGGACTCGTCCTGGCTGCGGAGTCAGTGCTGTGCGCCGCATTGAGCCGCGCCGACATCAGCCATCACCTCCCCGCGCAGTACCTCAGCCTTGGCTAGCCTTCTCGTCTGGCTTCCGCTCGCTCCCGCTTACTACGCGGCCTTTCGAGTGGCGCAAAGACACGCGCCGCTGGCGGCTGGCCTTTCTCTGGTGGTGGGCTGCTTTGGTAGTCACCGGCTGGGTCTTCTTTCTTCCCGGAGTGCTCGACCACTTCAAATTCACCGATGGCCTTGTCGGCCACTCGTTCATCGCCATGGCCGGTTTCACATCGAGCCTGATCATCTTCGTCATGGTGCAACTGCTGGGTGACGATGGATGGATCTTCAACCGTGCGCGGTCATTCTATCTGTGGAACGGAAGCGTCATCGCCTACATCGTCTGTGATGACTCGTCGCCGGCTGGCGCGAGGGATTCGACCCGGCCTTCACCATCGTCCTCTGGAATCGCCCGCAACGTCATTTATTTGCTGCGCCTGTTCACCGGAATCCTAATGCTCCTTGCCTCCCTCGACTGGTTTCTGGATGCGTCCACGCTGTTCTTCGAAGCCAGTCCACGCTTCCATCCCCATTGAACCTCCACGGGAGAAGACAGCATGAATCGTCCACCCTACTTGGTTACCAGTCGCTGATTGGCGTTTCCGACGCTTCGACAGGAGCGCTGCTCATCATCGCACCGGCGCTTGCGCTGCGGCTGATGGGTCTGCACGTTCCGGCCGACGCGCTTCCCTACGTCGCGTTCATCGGAGCATTTGTGCTTTCAGTGGGGCTGGCCTGCCTTTACGGCGCGCTTCTCGCATCACAGAGGCTGCCGTCGAGACTTGAGATCGTTTGGCTGCTCACCGCCTTCACGCGCGCCGGTGTCGCCGTCTTTGTGTCGCACAGATGCTGGTGCACACGCTTGAAGCGGGGTGGTCTGTGGTGGCGGTCTTCGATGGCGCATGCGTTCTGATTCAGGCGATTGGTCTTCGCAAAGGCTGGTTGGGCAATGTTGCACGATAAGGTACCAATCCGGCTGGCAGGGCGCGTGCCTTGTTGCCATCACCTACGTCTACTTCCTCATCTTCGCGCAGTTCGCATTCCTCAAGCGGCTGGCGAACCTGGGCGTGGCAGACGCGCACTTGAAGGTCGTGATGGCGGCGATGGCTGTGGGCGGACATCTTAGCAGTCTTCTCGCGCCGCGGTTCAACCTTTGGCCCTCGCCGAGCCTGCGGCTCCGCGTCGGACTCTTGGCTTGTGGCCTCGGCGGCATTCCTGTCGCTTCTCCCGCTGCATTGCGCAGCCGGGCATCGGCATTCCTCATCGGCGCCGGGCTCGGGCTGCTCACTGTCACCCTGGTCACGCATCTGCGGCAGTGTCGCAGGCGCAAGCAATCCGCTCCTTGCCGTCGGCGCGGGAACTGGCGTGGGCTATCTGATCTGCAACCTTCCCGGCTTCTTCACCACCTCTGCTGAAATGCAGGCGCTTTCTTCGGGCGTCCTATGCTTCGCCGGAATCGGCATCACTTTTCTACCCGCGCCCGCGCGTACGCAGAAACAAGCGCGATGCGGCCTCAGCCCGCAAACTCCTTTTATCGCGTTGTCGCCGGCTTTCACCGCATTGGTCTGGCTGGACTCGGCCGCCTTTTTCATCATTCAAAACACACCAGTTCTGAAGGCTGAAACCTGGCAGGGAACGCTACATCTCTGGACTAACGGCTTGTTGCATCTTGCTGCGGCGCTGGCAAGCGCATGGCTCTTGCGGCGCAGAGGTCTTTCGCCGGTGCTTACCGGCTCGTTTCTGGCGCTCGGTGCGGCGTGTTTGCTCCTGCTCGATCCCGGTCGCGCACCGCTCGCTTCCGTCTTCTATCCCATTGGCGTCTCGCTATATTCGTCGCGCTTGTAGCGTACCCATCTTTGCTGACTCCCGCTGCGTCCACTGAGGAGCGAGCCCGGATGGCCGGTTGGATCTACGCCATTGCCGGCTGGACGGGCTCCGCGATGGGCAATCGGCATGGGCCAGAATCTCGGCCACGTACCGCCCATCTTTGTCCTCGCTGCCGGCGCTGCTGTGCTGTTACCGCAATGCATTCCATTCGTCCGGAATCGAGTTCGTGAGGTGGCGATTACTGCCACGGTGCTTCTCGCAGCGTTCTTCGCAGATCGGTTTCTTCAGGCGGTCATGCGTCACCGCAACTCACTCGGTCGAGCGCGGGCGTCAGGTGTACATCTCGGAGGGCTGCATCCACTGCCATTCGCAGTATGTGCGGCCCAGTTCCCCCGACGTCTTGATGTGGGGTCCGGTCGAGCCTGTCGAAGCGGTGCGCGCCGAGCAACCGCCGCTCATTGGCAATCGTCGCCAAGGTCCAGATCTAGCTGAAGTTGGAGTGCGGCGATCCGCCCTTTGGCTCAAGGCTCATTTCTACGATCCAGCCCAGGTCGAGTGGATCCTCCATTATGCCTTCGTATGAAGTTCTTTTCCGCGACGAGCGGGGCGACGATCTTGTTGCCTACCTGCAGAGCCTGCAAGGTGCAGGCACGGCGCAACACTTCGAAGAAGAAAAACAATGGCAGCCATCTGTCGCCGCCTTCGCACAGGCCGATCTAGCCGAAGGCGAATGGCTCTATGAGCAAACAAACGGCTTTGGTCTCGGAATAGGGAACGTGAAGAAGCGATCCCTCAGGCGTCAGCAACTCGACCGAATCCGACTTGAAACCCGCCGGAGTCTGGACGAATCCGGGCAGAGTTTCGCGATCGAAGCGGGCGATCAGAACCTTTTTGTTGCTGGAAACAGCCACTTAAGGGCCTTTCTTTCGAGGATTCCCTTTCAAACAATTTCGCAAGTATTGTATCATTAGCTCTAATGAGCCCGTGCGCGCTTTCGGGACCGGAGAAGTCCTTTCTGGACTTCTGCCGCGTCGAAAAAGGCTTGGCGGCGAACTCGCTTCATTCCTATCAATTTGATTTGCAAAGACTTAGCTCTAAGTTACCGGGCCCGGCAAGTCGCGCTACAAAAGAAGATCTGGCCGGCTACGTCGAGTCTTTGTATCGCGCGGGACTGTCGGCCCGGTCGATTGCACGGCACATCACCACTCTCCGCAATTTTTACAGTTTCCTGATGCGGGAGGGGTCGATCCAGCAGGATCCGACCGAGTTTTTGGCCCTGCCCAAGCAATGGACCACGCTGCCGAAGTATCTGAACCGGGACGAAGTGGACCGGTTGCTGGCGGCTCCCCCGCTGGATAAACCCACCGGGCTGCGCAACCGCGCGATGCTCGAGTTGCTGTACGCCACCGGGTTGCGCGTCACCGAGCTGTGCCGGCTGGAGCTGGCCGCGGTGGAGCGCGACATGGGAGTGCTGCGGGTGACCGGCAAGGGTAACAAACAGCGGCTGGTTCCGTTCGGCGAATCGGCGCGCGAGGCGATCGACCGGTACCTGGGCGACGGGCGTCCCCGGCTGCTGAAGGGGCGCGCCAGCCAGTTTCTCTTCGTCACCGCGCAGGCGTCCGCGATGACGCGGCAGGCATTCTGGAGGCTGATCCGCGGCTATGGACGCGGCGTGGGAATTTTTCGCAACCTGACGCCGCACGTGGTCCGGCATAGTTTCGCGACGCACCTGGTGGAGGGCGGAGCCGACTTGCGCAGTGTGCAGATCATGCTGGGGCACGCCGACATTTCCACCACGCAGGTGTATACGCACGTGGCCCGGCGCAGGCTGCGTGAGACGGTCGACCAACATCACCCGCGTGCCTGACCAGCGCGCGGGGGAAGTCTGAGGACGAGTTCGAATGAGCGATTACATGTTCATGCTGGAAAGCCACCTGAGCGCGGAGCAGTTCCGCGTGGTGGGCGAGATGCAGAAGCTGGCGGCCGCGGCCGGCGCCAATCTGTTCCTCACCGGCGGGGCGCTGCGCGACATGCTGGGCGGCTTTCCGGTACGCGATCTCGACTTCACGGTGGAAACCAACGCGTTGAAACTGGCCAAAGCCGCCGAAAAACACGGCGCGGCCATCGTCTCCACCGACGATCTGCGAAAAAGCGCCGAGCTGCGCTTTGCCGGCGGCGTGACAGCCGAGATCGGGATGGCTCGCTCCGAGAAATTCCCCAAGTCCGGCGGGAAACCGCAAGTGACTCCGGCCACCATTCATGAAGACCTGCGGTGCCGCGACTTCACGGTCAACGCGATCGCTCTATCGTTGAACAAAGCTTCGCTGGGGCTGCCCATCGATCCCACCAACGGCGTGGGCGACATCGAACGCAAAGAGCTGCGCGCCATTCATAACTATTCGTTCTATGACGATCCCTCGCGCATGCTGCGGCTGATCCGGTTCAAGGTGCGGCTGGGCTATGTGATCGACGAGCGGACTCGTCTGCAATACGAAAACGCGCGGGAAGCCGAGATGCTGACGCGGGTGACGCCGGAAGCGCTGGGCGCGGAGCTGCGTCACGCGGCTCATGAACCGCTGGCCGGGGACCTGATCAAGGCGCTCGAAGACGAGAAGCTGATCGAGCTGTATTCACCCGCGCTGGCCGGTCCCAAACTGAATCTGGCCACCTTCACGAAGCTGCAAAAAGCGCGCCAGCTGGTTCCGGTCGATTACCGGATGAACGGGCTGCCGCTGTTCCTGACGGTGTTGATGGAAAAGCTCAACGCCAAGGAGCGCACCGGGCTGATTCACGCGGCGGCGCTGACCAAGGCCGAAATCGCCGCGGGGGCCAGGCTGGAGGCGGCAGCCAAGAAACTCGATCGCGAACTGAAGAGCCCCAAGTTGCAGAAAGCGTCGCAATTGTATCAGGTTCTGATGAAAGCGCCGGGCGAGCTGGTGATCTATCTTCTGGTGTATTCCGAGCAACGGCTGGTGCAGGACCGGATTCGCAACTACTTCCAGAAGTACTTGCCGGCCTCGCTCGAAGTCACCGACGAGATGGTGGCGGCGGCGACGCCGGGGGCTGCGCCCGGCACGCCGAAATTCCAACGTGCCAAAGAGCAAATGATCTACACGCGCCTGGATTCGCGGCCGAAAAAGCCTGCGCCGGAACCGGAGCCTCCTCCGCCTCCACCCATGTCCAGTTTCGCGCGTGGGCCCGGGCCGCGGGCGCCCCGGTAGTCCAATCAGGGTACAGTGTGCAAAAAGGGGGGACTGGCTCGAATTTCGCCGCTTTTGCGAAAGTTCGTGCCTGTACCTCTTTTTGCCTCGACCGAATCGTGTGGTTCGAGATCAGCGGCACTACACTGGCGTCGCGTAAGATGCGCGGATACACTGGATTGTGCCCAAAAAGCCCGTCCACAAGCCTTTCGCCTCCGGCGTCGAATTCAACCACGCCATGCTCTATACCAACGATGTCGCCAAATCGCTGGAGTTTTACGTGGATCGCATCGGCTTCAAAGTCGTCGAAATCTTCGAATGGCAGAAGCGGCCCGTCTATGCGCGCTTGAAAGCCCCGCGCGGAACCGGCACGCTGGCGCTGCATCATCCTGAGCCCGGCCAAAGCGTCCCTCCTTCGGACGGCTGCCGGCTATACTTCGAAGTGAAAGGCCTCGACAAGTTCTGCAAACAGCTGGAAACGGCGGGTGTGAAAATCCGGGAGGCTCCCAAGATGATGCCCTGGGGATGGATGCACGCCTACCTCGACGACCCCGACGGTCACGAGATCAGCCTGTATTGGGCGGGCGCGAAGCGGCTCAGAAAGAGTAAAATGCGCACATGAAACTGCGCCGTCGAGATTTTCTGCTGACCGCGGCCGCCCCTGTGTTGGCGGCTCCCGCTGCGCAACGGTTTGTTCCCGTTCAGCCCGAATTGTTCGGCGCCGCGGGAGCGCAACCGAACTGCTGGGGCGATTTCGATAACGACGGCGATCTGGACCTGTTCGTCGGATTCAAAGCCGGCCTGCCGAATCGCCTGTATCGCAACGATGGCGGCAAGTTCGTCGAAATCGGCGCGGAAGCCGGCGTCGCGGATCTCACCGACACGCGCGCCGCCGCTTGGGGAGATCCGAACGCCGACGGGAATCTGGAACTGTACGTCGGATTCACCCGCCGGTCGATGACCCCCAATAAGCTGTACCGTCGCGACGGCGCGAAATTCGTGGACGTCGCGCACGACATGGGCGTCGACGTCATGGGCGAGACGCGCCAGGTCGCCTGGATCGATTTCGACAACGACGGCCGCGTGGATTTGTTCGTCGCGTTTCGCGACGCTCCCAACATGCTGTTTCACAATGAAGGCAATCGCTTCGTCAACGTCGCGCCGGACCTGGGCGTCGACGATCCGCGGAAAACCGTGGGCGCGGTGTGGTTCGACTACAACGAAGACGGGCGCCTGGACGTATTCGTCGCCAATCAGGATGGCACGCTGAACGGCCTGTTTCGCAATGACGGCAACCGCTTTGTGGACGTCGCGCATGAGCTGGGCATGGACGCGTTCGGCCGCGCCACCACTTCCGGCAGCAACGGGCCGAGCGTGGTCGACTACAACAACGACGGCCGGATGGACCTGTTCGTCGCCAGTTACGGGCCGAATTTCTTCTTCCGCAACGATGGCGGCGGGAAATTCACCAATGTCGCCAGGGAGCTGGGCGTCGAAAGCGGCGAGCACGCCACGCCCTCGGCCTGGGGCGACTTCGACAACGACGGGCGGCCCGACCTCTACGTGTCCTCATACATCGAAAAGCCGCTGAATGAGCACGATCATTTTTATCGAAACCTGGGCGATCGATTTGTCGAGCTGCCCCGGCTGGAGCATGGGGCGACGCATGGCATTCAATGGGCCGATTTCGACGGCGACGGCGCGCTGGACCTGGCCATCGCCAACAATAATCCCAGCGGCACGCATTATCTGTACCGCAACGTGATGCCGCCGGAGCAAGCCCGGCGGTCGATTCAGGTCCTCGTCCTAGATCGGAATGGCCATTACTCCAAGGCCGGAGCTGAGGTTCGGATCTACCAGCCGGGCACCCGGACGGTGTGGGGCGGAAGGATCGTCGACGGCGGCAGCGGTTACTGCTCCCAAAGCGCGATGCCGGTGCACTTCGGACTTCCACGGAAAGGCCGCGTGGATGTTGAAGTCACCAGCATGAGCGCTTCGGGCCGCAAGATTACACGCGTCGCGAACGTCGACCCGGACAAGCTGCCGCGGCGAACCCTGCTTGTGAAAGCGTGACTACTGCTGCTTTTCCTGTTGCTGCTGCTGTGGAGGAGCCTTGGCCGGATCCGGCGCCTTCGCCTGGCTGACCTCGGTAGTCGCGTCCTCGATCAGGAGATACAGCGGCTGTTCCAGCAGCTTGGGGTCGTCGCCCTTGGTCAGTACCAGGATCTGCATGCGCCCCGGCTTGGCGAACGGGGGCACGCGCAACGTGATGGACGTCTCTTTCTGCTCGATCACCTTGACCTTCATGTCGAACTTGTGATCGGTGAGATAGATTTCGTCGATCTTGCTGCTGTTGAGGCCGACGCCGTTGATGGTGAAGAGTTCGCCGGGTTTGGCCGTTTTCGTCGAAAGCGTGTTCATTTGCGGTGCTGGTTCATCGTCGCCCGCGAAACAAGCCGTGCACGACAGGATTGCCACGAGCAGGAGTGGTCTCATGATCCTTGTACCTCTAAACAACACTACGAACCATTAGTACTGGACACAATAGGAAAACAGTCCTGGCCTAATGTGTAAAATCCCCGAGGCGGATCTCGGGCGAAACCATTACGAATCGGGGTAAGGCCTTTTCCGGAAGGCGCGTTTTCGCGCACCGATTGCGGACTCCCGACTCCTGTATTCTTGAAGTTAGATGTTTCGGGGACATCATCGCAGGGCGCGATTGCTGTTCGCGCTGTCGGATATTCTGCTGGTCGCCCTGGCCTTCCAGCTCGCCTATGTGACGCGCCAGCGGATGGAGCTGCATTTCATCTTCTATATCCTGTCGCCTGTAAAAGCTCTGTTGCTCGGCTGGTCGATGGTGGTGTGGGTGGGGCTGGGGTATTGGTGGGAACTGTACGATCACATCGATGCCGCCCATCCGCGGATCATTCTTCGCGACGCGTTCCGCCAGTGCCTGCTGGGCGCCGCCTCGCTGATTCTCTTCGAATATCTCCAGCGCCTGGACCTCAGCCGCTTCTTCATTGCCGCCTTCGCCCTGTACGCCTGGGTGCTGTTGTGCCTGTTCCGGTTGAACGCCGGCCGCATCCTGCGGGTGGTGCGGCGCGGATTCGGGTCCGCGCATTACGTGATGGTGGCCGGCTTGGGAGAGGCCGCGCTCAAGCTCGGCCGCCAGCTTGAAGAAGCTTCGAATTACGGCGTGAAGCTCACCGGGTTCCTGGCGGACGCCAATGAAACCGGAGGGCCGGAAGTCCAGCTCCACGGGCGCTATCCGGTGTACGCGCTGGCGCAGCTTCCGGAGTTGTTGAGCCAGCACATCATCGACGAGATTATCTTCGCGGTGGACAGCCGCCGCCTGGCGGAGCTCGAAGAAGTGTTTCTGCTGTGCGATGAGGAAGGCGTCCGTACCCGCGTCGCGGTCGATTTCTTTCCGCACGTAAACAGCCAGCTCTACCTGGATCGGCTGGGCGCGCTGCCGCTGCTGACCTTTTCAGCCGCTCCGCACGATGAAATCCGTCTTCTGGTGAAGCGCGCCACGGATATGGTGCTGGCCGGCGCCGCTCTGATTTTGTTGTTTCCGGTGATGCTGCTCATCGCCCTGGTGATCCGGCTGACGTCTCCCGGACCGGTGATCTACCGGCAGGAGCGCTGCGGATTGAACGGGCGGCGCTTCGTGTTTTACAAATTCCGCTCGATGAATGAGAACGCACATGAGATGCGCGAATCGGTCCGGCATTTAAGCCAGCGCGAAACGGCGCTGAAGATTCCCAACGACCCGCGGCTGACGCCGGTGGGCCGGTGGCTGCGCAGATTTTCCATCGACGAATGGCCGCAACTGTGGAACGTGCTGAAGGGCGACATGTCGCTGGTGGGCCCGCGGCCCGCGGTGCCGGAGGAGGTGGACCAATACAAGCGCTGGCAGCGGCGGCGGCTGCGGATGCGTCCGGGACTCACCTGTTTGTGGGCCGTGTGCGGCCGCGACGCGGTGGATTTCGAGACCTGGATGAAGCTCGATATGCAATACATCGATAGCTGGTCGCTGGCCCTCGATTGGAAAATCATTCTGCGAACCATCCCGGAAGTGCTCAGCGGGCGGGCTCACTAGTCGGCGCCGGTTGCCGACACCGATCAACCGTCCTCTACGAGCTTCGCAGTTCCAGGTCGACAATTCTCGTGCCGGGCACAAATCGCGGTATCGGCAGTGTTGAACTCGGCGACCGAGCGAGTGTCGACATGTAAAACGGTGCAAACCCGGCGACCAACTGCAGCCGGCTTGGCACAGGCGAGCTCGAAACCGTAGCTAGCGCCATCCCGAACGTAACGGATTTAAGAGTAGCAATTGAGCTCACAACCTCCCACGCCGCAATTCCTTCCGCAGGCAATTCTATCATCGGGACGCAACGCGCCCAGATCGCTTGGGCTGTGGCGGTTGCCTGCCCCAACGGACTTCCGCATGCATTCGTCAGCACGCTCACTGCACTCCCAAATGGTTTGGGCCTAGATCGATCCTCTGGGTCCGGCAGCTCGCACACCGTGACCAAGATGTGCGAATCGGCTGGAGCGCCGAGCAGCACCACCGCCAATACAGTGCCGTGGTCCGCATCACTCCCCTCTTCGGCGCGCGTCTTGAATGAACCTTCGAAGGAGCTACGAAAGGTAAGGCTGAAGGGGTGCAACTTGTACCTCTCGGGCTCACGCGGGCTTATGACCGTCACCTCGCTCGACGCCTTTGGCTCCACGGAAGGTCCCTCCCAGAGCCACAATCCCAAGGCGGCGGTAAACAGACCCTGCAATATGGGTGGCTGCGAGTCCGCGCCGCATAGCACTACTTCGACGGAGCCGATTATTGTGGTTGGCGCGAAGGTGCTGGCAATGGCGAGGATTTCGACATCGGCGCGGAGCCCCCGGATCGTTAGGACGTTCATCGACGTGTATTCCCGCCGATCCGAGGGGAACAGAGTTGAAACGTATCTGCGCTGGGCTGGCTAGCTTGGCTCGCTGCAAGACTCCGTTTTTCCTGGAGACAAGCTCAACCGCGCAGGTGCCGTCGGCGGCGATTCGGTTCGTGATCCGTGTCGAAAGACTCGCCGTAATGTCCACGAAAGCCGACGATGATCCGGACGCCGACGGAACGATTCCGCTAAGCGTAAGCGCGATATCACCAACCCTCTCCGTGAATCCCTGATATCGGACCGGAACCGGCTCGCAGTGAATCTCACACGCCAGCTTCGACGCGCGGGGACCGGGAAACCTCAGCGCGTTCAGATGCTTCGCCAGATCGATCGCGACGATCATTCCAAACTGGTGAGGTTCGAAATCTCGCCATAGAACTTCGGATTTTGTGAGTTCGTCCTTGAACTCCAAGACTGCACGTTGCTCCGACGCCTCCTCCGCGTTGCTAGCCATGTATGGGCGCTGAGAGAAGTAGACGAGGACCTCAGGAACCCCATTCGCCCTCCTTGCCTCCATCGCTGCTAGCACTTCGCACGCTGTACGGGAGTATGGCGCCCTCTCGATTACGCCATATCGTCTCCAAAAAATCGCGATCACCAGGTCGCAAGTCGGGATGTCTAACTGGTCTTGGATGGGATTCTGAACACCGTTTGGGTAATAGCCTGGCAGAACGTCGTCCCATCGACGAATTTCGTAGCCGAAGCCGCCCTTCGCCGCGTCAGGGCGTAGGGCGTTGATCGCTTCCTCGATGACGTGGCGCTGCTCCATTACGTCACCCGGACAAACGAGCGCGACTCTTATCGTTCTGAGGACTTCCATTGAAGCCCACTGTAGCGCCGGACGCCGATCGGATTCAACGTAACGTCCTCTCCCGAAAATCGTGAAGACAAATGCTCAATCTGTAGCCAAGTTTTTGGCGGCCGTGACGCCCGAGTCGGGCGTCGTCCAGACCAGTTCGAGAGCGTGGGGATCTTGGGCCTGCGCAGTGGACAGAGCGGTCTGTCCCCTTTTTCAGTATCCTTTTGCGTCTCCCAGCGCGGTAAACTTGAATCGAATCCTTATGCACCTTGTCCCAACTCATGATGAAGTGATCGATCTGCTGCGCACCACCGGCGGCTTGCGCGAAGGACACTTCGAGTACACCAACGGCTTGCATGCCGACGAGTATCTGCAAGTCGCGCTGACCATGCGCTACTACCAGGCCGCGAAAATCCTCAGCGTAGGCCTGAGCCGCAAGCTGCGCGCGAACTCCGAGATTCGAGCTATCATTCCGGAGTTGTCGATCGTCGCGCCCGCCGTGGGCGGCCTTCCCGTGGCTTACGGCGTCAGCGAGGCCCTCCGCGCGCACCAGGTCTACTGGGCGGAACGCGAAAACGTGAATGAGCCGCAGCGTTTCCGGCAGTATCTGCAATTGAAAAAAGGCGAAAAAGTTCTGCTGGTGGACGATATTCTGCGCACCGGCAAGAAGCTGGCGGAGCTGAAGAAACTGGTGGAGGTGAGCGGCGGCGAAGTGGTGGGACTGGCCGTGGTCATCTATCAGCCGAACCCAACCACGCCCAGTTTCGATCCGCTGCCGTTCTATTATCTGGCCAAGCTCGACGCGACGTACTACAAAGACGCTGCTTCCTGCGATCTGTGCAAAAAAGGCGTGCCGGTCGACAAGGTCTGGATTTAGGCGATCCTCCATCGTTCCGCGTACTTGTATCATCACCTGACCTCCGTTTCTAAGCGCCGGCCGTATGATCGGCGCGATGTTAACCGACGATCTGACCACGCTCGGGTATCTGACCCCGGGCGAATCTTTGAGCCGCGCCGTCACGCGATTCCAGCGGCACGCCAAACGCGCGTATCGCAAGACAGCCGCGGGCGAATCGCTTACCGAAACTCCGGTTTTTACTGGCGCCGTGGATGGCCTTGCCGGTCCTGTCACGCTCCCGGAGATCGCGCGATGGCTGCGCTTGGGCTACCGGCTGCCGCTCGGATATTTCGAGCTTTCAGACATCGGCATCTGGGGGCGGCTGCGCCAGGACACCGCGGCGGCGTGGCTCGCCCTGATGTCCGAAGTTCAAGGAATGGGCGGGACCATCGGCGGTCCTTACGGCGACACTCAGCGTCCCCTGATGCAGACCATTTCTGCGGGCGCCAGCAAGTACAGTTTTCACATGTGCGGACGCGCCGTCGACCTGAACCAGGGGCTGGCATACTCGCGCTACTTCCCGGCGCGCGATCCGCAGGGCTCGCGAATGTACTGGCGGATTTATTGCAAGACCGCGGATCAATCCGGCGCGCAAGGCGCGAAACTATCGGGAGCCGTGACTTACAACTTCCTGGCGCATTCCGACGATCCGTTGCCGGACGGCTACTACTTCGATTTGACCGCCGAGATCGAGCGCGGTGGACTGTTCGAGAGAATCGCCGCGCAGACCGGTTGGGATCGCGACACGCGCCTGAGCGAATGGTGGCACTTTCAATGGGTTCCCGAAAAGCAGCAGACCTTTCAGGACGAATGCGAGATGATTGGAACCACCGGGCAGGAATTGCGCGCTTTCGGCTACGCGGACGCGGATCTGGATCATGCTCCTGGCTAATCCGCGTATCATAGTAATTTGATCGACCGCCGCACGTTTCTTTTCACCCCGCTTGCGCTTCTGGCAGCGGACCGCAAGCCGAATGTGGTGCTGATTGTCGCGCCTGGATGGCGCGGGCAAGCGACGCCTTGGGCGGCCGATCCGGATCTTCAAGCGCCGAATTTAGCGAAGTTCGCCCAGGAAGCCGTGGTCGTTCCCCGCGCTTATTCCGCGGATCCTCAGTCAGGCCCAGCGCGGGCGGCCCTCGCGACGGGACGCTATCCGCACCTGAACGGCGCAATCCGCGACGGCGTTCCGCTGCGGACCGAAGAAGTCACCATCGACGCGGTGTTGAAGGCCGGAGGCTATCACACTTCGACCACGGAACCATTTTTTCTGGAGGTCACGCTTCACGCGCCCATGGAGTGGAAGGCCGCGGACGCCTCGAACTTTCATGTACGCGACAACGTGCCCATCGAGGACGCCGAAAAGACCAGGCAGAGTCTCGCGAAGACGTACGGGCTGTATTCTTACCTGGACGATCAACTGGGGAAAACGCTGGCCGCGCTCGAGCATGCCGAGAACACCATCGTCGTGTTCACTTCCGATTGCGGCGCGCAAATCGGCTCCCACGGAAGCGAGGGCGATGGCGTTCCCTTCGAGGAATCGGTGCGCATTCCGCTGGCGATCCGTTATCCGCACGTTCTGGCGCCCGGCCCCAGCGAGCTCCTCGTGTCGCAAGTGGACCTGATGCCTACGTTGCTGGGCCTGTGCGGCGAGCCTGGGTTTGAAGGGCTCCAGGGCCGCGACCTGTCGCCGCTCCTGACCGGTCAGAAAGGCGACCGGCCCGAATCGGTGTTCGCCGAAGGCAAGATCGGCGAGCGGGACGAATGGCGCATGCTGGTGCAGGGGCTCGACAAGCTGGTGGTCAATGAGAGCGGCGAAGTGACCCATCTCTACAACCTCGCGAGCGACCCTTACGAGCTGACCAATCAGGCTCGCGATTCGGGCGTGCAGTTGAAACGCGACCAGTTGCTCGCGGCGCTGCGGGCGTCCAGCCAGAGGCTGCTCGATTTCAAGCGGCGCTAGATTTTCTTTCGAACGCCGCGTCGCGGATCACTTCGGCGATCTCAATTTTGTAACTCTGATACCATTTCGCCCGGCCGGTTTGCTGCGCCACACGATGCCGCGGGTGATTGCGCCAGGCCGCCAGTGTCTCTTGATCCTGCCATCGGACAATCGAGATGCGCTCGCCATCCTCGGCGTGGAACGTTTTGAAGTCGATGAAGCCGGGCATGTCTTTCGCCGTGGCGAGCATCTCCGCGGCCATCTCCTGATAGTCCGCGCCGGCTTCGGCGGTGAGCTGGGAGCGGAACAAAACCACAATCATGGATCGATTGTGCCATAGCGCCGCAGCGCGGAGCGAGCGCTTACAGTAATCCCCGCCTCAAAGCGACCACCCACCGCTCCCTGTGGTCGCGGCTCGGCTAGCGGCCCTCTGTCACATCGGCTACTTGCAGAGCCGCGCGCGCCAGAGCCTGTGTGAAAACCCGCTATATTAACCGCTCCCTTTGGTCACGGCTCGCATAGGTTGCTGATCTGTGGAGGTGCCGACCCCGAGCCGCGACTGCAAGGAGCGGTTAATCGTCGGTTTTCACACAGACTCGCCGGCATGCGGTTATTGTCGCGCTTTCGCCCAGAGTATAATGCGCGCGGCTCCGTCAGCAGAGCCGAGACGGTTACGGATTGATTCTCGCCGCTTTTTACTCGACAGCTACGCCACGCGCGCGACCATCGCGGCGGCCTGGCGCCGGGCGATGTCTTTCAGAATCGTGCGCGAGCCCATGTACAGCACCGCAGCCAGTGCAATGCTCAGCACTGGAATCACCAGCATCGCCTGTTGCAGCCCAATCGCCCGCGCAGCGTCAGTGATCACAATGGAACCGGCGGCTTCCGCGGCGCGGTGCGCGAACAGGTCGCTTAAACGCCCGGTCAGCAGCGGTCCGAAGGACGCGCCGCATAGATACATCGCCATAAAATACAGAGCCATGGTGGCGCCGCGCTGCGCTGGAGCGACGATGTCCTGAATGGAGGAATAGACCAGCCCATAATACGAATTCAGCGTGGCGAACGCGATGGTCCACAGAATCACGGCAGCCGTCAGCGCGCCTTTTTCCTGAACCGCGCCGTACCAGGCGAACGGCGCGCCGATCAGCGCGATCACGGCCGCGGCCTGCATGCGCCCGTTTTTCCGCGTATGAATGATATGGTCGCCGATCCAGCCCGCGCCCAGTCCGCCCACCACTCCGCCGATCATCCATACCACGCCGGTCGCGATTCCCGCCTTGCCCACCTTTAGTCCGTGGATGCGCCCGAACATGGCCGGCATGAAGGTGCCGATCGCATACATGTTGAAATTGAGCAGCGCGCCGCTGGCGATGATCCAGCAGATGGTGGGAATTTTCAGCACGCTCCACATGGAGCCCGTCGGCGCCGATTCGCGATGCGTTTCCGCCGCGCCGCGCTCCGGTTCGTGCAAGCTCAACAGGAACGGGATCAGAACCAAGGCCGGCGCGGCTGCCAGCACCATCGCCATGCGCCAGCCGTAGGCCTGCGCCACGGGCCCGCTGAAAAAATAACTCAACGCGCCGCCCACCGGGACGCCCAGCATGAACAGTCCCAGGGCTCGCGCGCGTTTCGTTGGCGGCACCAGATCGCCCAGCCAGCTGGTGGCTGTGGGCGCGCAGGTGGCTTCGCCCACCCCCACCCCCAGCCGCGCCACCATCAGCATGGAGAAGTTCATGGCGAAGTACGTGAAGCCGGTGAGCGCGCTCCAGATCAGGACGCCCAGCGCGAGCAGCTTTTTACGGCTGCGGATGTCGGCGATGCGGCCGAGCGGCACGCCGATGATCGCGTACAACAACGTAAACGCGGTGCCCAGCAGGCCCACCTGGGTGTCGTTGAGGTGGAACTCCTTGCGCATCGGCTCGACCACCGCGCCGGCGACGTTGCGATCGTAAAAGTTCAGAATATTGATGGCGAACAGGACGATGATGGCGAACAGGGCGGATTTTTTCACGCTCGGCTATGCTATCACAACCGGCCGACCGGCCGGTCACTCGGTGGTCGGGTTATAGCCGGGAGATGATACAATCCGCGTAGATGAATTGGCCGCCGCTAGTTGCCGGGCTTGTGATTGTCATAGCCGCGTGGATCGTCATTCGAAGGCGCGTTAACTGATTAAGCATCACTAGCGGTCACTCCTGCCGGAGGGTCATGGTCGGATCCACGCGCGAAGCCCGATGCGCCGGGATCCAGCACGCGGCCATCATCACCGCCGCCAGCATTACCGGAACGCCGATCAGAATCGACGGGTCATACGGGCTGACGCCAACCACAGATCGGAGGCCCCGAAGCCCGGATTCTGGAGCTGCGGCGCGCTCAGCGCCATTGCTAAGAGCAAAGCTGGAAGCATCGTGTATAGTCTCCTGTCGAACCCCTAACCTATCGCAGCATCACGCCTCGCAACAGCAGGCGAGCGCGGGAAAGAGAAGCGTGAGCGCGGAGCTCGCCAGCAATGCCATGCTCAGTACACCAAAGGCGTAAACGAAGTTCCCTGTTCGCTGATTGAAGTAGCCGACGGCCAAAGGGCCGAAGTATCCTCCCAGAGCCCCGATGGCGTTGATCAATCCCATTGCTGACCCCGCAACCGCGCGAGGGAAAATCTCTCCCGGAATCGCCCAAAAAGGTCCCAGTACGCCGTAAATCCCCGGGCCCACCAGGCAGATGAAGACGAAGGAAAGAAGCGCTGAGCGCTCGCTTGCAAGCACGGCGGCGAGAAGAAAGACACCCGCCAAAGCCAGCGGCACGGCCACGTGCAGGCGCCGCTCACCGGTGCGGTCGGAATGGCGGGAGATGAGAACCATGCGCGACCCCGGTGAGGAGATAGGGAATGGCAAAGAGGAACGCCACCAGCAGGTCGCTCGCGTTGCTCACGCTCTTGAGGACGCTGGGCAGCCAAAACAAGTAGCCATACCCGCCGCTGTTAGCAGGAAGTAGACAACGAGCCATCAGCAGCACCTGGGGACGCACGAGCGTTCGGAGGAAAGGCTCGGGCGACACTGGTTCGAGTTCGGCCGATTCCCGCAACAACGTGGACTCGAGATGATCCCGCTCCGCGGCCGAAATCCAGCGTGCCTGGCGAGGATGGTCATCGATGAACCGCCACCAGGCAGCCAGCCACGCGAAGGGGAACGCGCCTTCAGAGATCAGCAGCACGCGCCAGTCCCAATGGCCCAGAATCCAACCCGAGAGCGGCGAGGCAAGAATCACCGCCGCCGGCTGGCACAGCATCCAGTAGCCGTTGGCGCGGGCGCGCTCGGCGCGGGGAAACCAGTGGGCCAGCAGCACCAGGGTCGCCGGCCACACGCCTCCCTCGGTAACTCCCAGAAGCAAACGCATCACCCAGAATTGCCGCGCCGTGTGTACCAGACCGCAAGCCTACGGAGCAGATTCCCCATGCAACCAGAAGCACGCTCACGAA
>CAWJHI010000045.1:0-96499 GCA_963842485.1 Terriglobia bacterium | reverse complement strand
AGGCCCATTTCGACCGTGCGGTTATATTCGGCCACGACGGCGCGCTCATACTGCCGGATGTTGACGCCGGCAAGCGCTTTCATGGTCTTGACCACGGTCAGTCACCGCAATGGTTCGCTGACTCGCGGGGTCCCGCATGCGATGACGTCCCCTCCGCCAGTTGGACTAGCGCTTGATGGTCTGCCTCACCGCAGCTTGTGCCGTCAACGACGCGCGGCAGCGGCCAGCAGCTCCCGGATTTGCACCGAGACCTCCGCGACCTGGTCTGCACTCAGGTTATCGAGCAGCCAGTGTCGCCGCCACCAGCGTCGCTACTTGTACCGAAGCCGGAGCGGATCGAATTGAGGCTGCTTCAATGCCTCTCGAATCGCGCGCCCTCGAGCGTGGTGCGGCTGTTGGAGGCGCGAGCCAAAAACGCGAAACACCTCCAGTAAATTTCCAATTGTGAATAGAACAGGCGCAGATCGCCGGCGACCGCGCGATATGCCGGAAGTTGCGCCTTCCCGCCCACCTGGGAAACCGATTTGCCGACTCCACGGCGGAGAATGCCCTTTTGGAAGAGTCCCGGGAATGATAAATCTGGCCGTCCGTGATTGAAATCAGATTAGTCGGGACGTAGATGTTCTGTTCCTCGGTTTCGACGCATCCGGCAAGCAGTCAGCGATCCACCGCCCAGCTCCGGGCGCTTGGCGCGGAAATGCTCCAGCAGGCGCGAGTGGACATAGAAAATGTCGCCAGGAAAGCTCTCCCGTCCCGGCGGCCGCCGAGACAGCGAGCATCCCGGTAAGCGCGGTACTGCGACGCCGAGATCGTCAACCACCAGGACATCGCGGCCCCGCCCATGAAGTATTCGCCCATTGACATGGCGGCGTATGGGGCGGAGAATTGCAATCCCGCCGCTGTGTCGCCTGCTGCTACCACGACAATGACACGCTCCAGGGCGTCATGCCGCTTCAGGTCGGCGATGACTTTCGCAACCGAGGAACTGCGCTGACCGATGGCGCAATAGATACACAGGACGTTCTTGCCCTTCGAACTATGCAGTCGATGGCTGTTACCGGCATCTGTGGGTCGCCGAGGATCAATTCGCGCTGCCCGCGGCCAACCGGAATCCAACGCACGACCACTTTCGTGCCGGTGGCCGGAACGGTAACGGGCGCACGGTCCAGGATCGCTGGAGCGACGCATTCTACCGCGGCGCGCAGGTGCGTCCGAACGGAACCGCGCCATCGAGAGGCCTCCCCAGCGGATCCACCACGCGTCCGCCGAGCAGGCCTTCGCCGACCGGTGTATCCAGGACCCGATCCGTGCGCCGGACTTCAGACCCCGATTCGCGGCCGCATCGTTGAGAAAGATGATGCCAATATCGTCCGGATTGAATATCGTAAGTCATCCCGAACACGCACCTGTGGGGAACCGGACCAGCTCCTCCGCGTTGGGCAGCCCCCGGACGCGCGCGACGATGCCTCGGCCTATGTAGGTCACGACACGTCATACTCGCGAAGCGCCGGGGAAATCGTGAAGTCGCGCCCTGTGTGATGGGATCTCCTCCAGCGCGTCTCAAAATGCGACCATGAGTTCCCCTACATTTATTTTCCGTCATCACACCGCCAGAGGACAACCGATATCGCATGTTCCTCGACGACCGTTCTTAGCCTCTCTTCCAACGAATCGAGATAGCCATCCGGAGTCCAACCGATTCTGGCCGTTTCCACGCAGCTCGATGCCCACGCCATTTCGGCGCCGCCGCTTCGAAGGCGAGGGGCACCGGCCTCCAATACGGCTCTGAATGGTCTGCTCGATGGCGTCTCAATTCGAGGGAGAGCTCCGTTGCACTCCTGGACCATCAAAGAGTTTTTTCAGCTCTCCAATATCGACAGACTGCAGTTTTTCGAGAAAAGCCTGAATCGCGTCGGTGCTGGCCGAGTCCCGCCAACGCGTGGCGCATGATCGCGAGAATTTCGGCTGCTGCGGCGTCCCGATGTTGTGAAAGAATACGGTCTCTTCGTGAGGATCGTTGTGCCACTTCGCCTCCAGTACTTGAACGGATTCGCGTGCGGTTTGAAACTCGCAGCTCATGCCGTTGGCGATCTGCTTCCTGTCGCGCTTCTTCGATCATCCGAGCACGACGTTCTCCAGCTCTGAAATTTGGGTTTGCAC
This sequence comes from Terriglobia bacterium, assembly GCA_963842485.1. Classification (GTDB taxonomy): domain Bacteria; phylum Acidobacteriota; class Terriglobia; order Bryobacterales; family Bryobacteraceae; genus Palsa-187. Next base: position 94,339 of record CAWJHI010000045.1, on the reverse strand, counting down.
CTGCGCGGTTTTCAGTTCAGCTTCGTGGTTCTTGCGGTCGGCTTCCGATTGTTGCGCGGCAATACGCCGCTCGCGGAGTCGATGGCGCGGAGCAGCGGCCCCGTACAAGAAGCGCTTCATCAAGGCCACCAGAATCAGGAAGTTGACGATCTGCGTGGCCACGGTGAACCAATCGATCAGCACGGTTTATGCTCCGCCCTTCGCCACCACGTGATTCCAGAACGGATTGTGGAAATCGGACCATCGGCGATCACAAAACAATAAATCGCGATCGATTCGATCATCGCCAGGCCGATAAACAGGGTTCGGCTCATGGTTCCCGCCTCATCGGGCCGCTGTGCGATTCGAGTTGAGCGCCTGCGCAATGGCTTTCCCTTCGCCTAGCGCCGGCCCACCGAACCGATCGCCATGCACAGCGCGCCGCGACGATCGAGGTCATTCCGATGATGCTGACAGGTACCACTCGGATCCTCCCTTCTCCTTCCGCTGCACTGCAGCGGCGATGTAGAGCGGTCGCCAGGATCGCGAAAATGTAGGCTTGAATCATCCCGGTGAGCAACCCCTAGAGCACTGGGAAAAAAAACGGCGCGATCGCCAGGAGAATTCCGACGATGGACGATCCGCTCATGATGTTTCCAAGCACCGCACGGCCAACGCCAGATTGCGCGATGTTTCACTTAACAAATGGAACGGCAGCATCAGAAACGTGGGCTTCAGGTAACCTCGGAAATACTTGATCACACCCTGGCTTTGGATTCCGAACACCGCATGTGACCGCGACCAGCATGGTGGAGCCCCGCGGTGGTGGAAAGCGATCCGGTCGGCGCGTGCCAGCCCGGGTCACGTCCAGGAGGTTCGGCCACTGCGATAAACAGGAACAGAGTGCCGATAAACGGTAAATGTGCATCGCCGCCTTGCGGGCAGACCTCGCGGATCTGGCCGCGAATGGTTTCGACCACAATCTCGAACGCGTTCTGCCAGCGCTTCGCGGCTGATCCGCTCGAGCGAGCCAAGGGCGACCAGCCGTGAACGAACGTGAGCAGCAGCATGACCACCCAGGTGTACACGATGGTCATGTTCAGGTGGAGAAACCTCCACTGCCAAAGGATGGTTTGGTCGGGAGTTGTGCATGGCACGAATACTCGACACGACGATTCTCCCGATGACGCGTACGCAGACACGCCCACCGCGTTTTGCCATTGCCCGCGGGTAACCAGGACCACGCCAGCGGTGGAGCGCCGGTTCGGGGGAACAATAGACTCCCCAAACGGCTGCACGGCAACTGCATATAGCGCGTTACCATTAAAGCGCGGACAGTGATCCACAGGCCTCCATAAAACAGGATGCCCAACACTACGCCGGCCGCGAGCGAGAATGAATGAGGCGCTGTTCATCGCTGTTCCCTCTCGATCCGCAACCACGCATTCCAGCAACCAACCACCAGTCCGGCGAACAGCAGCGTCAGTCTCCAGGAAATCCTGCGGCGGCCAGCGGACGGTCGATCCAAACGCCTGCGATCACTCCCAACACGGTCGGCACGGTTACCGACCAGCCCACCACGCCGAGGATGGCAATCGAACTCGCTATGGTGCCCTTTCGCGACCGCCCACGTATCTGTTCTGCTTCGCGCCGACCTCGCGAAGCATTCTTTCCGCGGCGGGGGAACTTTTCAATGGAGGTTCAGGCTCAACCATGTTTTTCCACCTCCAGCAGACCTCGCACCAGGTCTTCCAGTTTTGCTTCCAAGGCGCGGGCCGCCTTTTGCGGTCGGCTCGTTGAATTCGGCGGCTGTCTTCAATTGCGCGAGGTTGGTTGCGTTTCGAGTGGACACGAAAAACCGCCTCGCCGCACTTCACCAACAGTCTCGTGATCGATCGCCAGGTACTCTTCCGGCTTGCCGCTTGGCTCGAAGGTCATCACGCCCGCACCAGCGCGGTTACGAAATCGATGCGCTGGGAGAAGCCCAACGAGCCGTTCGGCTTCTGCTTTGATACCAATCATTCCTCGAGAAGCACTTCGGTTGGCAGCCACACTTTCAGTTTCATGGCCGGTGCTGATCCGACTTCACCAACAACTGCCTGCTCTGGAAAATTTGCGAATTCATCGTGGAGAATCCGCTCGCAGCCGTCCAGCGATCTTCGAGATTCACGCAGTCGTGCCTGCCCCGGCCGCTCGGTCACAGGAAACGGCTGCGTCAGGAAACGTTCTAAGCGGCGTGCGCGGTGACAGTTCCGGCGGTCCTCCCGCGACAGCTCCTCCAGTCCGAGCATGGCGATGATATCCTTCAGCTTGTAACCGGCGAGCGTCTTGCGGATTTCCTGCGCAATGCGGAAATGCCGCACTCCGACGATGGGAGGCGTTACCATCTTCGACCGGAGCGGCTATGGCGGGATAAGTCCTTCGCCTGTTTGCGCGACAGCACAATCGATGCAGACAGGTGACTGAACGTGTGTACGGCAGCGGGGTCGCTGAAATCGTCCGCCGGCGTACACCGCCTGTACCGAAGTAATGCTCCCTGCCGCCGGCGCTGGTGCTTCGCCTTCGAGCTCGGCGAGCTCGGTCGCCAGCTTCGGCTGATATCCGAGGCGCGAAGGTAAGTGGCCCGATCCCGCTGAAATCTCCGATCCGGCTGAATGAAAACGAAATATGTTGTCGATGAGTAACAGCACGTCCTGGCGGGCGTCGTCGCGGAAGATTCGGCCATGGCGAGCGCCGCGTGACCGACTCGAAATCTGGAGCCGGGCGGTTCGTTCGATCTGGCCGAACACCATCACGGTTCTGTCCAGCACACCGGCGGTCTGGATCTCCCGATACAATTCTTCGCCTTCGCGGGACGCTCGCCGATGCCGCAGAAGACGGTGACGCCCTTTTGATGGCGATCACGTTGTGGATCAATCCACTTGATCAGGACGGTCTTGCCAACACCGGCTCCGCCAAACAAGCCGGCTTTTCCCCCGCGCTCGATCGGCGCCAATACGTCGATGGCTAGCGATCCCGGTCATGAAAACCTCGGAAACGAGTGGTGCGGCGCATCAGCGGAACCTGCGGCGCATGGATGGAGCACCACGAATTTTCCGGGTCGATCGTCTCCCCGAATACGTCGAACATACGCCCAGCACGGGCTCTCCGACCGGAGTTCTCAGCGGTTGGCCGGTATCGCATCACTACTCAGCCTCGCGGATCCGCCAGTAGGAGTGAGGGCGATGCCGCGGATGGTGCGCGCATCCAGGTGGGAGATCACCTCAACGATGACACTACCTTCGTCGCCCGCTCTGAGAAGGTGAAAGATGGAGGGAATGTGGTCTTCGAACCGGGCGTCAACGACGCTGCTGCGGACGGCTTCGAGGGATCCCGGAATTGGCCGAGAGCCTCTCATACACCGAGCCACCAGCACGGGCGCTGCCGGCTCTGTCCCGTTGCGTCGGCTCGTGTAATCGGTGAGCACACCATGGGCCGGCCAACACGGACTGACGCGGCAGGGTGATGCCCACCCTGCACCTGGAAGCGTCCTAATCCGGGTGTGTCGCGCATTCGAGTGCGCGCCGGGGCTCATCGCCTGAACCTGACGCCGGCGATAGAGCCCCGGCGCGCACTCGAATGCGCGACAGCACCCAGATTGAGACACTTTTGCCAGGTGCCAGGTAGGTGATCGCCCTGCCCGGCGTCAGTCCGTGTTGGCCCATGGTGTGCTCACCGATTAGACCAGCCGACGCAGAACGGGACAGAGCCGCCAGTAACTACCGTGCTGGTGGCTCGGTGTATGAGAGGGCTCTGGGCCAATTCCGGGAATTGTCGAAGCCGTCCGCGGCAGCGTCGTGGACGCCCGGTTCGAGGACCACATCCCGTCCATCTTTCACCTCCTCAGAGCGGGCGACGAAGGTAGTGTCATCATCGAGGTGATCTCCCACCTGGATGCGCGCACCATCCGCGGCATCGCCCTCACTCCTACTCGCGGCCTTTCGCGAGGCTCGGTGGTGATCAACACCGGCCAACCGCTGAGAACTCCGGTCGGAGAGCCCGTGCTGGGGCGTATGTTCGACGTATTCGGGGAGACGATCGACCGGAAACCAGTGGTCGAAGGAGTCGAGTGGCGCTCCATCCATGCGCCGCAGGTTCCGCTGATGCGCCGCGCCACTAGTTCCGAGGTTTTCATGACCGGGATCAAAGCCATCGACGTATTGGCGCCGATCGAGCGCGGGGGAAAAGCCGGCTTGTTTGGCGGAGCCGGTGTTGGCAAGACCGTCCTGATCATGGAGTTGATCCACAACGTGATCGGCCATCAAAAGGGCGTCAGCGTCTTCTGCGGCATCGGCGAGCGCTGCCGCGAAGGCGAAGAATTGTATCGGGAGATCCAGACCGCCGGTGTGCTGGACAGAACCGTGATGGTGTTCGGCCAGATGAACGAACCGCCCGGCTCCAGATTTCGAGTCGGTCACGCGGCGCTCACCATGGCCGAATACTTTCGCGACGACGCCCGCCAGGACGTGCTGTTACTCATCGACAACATCTTTCGTTTCATTCAGGCCGGATCGGAGATTTCGGGTCTGATGGGGCAGCTTCCTTCGCGCCTCGGATATCAGCCGACGCTGGCGACCGAGCTCGCCGAGCTGGAAGAGCGAATTTGCAGCACGGCGGCAGGGAGCATTACTTCAGTACAGGCAGTGTACGTGCCGGCGGACGATTTCAGCGACCCCGCTGCCGTACACACGTTCAGTCACCTGTCTGCATCGATTGTGCTGTCGCGCAAACGGGCTAGCGAAGGACTTTATCCCGCCATCGACCTTCTGCGCTCCGGGTCGAAGATGGTAACGCCTCCCATCGTCGGAGTGCGGCATTTCCGCATTGCGCAGGAAATCCGCAAGACGCTCGCCGGTTATGAAGAGCTGAAGGATATCATCGCCATGCTCGGACTGGAGGAGCTGTCGCGGGAGGACCGCCGGACGGTTCACCGCGCACGCCGCTTAGAACGTTTCCTGACGCAGCCGTTTTTTGTGACCGAGCAGTTCACCGGGCAGGCGGGCAAGCTGGTGAATCTCGAAGACTCGCTGGACGGCTGCGAGCGGATTCTCCACGATGAATTCGCAAATTTTCCAGAGCAGGCACTGTACATGATCGGATCGGTCCGGGAGGCGCACCGGCCATGAAACTGAAAGTGTGGCTGCCAACCGAAGTGCTTCTCGAGGAGGAAGTGACCCGTATCAAAGCAGAAGCCGAGAACGGCTGGTTCGGGCTTCTCCCCAAGCACATCGATTTCGTAACCGCGCTGGTGCCGGGCGTGATGACCTTCGAGCCAAGCGGCAAGCCGGAAGAGTACCTGGCGATCGATCGCGGAATTCTGGTGAAGTGCGGCGAGGCGGTTTCCGTGTCCACTCGAAACGCGATTCGCGGAACCAACCTCGCGCAATTGAAGACAGCCGCCGAGCGTCAATTCCTGGAACGAGCCGACCGCGAAAGGGCGGCCCGCGCCTTGGAAGCAAAACTGGAAGCGGACCTGGTGCGAGGTCTGCTGGAGGTGGAAAAACATGGCTGAGCCTGAACCTCCATTGAAACTTCCCCCCGCCGCGGAAAGAATGCTTCGCGAGGTCGGCGCGAAGCAGGAACGGATCGAGCGTGGGCGGTCGCGAAAGGGCACCATAGCGAGTTCGATTGCCATCCTCGGCGTGGTGGGCTGGTCGGTAACCGTGCCGACCGTGTTGGGAGTGATCGCAGGCGTTTGGATCGACCGTCGCTGGCCTGGCAGGATTTCCTGGACGCTGACGCTGCTGTTCGCCGGACTGGTGGTTGGTTGCTGGAATGCGTGGTTGCGGATCGAGAGGGAACAGCGATGAACAGCGCCTCATTCATTCTCAGCTTCGCGGCCGGCGTAGTGTTGGGCATCCTGTTTTATGGAGGCCTGTGGATCACTGTCCGCGCTTTAATGGTGACGCGCTATCCGGTTGCCATCACGTTGGGGAGTCTATTGTTCCGAACCGGCGCTGTACTCGCTGGCGTGGTACTGGTTACCCGCGGGCAATGGCAAAACGCGGTGGCGTGTCTCGTTGGATTCGTCATCGGGAGAATCGTCGTGTCGAGGTATTTCGTGCCATGCACATAACTCCCGACCAAACCATCCTTTGGCAGTGGAGGTTTCTCCACCTGAACATGACCATCGTGTACACCTGGGTGGTCATGCTGCTGCTCACGTTCGGTTCACGGCTGGTCACCCTTCGGCTCGCTCGAGCGGATCAGCCGCGAACGCGCTGGCAGAACGCGTTCGAGATTGTGGTCGAAACCATTCGCGGCCAGATCCGCGAGGTCTGCCCGCAAGGCGGCGATGCACATTTACCGTTTATCGGCACTCTGTTCCTGTTTATCGCAGTAGCGAACCTCCTGGACATCGTTCCGGGCTGGCACGCGCCGACCGGATCGCTTTCCACCACCGCGGCGCTCGCCATCTGCGTCGGCGTGGCCGTGCCGGTGTTCGGAATCCAAAGCCAGGGTGTGATCGAGTATTTCCGAGGTTACCTGAAGCCCACGTTTCTGATGCTGCCGTTCCATTTGTTAAGTGAAACATCGCGCAATCTGGCGTTGGCCGTGCGGTTGTTTGGAAACATCATGAGCGGATCGATGATCGTCGGAATTCTCCTGGCGATCGCGCCGTTTTTTTTCCCAGTGCTCATGCAGGTTTTGGGGTTGCTCACCGGGATGATTCAAGCCTACATTTTCGCGATCCTGGCGACCGTCTACATCGCCGCTGCAGTGCAGCGGAATAAGGAAGGAACGTGAAGGGAGGATCCATGGATACTGTCAGCATCATCGGAATGACCTCGATCGTCGCGGCGGCGCTGTGCATGGCGATCGGTTCGGTGGGGCCGGCGCTAGGCGAAGGGAAAGCCATTGCGCAGGCGCTCAGCTCGATCGCACAGCAGCCCGATGAGGCGGGAACCATCAGCCGAACCCTGTTTATCGGCCTGGCGATGATCGAATCGATCGCGATTTATTGTTTTGTGATCGCGATCATCCTGATTTTCGCCAATCCGTTCTGGAATCACGTGGTGGCGAAGGGCGGAGCATAAACCGTGCTGATCGATTGGTTCACCGTCGCAGCGCAGATCGTCAACTTCCTGATTCTGGTGGCCTTGATGAAGCGCTTCTTGTACGGGCCGCTGCTCCGCGCCATCGACTCCCGCGAGCAGCGTATTGCCGCGCAACAATCGGAAGCCGACCGCAAGAACCACGAAGCTGAACTGAAAACCGCGCAGGTGCAAACCCAAATTTCAGAGCTGGAGAACCGTCGTGCTCGGATGATCGAAGAAGCGCGACAGGAAGCAGATCGCCAACGGCATGAGCTGGTTCAAACCGCACGCGAATCCGTTCAAGTACTGGAGGCGAAGTGGCGCGACGATCTTCGCCGTGAAGAGACCGTATTCTTTCACGACATTCGGGACGCCGCAGCAGCCGAAATTCTCGCGATCATGCGCCACGCGTTGGCGGATCTGGCCAGCACCGACATCGACCGCGGCGCGATTCAGGCTTTTCTCGAAAAACTGCAGTCTGTCGATATTGGAGAGCTGAAAAAACTCTGCGGCGGCGGCGAACTGATGGTCAGGAGTGCAACGGAGCTCTCCCTCGAATTGAGACGCCAGATCGAGCAGACCATTCAGAGCCGTATTGGAGGCCCGGTGCCCCTGCGCTTCGAACGGGCGCGCGAAATGGCGTGGGGCATCGAGCTGCGTGGAAACGGCCAGAGAATCGGTTGGACTCCGGATGGCTATCTCGATTCGTTGGAAGAGAGGCTAAGAACGGTCGTCGAGGAACATGCGGATATCGGTTGTCCTCTGGCGGTGTGATGACGGAAATGGATGCGGGGAACTCATTACGGTCGGCGTTTAGAGACGCGCTGGAGGAGATCCATCGCGCGGGGCGCGACTTCACGATTTCCCCGGCGCTTCGCGAGTATGGCGTCGTGACCTACATAGGCCGAGGCGTCGCGCGCGTCCGGGGGCTGCCCAACGTCAAGTCGGAGGAGCTGGTCCGGTTCACAGGTGGCGTGTTCGGGATGACTTTCAATCTGGATCCGGACGATATTGGCGTCATTCTTCTCGACGATGCGGCCGGCGTCGAATCGGGGTCTGAAGTCCGGCGCACGGATCGGGTCCTGGATACACCGGTCGGCGAAGGCCTGCTCGGACGCGTGGTGGATCCGCTGGGGAGGCCTCTCGATGGCGCGGGTCCCGTTCGGACGCACCTGCGCGCCGCGGTAGAATGCGTCGCTCCAGCGATCCTGGACCGTGCGCCCGTTACCGTTCCGCTGGCCACCGGCACGAAAGTGGTGGATGCATTGATCCCGGTTGGCCGCGGGCAGCGCGAATTGATCCTCGGCGACCGGCAGACTGGCAAGACCGGTATCGCCATCGACTGCATTCTCAATCAGAAGGGCAAGAACGTCCTGTGTATCTATTGCGCCATCGGTCAGCGCAGTTCCTCGGTTGCGAAAGTCATCGCCGACCTGAAGCGGCATGACGCCCTGGAGTATTCCATCGTCGTGGTAGCGGCGGGCGACACAGCGGCGGGATTGCAATTCTCCGCCCCATACGCCGCCATGTCAATGGGCGAATACTTCATGCGGCGGGGCCGCGATGTCCTGGTGGTGTTTGACGATCTCGGGTCGCATGCCCGCGCTTACCGGGAATTGTCGCTGCTGCTCCGGCGGCCGCCGGGACGGGAGAGCTTTCCTGGCGACATTTTCTATGTCCACTCGCGCCTGCTGGAGCGTTCCACGCACCTGCGCCCGGAGCTGGGCGGTGGATCGCTGACTGCTTTGCCGATCGTCGAAACCGAGGAACAGAACATCTCCGCGTACATCCCGACTAATCTGATTTCAATCACGGACGGCCAGATTTATCTGTCCCCGGGACTCTTCCAAAAGGGCATTCTGCCCGCCGTGGATGTCGGCAAATCGGTTTCCCGGGTGGGCGGGAAGGCGCAACTTCCGGCATATCGCGCGGTCGCCGGCGATCTGCGCCTGTTCTATTCACAATTCGAAGAGCTGGAGGTGTTTTCGCGTTTCGGCTCGCGCCTGGACGAGCAGACTCGCACCACGCTCGCTCGAGGGCGCGCAATTCGAGAGGCATTGAAGCAGCCTCAATTCGATCCGCTCCCGGCTTCGGTACAAGTAGCGACACTGGTGGCGGCGACGGCTGGGCTGCTCGATAACCTGAGTGCAGACCAGGTCACGGAGGTCTCGGTGCAAATCCGGGAGCTGCTGGCCGAACGACTGCCGCGCGTGGTTGAGGCCATCGAAGCAGGCAATAAGCTGAGTGAGGCAGACCATCAAGCGCTAGTCCAACTCGCGGAGGAAGCGATCGCATGCAGACCGCCGAGTCACTAAGACGAACCATTGCGGTGACTGAGGAATTGCAGTCCGTGGTCAAGACCATGAAAGCGCTTGCCGGCGTCAACATCCGGCAGTATGAGCGCGCATCGCATGCCGTGGCCGAATATAACCGCACGGTCGAAATGGGCCTACAGATCGCGCTCCGGCGACTACCAACTCACTTGTTTTCGCCGAAGCAGGAGCCGAAAGGTAAGCTGGGCGCGGTGGTCTTCGGATCCGACCAAGGCATGTGCGGACAACTGAACGATCAGGTGGTGTCGCACGCGTCACGCGCGTTACAAAAGCTCGCATTCCATCACAAGGACCAGATGACCGTGGCAGTAGGTGTGCGCGCCGCCGCGCAGCTCGAGGGCCTAGCGCGGGTAGTGGAAAGCTCAGTGCAAGTGCCAAGCTCCACTTCCGGCATCACCGCGGCAGTCGAAGAAGTGCTTCAGATCATCGAAGAGTGGCATTTCTCGCGTGGAGCCGAGTTCGTGGTCCTGTTTTACGCGCGGCCGGTCTCAGGCGCGTGGTATCGCGTGCGAGGAGTCCGGCTGCTTCCGGTCGACGAGGAGTGGATCAACGCGTTGAAAACAAAGCCTTGGCCGTCCAAGGTGCTGCCGACGTTCACGATGGAGGAAACAGCGCTGTTTGAGCGATTGATCCGCGAGTATCTCTTCGTATCGCTGTTTCGTGCATTTGCGGACTCGCTGGCGAGCGAAAACGCGAGCCGTCTGGCCTCAATGCAGGTGGCCGAGCGGAATATTGAGGAGCATCTCCACGCGCTCACGACCGAATCACGGCAGCTAAGGCAAATGACGATCACCTCAGAGCTGTTGGACATCATCTCCGCGTACGAGGCCTTGCGGGACCGAAAGCGCATATCACCCACTAAAGATTAGGGTTGCGTCGAAAAACGCAGCACTCGTCGCTCTGTGACTCAATGAACCCCTGTTCCCAATCCGCAAGTATCCGTTTCCACGCGATGACGGGCATGGCCCTTGGCATGCACTCATGTGGAGTCGACTGAGGTCGGCGGCAGTCCCTGGGTCCGGAGCTGCAAGCTCGGGGTGGGGCTTTACCGGCCGGGGAACCGGGCAAAGGAGCAATCTTATGGAAGTTCGAGTCCGGCATGGGAACGATAAACAGTCGGAGGCATTCGCGCGCTTTCATCGCGTCGTCTGCGATCAGCCCTTCGACGAGGGAGGAAGCGATAGTGGTATGACGCCGCCCGAGTTGATGCTTTCGGCGATCGGTTGCTGCGCTATGCACTACGCTAACGAGTATCTACGAGCACGAAACCTGGGTCTCGATAAGGTCGAGCTGCGCGTCTCGGCTGAGAAGGGCGGGCGGCCCCTGCGTCTGCTCGAAATTGGAATAGAAGTGGACGCGCCGGGACTCAGTCATCGAACGCGAGAGGGGCTACTCAAAGCAGTGGAAGCGTGCCTGCTGCATCGCACGTTGATCGATCCGCCCAAGCTGAAAATCAGTATGGTCCCGTTAGCGACCGACGGACCGGCTGCGGAGCCCGCCAATCTGATTTCGTGACACAGGCTCCTTTGAACCGCCGGCCTCTCGATCACTTCTTCGCGCCTGCGAGCATCGCTGTCATCGGGGCTACCGAGGCCAACCCCAGCGTCAGCCGCACGATCCTGACCAATCTAACGTCGTTCCCAGGCAAAATCTATCCGGTGAATCCAAAGCGAGCGCAGGTTTTAGGGCAGAAGGCTTATCCAGCGATCGGCGCGGTGCCCGATGCGGTCGATCTGGCGTTGATCGTCACGCCCGCCGAAACGGTTCCAGGCGTCGTCGCCGAATGCGCCGCCGCCAAGGTCCCGGCGGCAATCATCATTTCGGCCGGCTTTAAAGAGACCGGCGCACGGGGCGCCGAACTGGAGCGCGAGATTCTCGCTGCACGCGGATCCATGCGCATTGTGGGACCGAACTGCCTCGGTCTTATGGCGCCGCTGGCAGGGTTGAATGCCACGTTCGCCAGCCTCATGGCGCGACCCGGCTCCATCGGATTCCTCAGTCAGAGCGGCGCTTTATGTACCGCGATTCTCGATTGGAGCCTGCGCGAGATGGTCGGCTTTAGCGCGTTCGTCTCCACTGGATCCATGCTCGACATCGGCTGGGGCGACTTGATCGATTACCTGGGTGACGATCCACACACGCGCGCCATTCTGATGTACATGGAATCCGTCGGCGATGCCCGGTCGTTCCTTTCGGCCGCGCGTGAGGTGGCGCTCACCAAGCCGATCATCGTCATCAAAGCCGGGCGCACGGACCAGGCCGCGCGGGCAGCTTCGTCCCACACCGGCGCGCTCACCGGCAGCGATGAGGTGCTGGACGCAGCGCTCCGCCGCTGCGGCGTGCTTCGTGTGCGCCGCATCAGCGACTTGTTTTACATGGCTGAGGTTCTGGCCAAACAGCCGCGCCCAAAAGGCCCGCGCCTCGTGATTGTCACCAACGCCGGCGGACCCGGAGTCCTCGCCACCGACGCCCTGATCGACGAAGGCGGCGAGTTAGCCGATCTCTCTGCGGAAACGATCGCCGCGCTGGATGGGATCCTTCCCCCGCACTGGAGCCGGCATAACCCGGTCGATATTCTGGGCGATGCTCTGCCGGAGCGCTTTGCCCAGACTCTGGAAATCGTGAAAAAAGACCCGGGCGTCGACGGATTGCTGGTCACCACGGCGCCACAAGGGATGACTAGCCCGACAGAGGTGGCGGAGCGCCTCCGCCCCTTCTCGAATATCGACGAAAAACCAATCCTGGCAAGTTTTATGGGCGGCGCGAGTGTTGCTCGGTCCGAAGAGATTCTGAATGCCGCCGGCATCCCGACCTTCCCCTTCCCCGATACTGCGTCGCGCGCGTTTGCCTACATGTGGCATTACAGCGACAATCTTCGCGCGCTGTATGAGACTCCGGAGTTGACTGAAACCTCAGTCGATCGCAAAGCGGCCGAGGCTGTGCTTCAGTCGGCGCATTCCGAAATAAGAGCGCTGCTGACCGAGCAGGAATCCAAGAAACTGCTGGCCGCCTACGCAATTCCAGCGACGCGAACCGAGCTTGCGGAGAGCGAGGACCGTGCGGCGGAACTCGCAGCTGAAATCGGATTTCCTGTGGTAGTGAAGCTCCACTCCCGAACCATAACGCACAAAACCGACGTCGGCGGAGTCGAACTGGACCTTCACGATGAACCCGGCGTACGCGCCGCGTGGAAACGAATCCAGGCTAAAGCCGCCGGCCAGTTTGAAGGCGTGACCGTGCAGCCCATGATTCGCGGCACGGACGGGTACGAACTGATTCTCGGCTCCAGCACCGACCCACAGTTTGGCCCGGTACTTCTGTTCGGTTGGGGCGGTCAACTGGTCGAGATTTTTCGCGACCGCGCCCTCGGCTTGCCGCCTCTAACTTCGACGCTTGCACGGCGAATGATGGAGCGAACCAAGATCTACAAGGCTTTGGCCGGCGTGCGAGGGCGGGCACCGGTCGATCGCTCGGTCCTGGAACAAATTTTGATCCGCTTCAGCCAGCTCATATCCGAGGTCCCGCGAATCAAGGAAGCGGATATCAACCCGCTGCTGGCGTCCCCCGGCGCGATCCTCGCTCTCGACGCCCGTATCGTGCTTCACGACTGGAACATTCCCGACCAGGATTTGCCGCGGACCACCATTCGTCCCTATCCTTCTGCTTACGTGGAGAAATGGACGGCGCGCGATGGCTCGTCGATCAACATTCGTCCCATTCGCCCGGAGGATGAACCGAAAATGGTGCGCTTCCATGAGTCGCTCAGCGATCGAAGCGTGTACCTGCGCTATTTTCACCACATGCAATTGAGCAGTCGCGTGACCCATGAACGTCTGACCCGCATCTGCTTCATTGATTACGATCGCGAGATGGTCCTGGCGGCCGAATCCGCTCAGGCGGAAATCATCGCGGTAGGGCGCCTGACGCGGGAGCGCGGTTCGGCCGACGCCGAATTTGCGCTGCTCGTTTCCGATGCCTGGCACGCGCAGGGTCTCGGAACCGAACTGCTTCGCAGGTTGATTTCGCTGGCCCGGCACGAAGGGATCGTCCGCGTCTTTGGGGATATCCTGGCCGAGAACCACGCCATGCACGACATCTGCCGTCAACTCGGCTTCGACATGCACTACTCGATCGCAGACGGCGTCGTAAAAGCATCCCTGGCCATCCCCTCTCTGTAAAAACCCGTCAAGTGTGGGTGAAATCACGCAACGTCGACCAACATTCTTGGGTCACGAATACCTGGAAGTCGATTCGGGTCAGAAGGTTCCTACTCTCACGCGTTGGTGAGCCGAATGCACCACAGAGATTGAAAGTTTCCTCGAGGAGGACGATATGAGTAAGCCTAGAACGGCCGCATGGCTGGCGTTCGCGTGCCCGCTATTTCTCTCGGCACAAACCACGGCGCCCGCCGGTGCGCCGGCGAAAATGCTGGTAACCGCGGGTCATTACTATGGGCATGAGCCGCCCGTGCTCACGCGAGACAGCTTGATCGTCAAACAGCAATTCGATCCGCTGCCGATCACCAACGTGGTCCCGCTACGGGGCGACCGCGCCGGTCTCGAACTATTTCTGCTCGTCGACAATTGTTCCAATTGCGAACCAGGCGGAAAGTTCGAAGAACTCCGCAGGTTCATTGGCTCCCAACCAGCGACCACAGCAGTCGGAGTCGCCTACATCCAGGACGGATTTCTGAAGATCGCCCAGAACCCAACTCAGGATCGGGAACGGGCCATCAAAGCCCTGAGCGCTCCGACGGGAAGTACGGCGTCAAATCCCTTTAGCGCTGTTGCAGAGCTGATCCGAATCTGGCCTCAGAATTCGTCGCGCCATGCGGTGCTGATGATCTCCAATGGAGTCGATCCAGGAGCAACGGACGAGCTGCAGAATCCATCGGCCGAGGCGGCCATTGCGGCCGCGCAACGAGCGGGTGTCAGCGTTTTCGCGATCTATCACCCGAGCGCGGATTACGTCACCAGCGATTTTTCGAAGATTTATTCGGGACAAGTCCAGCTCGCCCATTTTGCCAATGAATCTGGCGGCGAAGCATACTTCTTGAGCTTCGGTCCGTTGCCTTCGCTGGCGCCGTTTCTGTCTGATATAGCGGACCATCTCGCGAATCAGTACCTGGTGGAATTCCTCGCGAACCCGTCTCAACCGCCCGGTGAGCTTCAATCGGTAACGGTGAAGAGCACCATCAAGGACCTGGACCTGATGGCGCCGGACAAAGTCTGGATACCGGGCCGCACCAAAGATCAGGAAATCGATCTCAAAAAGAAGCGGCCGTGAAGTTTTCAACGCTTGCTCTCGACTTCGACGGAACCATAGCCCGGAACGACGTTCTCGATCCTGGCGTGCGTGAGGCGATCGGGGAACTGCGCGAGCAAGGCATTGTTGTGGTGCTGGTTACCGGCCGCATTCTGGAAGATTTGCGCCGGGTAGCCGGGGATTTGTACTTCGTCGATGCGGTGGTCGCGGAGAACGGCGCCGTAATTGAATTTCCCGATAGCAGATATTCACGGGTCATCGGACCACCCCCTCCCGCGAGTCTGACCAACGAACTGCGTCGCGAAGGGATTCCCTTTGCAGCCGGTCAATCGATCCTGGACGCCCACGCGGATTCGGCTCCGCGAATTCTTGCGATCCTCCAACGGCTGGAATTGCCGTTGGTTCTTCTGTTCAACCGCAGCCGTGTGATGGTATTGTCTCAGGCGATCAGCAAAGCAACGGGCTTGCGGGATGCGCTGGCCGTGCTCCGCTTGTCGCCGCACAACACCGTCGCCATCGGCGACGCCGAAAACGATCATGAGCTGCTCCAGGCATGCGAGGTGGGGGTTGCGGTCGCCTGGGGCAGCCAGGTGTTGAAGCAATCCGCCGATTACGTGTTGCCCGGTGACGGTCCACCATCCGTAGCAGGCTACATTCGGGAGCTTGCGGCCGGCCGTGTGATTCCGGCTCCGGTCAAGGCGCGACGCCGCCTGCTCCTGGGGCACACCGACAGCGGACGCCCTTTGACGCTGGCCGTCCGCGGGCGCAACGTTCTCGTTGCGGGGGATCCGAAAACCGGGAAGTCCTGGGTGACCGGGTTATTGTGCGAGCAACTGATCTTGTATGGCTACTGTCTCTGCATTATCGATCCGGAAGGCGACTATACGTCGCTCGAAGCCCTCCCGGGAGTGGTCGTCTTTGGCGGAGCTGATCCACTGCCCCGCCCGCGGGACCTGTTGCGCGCACTGCGCCATGCCGATGTGAGCGTCGTCATCGACCTGTCGCACACGCCTTATGAAGAAAAAGTGGAATACATGCACAGCGTTCTTCCCGCGCTGGCGACGCTCCGGCGCCACACCGGGCTACCGCACCGGATCGTCGTGGATGAAGCGCATTATTTCTTGGACGATCCCCATGCTCCCGATTTGCTCGATCTCGAAACGGGTGGCTACACCCTGGTCACGTACCGGGCGTCTAAGCTTCGTCGCGATCTTCTGGAAGCCAGTCAGGCTGTCATCGTGACGCGCGAGTCCGACCCCCGCGAGGTCCGCGCGCTGTACACCCTGTGCAGCTCCTGTGAAGGTAAAATGAGCGAAATCGAATGGCGGCAGCTCTTCGAAAGTCTGGTCCTGGGCGAGGCCGTTGCCCTCCCTGTCACCGAAGAAGCGCAAGGCGAGGTCCGACGCATCCGGCTGGCGCCACGGCTGACGCCCCACGTCAGGCACATGGCCAAGTACATCGACCTGCCCGTGCCGGAGGGCCGTGCGTTCGTGTTCTGGCACGACGGATCCTTGACTGGTCCGCGGGCGCGGACACTTTTCGAGTTTGTCCAAATCCTGGAGCAATCGCCTCCATCGGCTCTGGACGGACACCTGCGTCGTGGCGACTTTTCACGCTGGATCGCAGATGTGTTCGGTGACTACCCGCTCGCAAAGACCTTACGAGAACTCGAGCACGACTACCGCGCTGAAACAATACCCGATATCGCCACAAATCTGGTGCAGGCCATCCGCTCCCGCTACGAGATCCTCGATCCAGGCACGAACTCGGCGCCCGAAACCTCCGCCTCATCGGCAACTCGCGCTGCAACGGAAGGCCGTAGCGGCGATTGATCCCGCTATTTCGTCTGCAGGTCTTTCAGATACCGCGCGAGATTGTCGACGCGCACGCGCCCCAGATCCTGATCCCACACAATTTGCGCGAAGATCGGCCCCCACAACGGCATCTCCCGAGTCCCGTGACTGGCCGGCACCTGCTCTTCGCCCGAGATAATCCTCTCCACCCGCGCCATTGGGAAGGCTCCGCCATTACGCGCCGCAATGCGCGTCAGATCGGACGGGCGAATCTTCAGCGACGGAGCCACGGGTCCAGCGCCCTTCCCATCAATGCCGTGGCAGGCCGCGCAATACGCCTTATAGAGCGCCGGCCCTTGAATCGATTCGATCAGGCGCACGGTTTCGGGCTTCACCGGCTCATTCTGACCTCCACGGGAAGACCAGGACAGAACTCCTCCTAATAACATCACACCGAAGACGATCTTGCCGCGCATAGCGCACCCCCGGATTCAACGGAGCAAGTGAGGGCCCTTTATCCGGACAGGATTGAATCCCACGGCGCGGCGTCTTAGAATCATGAAATCATGGCGCAGCGATCCTCCCGGCGCAGATTTCTCCAAGCCGCTGTCGTTTCAGGCGTCGGATCGAGCGGAATGGCGCAGCCGGCTGGAACCGTCCGGGGCTTCGACCATGTTGCTCTTCCCATGCAGAACACCGAGGCGATGCTGGCCTTTTATCGCGCCCTAGGTTTCGCGGTGAGCGAGAACGCCAGCCTGTGTTCCGTTTACGTGGGCGAGCAGATGATCAATTTTCACCGTCCCGCATTGTGGCAGCGCGAGACGTTCACCTTGCGAGCTCCCGCCGCGAAGCCACCTTGCGGGGACCTGTGTTTTGTATGGGACGGCACACCTGACGCGCTGAAAGCGATGCTGGACCGGGCCGGCGCGAAGATCTTCGAAGGTCCAGTAGGACGGCAAGGGGGCCGCAAGAAGGCTGCTTCCAGCGTCTATGTGCGCGATCCCGATGGCAATCTCCTGGAATTCATGATCTATCCGTAAGCCTTTTACACCCTGAATTGATGGTTCGCGATCACCGCCTGTCCTAAGGCCAGCCCTCCATCGTTCGGCGGAACCCGGTGATGGATAAACACCGCGAACCCGCGCTCCCGCAGTCCCGTCACGGTGTGTTCCAGGAGGCGCAGGTTCTGAAAGGTGCCACCGCTCAGGCATACCCGATGGAGGCCCGCGGCTTCGCGGATCCGCGAGCAAGCATCCATCACCACCTGGGCCATGGTGTGATGAAAACGCGCCGAAATAACGGAAACGGACGTGCCGTCAAGAAAATCCTGGGTGACCGACCGGATCGTTTCCCGCAAGTCAATTCGAAAAGGATCGATACCGGTGAAATCGAACCGGTATCTCCCCTCGTCATAGGTCGCAACCGCCTCTAGCTCCATGGCAGCTTGCCCCTCATACGAAGTTTCGTGCCGAACGCCAAGTATGGAAGCCACGGCATCGAACAAGCGCCCGCAAGACGAGGTCTGGATCACCTGTATCTGCCGTGAAATCATCTGAGTCACAAACGCAACCTTTTTCGGAGCAATCTCCCGGAACAGCGGCAACGGGAGCGAAGCAGCTTCAGACCCGAAAGCTGCTCCCAAATACGCCAGCGCGCTACGCCACGGCTGCCGTACGGCGCTGTCGCCGCCGGCCAGAGGAACATATTCAAGATGTCCGTGCCGCTCGAAGCCGCCAAAATCGCACACCAGAAATTCGCCGCCCCAAATCTGGCCGTCGGTGCCGTATCCGGTGCCATCCAAGGCGACTCCAATCACCGGGCCCTGCAAACCGTTATCCGCCAGGCAACTGGCAATATGCGCGTGATGATGCTGCACGCCGATCGCGGGCAGGCCGGACTCTTCCAGCGCAAAGCGGGTGCTCAAGTAGTTCGGATGAAGATCGTGCGCCACCGCCACGGGAGCAGCGCGAAAGAACCGTTTCAGATGCCCCAGCGTCTCCCGGAACAACTCCATGGTCTCCAGATTCTCCAGGTCGCCAATGTGCTGGCTCAGAATCGCGTAATGATCCTTGGTCAGACACAGCGTGTTCTTCAATTCGCCGCCGCAAGCGAGGATCTCGCGAACCGGCATTCCGAGATCGACAGGTTCAGGCGCGAACCCGCGTGACCTGCGCACCGGGTATTCGCGACCCTTGAAACTCTGCACCACCGAATCGTCGACCCTGGTCTGAATCGTCCGATTGTGCAGCAGAAAGTGATCCGCCAGCCCTTTCAGGCGCGGCCACACCTCAGAATTGCGGCTCACAATCGGTTCTTCGCTCAGGTTCCCGCTGGTCATCACCAGCGCGTCGAATCCGGGCGATTCTTCAAATAACAGATGATGCAGCGGCGTGTAAGGCAGCATCACTCCCAGGCGCGTGTTTCCCGGCGCGACGTGATCGGAGATCCGAGCGCCTTCGCGGCGCGGCAGGAGCACGATCGGCCGGCGGGTGCTCATCAGCAGTTCACGATCAGGGGGCGTAACCATACAAAAGCGCTCCACCGTTTCGAAATCGCGCGCCATGATGGCGAAGGCTTTCCCGCTCCGCCGCTTCCTTTCGCGCAACCGACCCACGGCGCCATCGTTCGATGCTTCGCAGGCCAGATGAAACCCGCCCAGACCTTTGATGGCGAAGATTTCGCCTTGCTTCAATCGTTCCCGCGTTCGCTTGAGAATCCCGCGAGATTCCAGCGCGAACTCAGGCGGTACACCCGCCGCCATTTGTTCCGCGCTCATCAACGCCAAGCCCGGCCCGCAATCGGGACACGCATTCGGCTCGGCATGAAATCGGCGGTTGCCAGGATCTTCGTACTCGGCCTGGCAGGCCGCGCACATCGGAAATTCATCCATCGTCGTCTTGGGACGGTCATACGGAACGTCGCGGATGATCGTATAGCGCGGGCCGCAGTTGGTGCAATTTGTGAACGGATACCCATAGCGCCGGTTGCCGGGACTCGTGAAATCCCGCCGGCAATCTTCGCAGGTTCCCACGTCAGCCGGCACCAGCGCGAATCGCCCCGCCATGGGGGCGCTCGCTCGGATCGTAAAGCGGTCCTCGCCCACCGGCTCAAGATTCGAGACCTCGAGTTCGTCGATGCGCGCCAACGGAGGCAATTCCACCCCGAGCGCCGCCACGAATCTTTCGAGCGCGTCTTCTTCAGCCTCGGCCTCGATCACCACGCCTTCCGAGGAGTTCAGCACATACCCGCGAATCTCGAAAAGCTGCGCGATCCGATACACGAACGGGCGAAAGCCGACTCCTTGCACCACACCTTCGATCTGGATTCGTTTCCGCGCGACCACTGTCTTCATGCCGGGTCGGGAAGCGCCGCCCATGTTTCGAGCTGCGCGAACACCACCCTCAGCAGTTCATCCAGAGACTGGCGCACCGGCTCCGTGAGTTCCGCGCTCCATTCCGTGGATTGCGGCTGCACTCCAATCACGACAACTTCCTCGGGAGCCTCGCCGAGCAGCTTCATGGCGATCATCAGGTCCGCAAATCCAAGCTGGTGGACCGACGGTTTTCCCGGCAGCGTCTGGAGCGCATCGCCTTCCAGGCGAACCAGAGTGCCGGGCTTCTCACCCACATCCACAGCGTCGATCACCAGCAGTCGCTGAAATCCCGAGATGTGCGGAATCAGGCTCAATCCCTGCGTGCCCCCGTCCATCAACACCACCCCGCGCGGAACGCGTGCATCCTTCTGCAGGAGTCCAATCGCGTGAATCCCCACGCCATCGTCGGAGTGAACCAGGTTTCCGAGCCCCAATACCAGTGTCGCCATCGGTTCTTCCATCATACGCACTCGCCGCTCGAAACCAGCAGAGTCTCCAATTTCTCCGCCGCTCGCGCCGCAAGCGCGGTCGCTCGCGGGCTCAGCCCCTCTCCGGCGGACAGATCGTCGACTGGAATGCGGCACAGAAAGGCCCGCCCCGAAAAATCAAACAGGGATCTTGCCAGCGCCACGATTTCCGCCGGCGTCGAAACGTGGGTAAACAAGCGGGAAGGCGGCAAGTCGTCCACTGCCCCGATACTCAATTCCTCGGCGCCGGCATCCGCGTCAATGAACACCACCGTGTCGTAACCGGCGATGTCCTCGGCCAGTTCCGGCCTGAGTTGAAAAACCGCCCGCGCCTCGGCGTCGAGCAGTTCCAGAACCGCGTGCGCAACTCCGTCGTCGCGCCGTAAAGAGTTCCCCGCAGCGATCAGAAGCGCCCGCATCAGGAATCCCGTGAAATTCGGCCCACCAGCGTGCCGCCCGGGCCTCGGATTTCAATCACCAGCGGCATCTGTCCCATCGCATGCGTCGAACACGAGAGGCACGGATCATAGCATCGGATCGCGGCTTCGATCCGATTCAGTACGCCCTCGTCCGGCGTACGGTCGCCCTCCATCGGCGTCATGAAACGCCGCGCTGTTTGTTCCACCGCCAGGTTCATCGCCTGGTGATTCTGGGCCGTGGCGATCAGCATATCGGCCTTCGTCATCAGCCCGTCTTGATCCACCGAATAGCGATGAAACAACGTGCCTCGCGGCGCCTCGCAGGAGCCGATGCCCTTCGCGCCGGTTCAGCGAAGCCTTGGCTTGAACGTTTTCGCCGAACAGCTCCGGATCGCTCATCAGCTCCTCGATCCGCTCCACGCAGTGCAGCATCTCGATCAGCCGCGCCAGATGGATAATGGAACGACGCGCACACCGCGCCCGGTCCGCGCTGTTTGAATTCCCGCAGTTCGCGGTCGGCCAGCGCGGTCCCCGCGAACTTCGCCACATTCAGCCGGCCAGCGGCCCCACGCGATAATGCCCCTGCGGATAGCCGAACGGCTGGTAAAACGGGTTTTTCATGAACGAATAATCTTCGCTCGCCTCGCCGAGATAGGTGAAGTATCGCGTCGGGTCCAGGCGGTCCGCGATGATATTGCCCGCTGCCATCCGCGATCCGAATCCGTCCGTCGTAATACTCCAGCCCGCCCTCGTCATTTACCGTGGCCAGGAACAGCGACGGGAAATTCCCCATGTGCTCCACTTCGTCGCGGAAGGAATCGAGCAGCGCCTTCAGGCGGTCGAGCGCGATCGAAACAGACTCGATGGCCTCCGGAATCCAAGTACAGAATGTCGTCGCGCTGCTCCACCGTGAATTGCCGATGAACGCCGCCCGGGCCCGCTCCAGCCGGGATGAATCCGCTTCCCGCCCACCAGCTCGATCACGCGCTGGCCGAACTGCCGCAATCGGATTCCGCGCCGCAGAAAATCCGCGATCCCGTTCGATCAGGCCGAACATATTTCGCTTGGCGGCAGGCGAATCCATACCCAGCAGCAGATCCGGAGACGACAGATGAAAGAAGCTCAAAGCATGCGATTGCAGAACCTGCGCATAGTTCACCAGGCGCCGTTGTTTCTCCGCCGCCGGCGGAATCTCCACGCCCAGCAGCATGTCCCCGGCCTTCGAACTCGCCAGCACGTGGCTCACCGGGCAGATGCCGCAAACGCGCGACATCAGTCCCGGCATCTCCTGAAAGGGCCGCCCTTCGCACAGCTTCTCGAAACCGCGAAACTCGGTGACGTGAAATCTCGCCGATTGCACCTGGCCCGCGTCGTCCAGTTGAATCGAAATCTTGGCGTGCCCTTCGATCCGTGTCACCGGTTGAATCAGGATGCGCCGGCTCATGATCCGAACTTCCTGCCTTCCGCCACCGGCGTCCGGCCGGCCAGCAAATCCAGTCAGAAATTCGTAGATCGTCTCTGCCGAAGGCGGGCAGCCGGGCAGAAAATGATCCACCGTCACGACGTCCTGCACGCGAAGAACCCGATCCAGAAGCATCGGGCACGATGTCGTTTCCGCTCGGCACGCCCGTAACCACCGCGGACGTCGCGATAAGCCCGTTGCAGACACGTCCTCCACCGAAAACAGATTTCGCAACGCAGTCACGTTTCCGGTCACCGCGCAATCCCCAAACGCGATCAGAATCTTGGTGCGCTCGCGGATCAAGCGAACATCGCGCAAGTGATCTTCATTGGCCACCGCGCCTTCCACCAGCGTAATGTCGACTCCTTCCGGAAACTCCTTGACGTCGAGAATCGGCGAATAACATAAGTCCACCAGACCGGCCAGATCGATCAGACGCTCATCCAGATCGAGGAAGGACATATGGCAACCCGAGCATCCTCCCAGCCAAGCAGTGGCGAATCTCGGCTTCACGCGATCCACAGCTTCTTCTCCCGCGCGGTCACAATGTAGCGCAGGAAGCTCCGGTCCTTGCGCATCTCCGCCACGGTCTTGCCCTTCGAGAACAGCGCGCCGGTCGGACACACCTGCACGCACTTCCCGCAGCTGGTGCAACTGTCGGATTCGCCCCAGGGCTCGCCGAGATCGGCGATGATACTCGAATTCCGGCCCGCGCCCCGCCACGTCCCAGGTGTGGGCGCCCTCCACTTCATCGCAAACGCGGACGCAGCGCGTGCACAGAATGCAGCGATTGTGATCCAGACCGAAGCGCGCATGGCTCAAATCCACGGCCAGCTTCGGATACTGCGGCTTCAGCCGCATATGATCCACGCCCAGCTCCGCCGCCAGATCCTGCAACTCGCAGGCTCCGTTCAGCACGCACACCGAGCAGATGTGATTGCGTTCGGCGAACAGCAACTCCACGATCAGCTTGCGATGCGCCTGCAGCCGCGGCGTGTATTGGTGCGAACCACCATGTCCTCGGCGACTTTGGTCAGGCACGATGGCTGCAGTTTCTTCTGCCCCTCTATTTCGACCAGGCAAAGCCGGCACGCCCCCACGTCGGAGAGTCCGCCCAAGTGACACAGCCGCGGCAAATGGATGCCGCTGTCCCAGGCGGCCGAGAAGATGGTCTGACCCTCCATGGCCGTGATCATCTTCCCATCCACTTCGAGTGTTCTGACGCTCATGCGCTCGCCTCCGTGGCCACCGGAATCCGGCACGCTCCCGGCCGGACAGCGCCGATCCCGTACATGAGCGTCATACTCGTTCCGAAAATGACGCAGCGTGCTCGAGAACCGGATTCGGCGCAGCCAGGCCCAGGCCGCACAAGCTGGTTTCCTTGAGCAGACCCGCACAGTTCTTCGAGCATCGGCGAAATCGCTCCTGCGTAGCCTTCACCGCGCGTCATGCGCGCCAGAATGTCGTGCATCTGCACGGTTCCCGCCCGGCATGGAATGCATTTGCCGCACGACTCGTCCATGCAAAACTCCATGAAGAATCGCGCGACGTCCACCATGCAGGACGAAGTATCCATCACGATCAGTCCGCCCGACCCCATCATCGTGCCGATGCGCGGTCAGCGAGTCGTAATCCATCGGCAGGTCCAGATATTCCGCGGGAATGCATCCGCCCGCGGGCCCTCCGGTCTGCGCCGCCTTGAATTCGTAGCCCGCGGGAACCCCGCCGCCCAGGTCGTACAGAATCGTGCGCAGCGGCGTCCCGATCGGCACCTCGACCAGACCGGTCCGCACCACGCGCCCCGCCAGCGCGAACACCTTCGTGCCCGGGCTCGCCTTGGTTCCGATGGATGCAAACCAATCTCCGCCCTTCTCGATGATGGTCGGGATGTTCGCGAACGTTTCGACGTTGTTGATCAGCGTCGGACGTCCCCACAGCCCGCTTTCCGGCGGATAAGGAGGCCTGGGAACGGGTTGCCCGCGTTTCCCTTCGATGGACGCGATCAGAGCCGTCTCCTCGCCGCAAACATAGGCCCCCGCCCCGATTCGAACATCGATCTGAAAATGGAAGGTGCTGTCGAACACGCGTCCGCCGAGCAGTCCCTCGCGCCGCGCCTGCTCGATGGCGGTTTTCACGCGCGCGATGGCCAGCGGCGATTCGCCGCGCGCGTAAATATAACCCTGCTGCGCGCCCACCGCTCGCCCGGCGATCGCCATCCCTTCCAGCACCCTGTGCGGATCGCCTTCAAGCACGCTGCGGTTCATGAACGCGCCCGGATCGCCTTCGTCCGCGTTGCAAACCACGTATCGCACCGGCGATGGATGCCGCGCCACCAGCTCCCACTTCAGTCCGGTCGGATAACCCGCCCCGCCGCGCCCGCGCAGTCCACTCTTCTTAACCTCCGCGATAATCTCCTCGGGAGCCATTTCCGTCGCCGCACGCAGCAGCGATTGATAGCCTCCCAAGGCGAGATAATCGACCACGCGTTCCGGATCCGCCTTGCCGGAATTCGCCAGAATGACGCGGCGCTGGCCGGCATAGAAAGGATGATCCGGGCGTGATCGCCCTCCCTTTGAACCGGCGCTGGTCGCCTTCGACCAGCGAGCGGGCGTCCTGCGGCGTCACCTCCGTATAAACCACGTCTGCCGCCGAACTTCGAACCAGCGGTCCCCGGCAACACAGTCCCATGCACCCGGTCCCGCAAACCTCCACTTCCCCGGCGCGCCCCTGCGCGTCGACCTCGTCTTGAAGCGCGGCGCGGACAGCCTCCGCGCCGGCCGAAAGGCAGCCCGCCACCGTACAGCACAGGATGCGATCCTTCAGCCGCTCCTGCCGTTTCTGCTCACCTTGGGAGGTCTCGTTTAAAGCTTCCGCCGTCATGCGTTTCCTTAATAACCGACTCCAGTTGAGCAGGCGTCACTCGCGACAGCGCTTCGCCGTCGCAGATCACCACCGGAGCCAGCCCGCACGACCCCAGGCAGCGGCCCGCTTCTATGGTCCATTCAGCCGGATTCGCGCCACACCGTTCCCGGAGCGCCGCCATTAACTCCGTCCCACCCGCGACGTAGCAGGCCGTTCCCATGCACACCACGGCTGAATGCGCCTTCGCCGGCGCGAACCGGAACAGATGATAGAAAGTCGCGACTCCCAGGACTCTACTCGGCGGCAGCTTCAACTTTCGCGCAATGGTCCTCAGGAGCGGCCGCGAGAGATAACCGTACAGTTGTTGTGCGGTGTGAAGAACTTCGATCAGCGCGTCGCCCGAGTTCTGGTGCCGCGCCATGGCACGTTCCAGCAGCTTGTCGCGGTCGTCGCCCGGCGCCTGCTGGCCGTCAGAAACCATCGGAATCATCGTTGCGGCGCCGGCTCCGGGTCCCGATGCGTATTGACCAGCTGCATCCTGGTCGCGTCCAGCCGCTCCGTCACCAGTTCGAGGAGGCGTTTCAGCAGTGCATAACCCATCTCAGGATCGCGATCGCACGCTTCCCGGATCCGCCCGCTCGGAAACGCCACAGTGGAAACCGGCGAGAGAGCGCGGGCTTGAAAATGCATTTGACTTTCGGCGGCCACCGCGGACCAGCCCATCGCTTCGCCCGCGCGGAGCGTTTGGACGCGGACCGTCTGGCCGTCGATGTCCATTTCCAGCGCTACTTCCCCCGAAACAATCAGATGCAGGAAAGACGACTGGTCGCCTTCACGAAAGATAAGCCGGCCGGTGCCGAACTGCTGTTCCTCCGCGAGAGGAAGCAGCTTCCGCAATTGCTTCGGCTCCAGTTCGCTGAGCAGTCTGTAGGCTCGCGTCATCTCGAGAAATTGTTCCGGAATCACGATGATCTCCTCTTCAACGTGGCTTCGATCGTCGAGCCGTTTCCGGCCGCGCCTCCTCCGCCTCAAGATCCACTTCCGCCGTCCCCAGCCGCTCTCCCAGCCGTTCGTAGGCTTGCTTCGCTTCCGCCTCATCCACGCGTTCCGTCGCGAAGCCAACCTGTACCCGCACGTAGTCGCCAACGTGAGCATCCGGTACCAGATCGAGGAAAATCGGCCGCCGCGCTTCTGCGAACTGAACCAAACCCAGGCGGTTATTCCTGACTGTGTACTCTTCTAGAATCCTGCCAGGGACCTCGAAACTCATGACCTGCTCTCCAGCGCCGCCCTCTTTTCCTCCTCTTCCAGCTCTTCGGTCGGAATCACCTTGTAGCCGATGAAAATGCTGTCCATCAGCCCGCGTTTTTCTTCACGCGAAATCAGCATGCATAGATGTACGTGAAAAACTCCAAACGCGATGAACACGAACATGAGAAGGAAGTGGATCAGGCGCAGGCTCGGAAAGCTGATCAGGCGCGGAACCCATCCCACCAGGAAATTCAGGAACGCGCTGTGCAGCAGCCGGTTGTACATCACCAGTCCTGTCACGATCTCCACGAACAGCAGCGTGTACAGGCCGACGTAGGAGAACGCAGCCATCGCGTTGTGGCCGATCTTCGAAACCGCCGTCGGCCGGATGAACATGTAGAACTTCATCACTTCCCACATTTCCTTGAACTGCGCCCCACTCAGGGGAACATACTGCCTCCAGCGCACCCAGCGGTTGCCTTGAAAGAAAAGATACATCCGCATCAGAAAAAGCGCGATCAGAATCATCGCAAAGGTTTCATGGACGAAACGGAACCACCCCATCAGAAACGGATAGGTCGACTTGCCCCACAATGAACGGATTGTGGATGTAGTAGCCGGTGAAGGAAAGCACTCCGATCGAGAGGACCATACCCCAGTGAAACAGCCGGAGTGGATACTGCCACACGTACAGCGCAGTCACCGGGCCAACGTTTTGCTCCGGATGCCGGGCGTCCGCCAATGATGTTGTTTGGTCGACTAACATGGGCCCTCCTGTCACACCGCTTTCGGCAGTGAATACTTCCTTCCCTGTGCGTCGATCACATGCACCGCGCACGCGATGCACGGATCGAAGGAATGGATGGTGCGCAGCAGCTCCAGCGGGCGCGCCGGATCCGCCACGGGTGTGTTCAACAGCGACGCTTCATAGGCGCCGCGCTGCCCTTGCGCATCTCGCGGCCCTGCATTCCAGGTGGTCGGAACCACCGCTTGATAGTTCTTGATCGATTTGCCGCTGATCTCCACCCAGTGGCCCAGCGACCCGCGAGGAGCTTCATGCCAGCCGTAGCCGCTCGCCGAACTGGGCCACGTGCTTGGATCCCAATGCACCGGATTGAACATCGCGACTTTCCCATGCGCCATGTTCGAGTCGAGTTGATCCACCCAGGTCTCCAGCCGCTTCGCCATCAGTTGCGCTTCGAGCGCCCGCGCCGCGATCCGGCCGAGCGTCGAAAACAGCACTGCCGGCGGAGCGTTCAGCTTCTTCAACACCGTGTTCACTACGTCCTGAATTTCCTTCGAACCCGCAGCGTAGCCGACGATCATCCGCGCCAGAGGCCCCACTTCCATAGGCTTGCCGTCGTAGCGCGGCGTCTTCAACCAGGAGTACTTGTTGTCGACATCCAGATGATCGTAAGGCGGTTTCGGACCCGTATATTTCGGATTCGTCTCGCCCTGAGACGGATGCTTTCCCCCGTCGCCATTCGAGTACTCGTACCAGGAGTGGCTGACCGTCTCCGTGATCTTCGCCGGGTCCACGGGATGAACCTTGGTTAGATCGCGGCCGAACACAATGCCCCTCGGGAACATGAACGTCTTCGGATCCTTCTCGTCTCCCGACGAGTAGTCGCCGTAGGAAAGGAAATTCCCCAGCCCCTCGCCGCGCGAAAACCAGTCCTTATATAAAGGAGCAATCGCCAGCACGTCCGGAATATAGACCTGATCCACAAACTTGCGCGCGCCTTTGACCAGCTGGCGCAGAAATGTGATTCGCTCGGGATTGATCACGGCAAACGGCTCATTCGGATCCATCGCAGTGGCCATGCCGCCCACCAGGAACGTCTGCGGATGCGGATTCTTCCCGCCCAGCGCGGCGTGGATGCGAATAAAGTCCTTCTGAAAAGCCAGCGCCTCGAGATAATGCGCCACCGCCAGCAGATTCACCTCAGGCGGCAGTGTATACGCCGGATGCCCCCAATATCCGCTCGCAAACAGGCTCAATTGCCCGCTATCGACCACGCCTTTCACGCGTTGCTGGATTCCCCGGAAATACGTCGTGCTGGACTTCTCGTAATCCGAAATCGACTGCGCGATCGACGAAGTCTTGGCCGGATCGGCCTTCAGCGCCGAAGCCACGTCCACCCAGTCCAGCGCATGCAGGTGATAGAAATGCACCACGTGATCCTGCACCATCTGCGAGCCGGCGATCAGATTGCGCACGATGCGCGCGTTCTCCGGCACATCGATCTGCAGCGCGTCTTCCACCGCGCGAACGCTCGCCAGCGCGTGGACCATCGTGCACACTCCGCAGATGCGTTGAGCCCAGATCCATGCCTCGCGCGGATCGCGGCCTTCGAGAATCAGCTCGATGCCGCGGAACATCGTTCCCGGCGCTCCAGGCGTCGGAAACCTTTCCGCCGTCGATCTGCGCTTCAATTCGAAGGTGCCCTTCAATGCGAGTGACTGGATCGATTACAAGGCGCGCCATGTCATGCCTCCTCTCTGGTTTCCGGCTCAGCCGGAGGTATTGGAGCAGGCTTGATCATTTTGATCAAGCCGTGAGCGGTGACGCCGGCCACCACTGCGCCGACCAGTCCCACTCCGATCTCGCTCGCGGTGACTTCGACACCGAAACCGGGAACGTTGGGCAGGCGCTCGTAGAACGGCGACATGTGATCCCAGAAGCGAGGCGACGCGCAGGCGATACAACCATGTCCGGCGCGGACCGGCCAACTGGTATGATCGTTCCATTGCACCACCGGGCAGTTGAAAGTCGCGGCCGGGCCCTTGCATCCCATCTTGTACAAACACCAGCCTTTGCGATGTCCTTCGTCGCCCCACTCGGTGACGAAGCGTCCCGCGTCGTAATGCGCGCGGCGCTCGCATTGATCGTGAATCACGCGGCCGTAGGCAAACAGCGGACGGTTGTACTGGTCGAGCGCGGGCAGATCGTTGAACGTCAGGTAATGCACCAGCACCGCCGACGTGTTGGCCGGATTGTGCGGGCAGCCCGCCATGTTGATCACCTTGATCCCCGGCACGGCCTCCTGAACTCCCAGCGCCCCTGTCGGATTGGGCTTCGACCGGACCAGTCCTCCATCAAACGCGCAGGCGCCCACGGCGATCGTCGCCGCAGCGTTGCGGCACACCGTCTCGGCGATCTCCATCGCCGAATGCCCGCCGATGGTGCAATAAATCCCCCCATCGGCCGTCGGAATGGCTCCCTCCACCACCACCAGGTACTTGCCTTTGTCTTCCTTGACCACACGGTCCAGGACCCGATTCGCCGCATCTCCCGCGCCCGCCATCACCACCTCGTGATATTCCCACGACAGCAGATCGAGCACAACGTCCGCGATGTCGGGATGGCTGGTTCGCAGGATCGATTCCGAGCATCCGGTGCAATCCTGAAACTGCAGCCAGACCAACACTGGCTTCTTGGCCTTCGCTGACGGCGGCGACGGTCTGGGCCAGATACCGCTGCGGCATGCACAACGTGCCCAAAGCGGCACTACAGAATTTGACCAATTGCCGGCGAGTGACGCCTCTGCGTGCCAGGGCCGTCCCTAAATCAGTTTCCGGTGTGAGCATCTGCGACCTCCTTCGTGGTCCCTCTGCTTCATTCAGTGACAGGAGCAAACTCGGCCATGGGCTGTCGCCAGGGCTTTCTTATGTTCCGCGCGCGCGGCGATCCAGTTCAGCCAGCGGTCGAATCCGATGCCGGCGGTGTAGGACGTCTCGATAATGTCGATGCCCGGATTGATCTTGCGCGCGTTCTCGCACGCCAGCTCCGGGTTAAAAGGAACGTGCGGCAGCAAATCGATCTTGTTCAGGAGCATCAACTCCGCTTTGCGGAAAATGCCCGGATACTTCAGCGGCTTGTCTTCCCCCTCGGCCACGCTCAACACCACCACTTTCGCGTCCTCGCCGAGATCGTAACTGGTGGGGCAAACCAGGTTGCCGACATTTTCGATCAGCAGCAACTCCAGTCCGTTATCCAGCCAGTCCCCCAAATGCGTTTCCACCATGCGAGCATCCAGGTGGCACGCACCGGCCGTCGTAATCTGACGAACCGGGTAGCCGTAGCGCCGCAGACGTATCGCGTCGTTCTCCGTCTGAATGTCGCCCGTCAACACCGCGGCCCGCGTATGAATCGGCAGGCGCTCCAGCAGGCCTTCGAGCAGCGCGGTCTTCCCCGCCCCCGGCGAGCCGATGAAGTTTAACGACAGCGTGCCCGCGCCCGCCAGGGCAGCGCGCAGTCGCGCCGCAATCTGGTCGTTTTCGCTCAGTACTTTCCGTTCGATCGCAACCCGATTCATGCCCCCACCTCTCGTGCTTCCTCCAACTCGACGTACGCCAAATCCAGCTCGTCGCCGCGAGAGCCGCCGATCCCTTCCCGGCACCACTCGATTTCCAGCTCCAGCGGCTCCATCTCCGTGCCTTTCACCAGCGCCTCGAAGCAAAACCTCAAAGATGCTTCATCCACGCCCGCGAACTCCCCGATCCGCAGCCCGATCTTGGCTGCCCGGTTCTTCGGGTGTCCATGCATTTCCTTGTGGACCGCCTCCAGTACCGAGCTCGCGATGCCCATCTCGTGCATCGCAGATCCTCGTCTACAAACCCTCGTCAGCAGATTCGCGGCAGTTGATCGCCGGCCAGCAAATCGACGATGCGAGTCGACCCAAATGCCGTTTTCATGGTCACCAGTCCTGCACGTTTCTCACCAACTGTTCCGATGATGACGGCCTCTTCGCCGCGCTCATTTCTTCGCATCGCGGCCAGCACATCGGCGGCGACTTCCGGCGCCACAATCGCCACCAGTTTCCCCTCATTGGCCACGTACAGGGGATCCAGCCCCAACAACTCGCACGCACCTTTCACCTGCTCATGCACCGGGATCTTGGTTTCGTCGATCTGAATGCTCACGCCCGACTGCGCGGCGATTTCATTCAGCGCGCTCGATAACCCACCCCGCGTGGGATCGCGCAGACAACGAATCTCCGTCGAGACTTCGAGCATGGCCGCCACCAGTTCATGTAGTGGCGCGGAATCGCTTAAAATCTCTGTCTCGAACTCGAGCCCTTCGCGTTGAGCCAGAATCGCGATCCCGTGATCGCCGATGGGCCCGCTTAAGATCACGCGATCGCCGGGCCGCGCCTGGTTCGCCGACAGCCATACATTGCCGGGAACCAGGCCGATGCCCGTGGTATTGACAAAAAGGCCGTCGCCCTTCCCTCGCTCGACGACCTTCGTGTCACCCGTTACGACGGCCACTCCCGCTGCCGCCGCGGCTTTCGCCATCGAGCCTGCAATCCTGCGCAGGTCCTCCATGGGAAACCCCTCTTCCAGAATGAACCCGGCGCTCAAGACCAGCGGCCGGGCCCCACCCATCGCCAGATCGTTTACCGTGCCATGCACCGCCAGCGATCCGATATCCCCGCCCGGAAAGAACAACGGCTTCACTACAAAGGAGTCCGTTGTAAATGCGACTCTCGATCCGCCAATCTCGAAAATCGCCTGATCGTCCATGCGGTCGAGCACCGGATTCGAGAACAGCGGCAGAAATACTTCGCGCAGCAGTTCGGCGCTCAGCCGCCCGCCGCTTCCATGGCCGAGGACAATCTTGTCTCTAGCACCCAAAGGCGCCGGGCAAGTGAATACTGCGAGATCTTCGACCGATCTCAGGCATGGCGTCTGTATTGGTAGTAGGCGGCGCAAGCGCCCTCGGCCGATACCATCGGCGCTCCCAGGGGAGTCATCGGAGTGCAGCGTTTCCCGAAGGCCGGGCAATCCACCGGCTTCTTCAGGCCTTGCAGCACCAGTGCGCTGATGCACTCTTTAGGCTCCTCCGCGTTCAAATCTTCCAGGCCGAACACCCGCTCGGCGTCAAAAGCAGCGTACTCCTGGCGCAGCCGGTACCCGCTTCCCTCAATCGAGCCGATGCCGCGCCATTTGCGATCGGAAACCTCGAATACCTCGCGCAGGATGCGCTGCGCCGCGAGATTCCCCTCGTAATTCACCGATCGCGAGTACTGATTTTCCACCTCCGCGCGACCCTCTTCGAGCTGCGCCACCAGCATCGCGATCGCTTCCAGCAGATCCAGCGGTTCGAACCCTCCGATCACGATCGGAACGCGGAACTCGCGCGCCAGCTCGTCATACTCCTGATAGCCCATCACCGCACACACATGACCCGGGCCGATAAAGCCCTGCACGCGGTTCGTGGGCGACCCCAGAATCAAACGCATGGCCGGCGGCACCAGTACGTGCGCCACGATCATCGAGAAGTTGCTCAGCCCGTCCCGCTTCGCCTGCCACACCGCCATCGCATTGGCCGGCGCCGTCGTCTCGAAGCCGACTCCGAAAAAGACCACTCGCTTATCCGGATTCGCCCGTGCCAGCCTCACCGCCTCCAACGGCGAATACACAATGCGAACGTCCGCGCCGTTGGCTCTGGCTTCAAACAGATCCGCTCGCGATCCCGGCACCCGCAGCATGTCTCCATAGGATGTGAAGATCACTCCCGGCAGCCCTGCGATCCGGATCGCCCGATCCACCATCTCGAGCGGCGTCACGCACACCGGGCACCCCGGCCCATGCACCAGCTCGATCTCCTTGGGCAGCAGTTCGTCGATTCCATACCGCATCAACGTGTGGGTCTGCCCGCCGCACACTTCCATCAGCACCCACGGCCTGGTGACGTTACCAGCCACCCGCCCGGCAATGGCCAGCGCGATCTGCGGGTCGCGGTACTCGTCGACGTACTTCACGGCGTGCCGCCAGCTTTAGCGGGGCCCGCCGGAGTTAGTCCTTCTTCCGCCAGCGCACCGATCTGTGCCAAATATTTATAGGTTCGCGCGGCTTCCTCTTCATCCACCGTCGAAATCGCGAAACCGACATGCACCAGCACGAAATCTCCCACCACCACCTCGGGAGTGAACGCCAGGTTGACCATCCTCCGTACGCCGCAAAAATCGACGTTAGCGGTCCGAAAGGCTGGATCTCCCTCGACTACGCTCAAAACTTTTCCAGGTACCGCGAGGCACATAAATTTCTTCTTGCTTCACGCAACTCAAGGCCCACATTCGTGTTGCTCGAAAGACGCATTTCTCCGGGCGTCCATTGCGCGGATTGAAGCGAGACCTTGCGCGATTTCACCCAAACTGCGTCATGAGCCGCAAAATCTCCACCCAATCTCCCGATGGACGGCGATCAGTTGGAACTCTTCGGGGTTTCCCTATGCCGCGACTTCGCCACCCTAAGAAATCCTGAGTTTGATGAGAGTTCGTTCCAAAGAAGGGCACATCCTTGTTGATCAGTACCAGACGGACCGAAAAAGCGGTACTAAAAGGTCTGAAAAATGCTGAACGGTAAACTCAGTAAGCTGCTGGAGGGTGCCCACGCGCACACCCCGGCGGCGAAGGAGGGGTCTTGAAACAACTACTAGCAACTCAATGGCGTGTTCTGGCGATCGTAGGCTTGGTGGCGGCAAGCTTGACGAGTGCGCCGCGGCGCGCATTTTCTCCCCACGAGAAGGCGTTCTTCGCGGATCCGGCGCTCGTCCAGTTTGTGAATCCGGGTCTCGCCATCACGGTCAACTCGGCCACAATTACAAGCAAGGGCATCATAACGGTTGTTTATACGGTTGCGGATCCGAACGGTCTCCCGCTCGACATCGCCGGTGTGAGCACTCCCGGCGCGATCAGCCTTAGCTATGTTGCCGCGTTTCTTCCCAATGGCGTGGAGGACTACACGGCCTATACCACCCGCGCTGCCACCGGCACCGTGATTGCCACCGTACAGCAGCCGGGTGCGGATTCAGGGGGCGCCAGGACGCAGCTCGGACCGGGCCAGTATCAATATGTTTTCGGCACCGCGGCGCCCACCGGCTTCGACGCCACCGCCACTCATACCATCGGCATTTATGGATCGAGAAATCTGACCACCTATGACCTGGGAACCAATTACGCCAGCACCACTTACAGCTTCGTGCCCAACGGCGCGAAAGTGACCCAGGTGCACGACATCATCAGGACCGCGAGCTGCGATGCCTGTCACGACCAATTGTCGGCTCACGGCGGATCGCGGCGCGGGCTCGATTTGTGCGTCATGTGCCACCAGCCGCAGAACCTCGACCCGAACACCGGAGACACACTGGACGCGAAGGTCTTCTTTCATAAAATCCACATGGGTGCGAGTTTGCCTAGCGTGAAGGCCGGGACTCCCTATATTCCGGCGGTCAATGCTTTCGGAACTTTCAATTTCTCGACCGTGGTGTTTCCCGCGGATCAACCAAATGATGATCCGCGCCGTTGCGTAATTTGCCACTCGCAATCTACGGGCGCAGCGCAAGCCAAGATCTTCATGACTACGCCGTTGCGCGCTGCCTGCGGCGCCTGCCATGACGACGTGAACTTTGCCACCGGCGCGAACCACCCCGGCGGCATCCAGAATGACGATACACAGTGCGCGAACTGCCATATCCCCCAAGGAGAAATGGATTTCGACGCATCCATCTTGGGTGCGCATGTGGTGCCGGCGGAGTCCTCCCTGCTGTCCGGCCTTAACGTCGCGATTACCGGCGTCAAAAACGGAACCGCGGGAAGCGCGCCGGTGGTCACCTTCACGGTCCTCGACAATAGCAAGAACGCAGTGCCGCTTTCCAAATTAAGCTCAATTTCGATCACCATGGCCGGGCCGACCACGGATTACGGCTACACCATCTTTGGAAGCAATACCGGCACCCCCGGCTACGTCACGGAAAGCGCCAGCGGAGCCACTTGCTCGGCCAGCGGAACGTGCACCTATACGTTCACCAACATCGTGCCCGCCAAGGCGACCGGCACCTATGCGGTGGGAATTGAGGCCCGGCGTAGTGAGACTGTGCCGCAGCTAATCAGTGGAGCAACGGTGCAAACCGCGATTCAATATGGCGCGGCGAATCCGGTGTCGTACTTCTCGGTGGATGGCTCCGCGGTTGCGACGCGACGTCAAGTAGTGGCCCTCGCCAACTGCAAACAGTGCCACGTCGCGCTGTCCCTTCACGGGTCGCTACGGAATAACACGGAATACTGTGTGATGTGCCACAATCCGTCCAACACCGACGCGTCGACCCGCGCGACCGCGACCGTTGCAGCGGATAAAGCCGCGCCCGCGCAGGGAATCAACTTTAATCTGCTGGTGCACCGCATTCACTACGGGAACAATCAGCCTTCCAACCGGCCGTACATCGTGGTCGGTTTCGGCGGCAGCCATAACGATTTCAGTGGAGTGCTGTTCCCGGCGCTGTACCCGACCGGCGAAGCGAACGACACCAGGAACTGCTCGCTCTGCCACGTCAACAGCACGGAGCAGAACGACCTGACGCTGTCCGGTCTCAATGCCGTGGTCGACCCGCAGGGTCCGCTCAATCCAGACCAGCCGTTCACCTCTGCGTGCACCGGTTGCCACATGGACATTCCGGCAGCTTCGCACGCACTCGCGAACACCACGACGCTGGGTGAAGCCTGCAGCGTTTGCCACGGCTCCGGCGCCGCCTACGCAGTCGATCAGGTGCACGCCCAGTACTGACATGAAGCCTTTATGGGCACTGTTGGCGTTGGCTGCTCTTCCGGCAGCCGGACAGGTTTCCCCTCCCTACGCGGGATCAGAGACCTGTTCGGCCTGCCACGAAGACATCTATAACGTCTTCGCAAAAAGCCCGCATCACCTTGTCGATAGCGATACCCAGACGGGTTGGAAAGGGCGAGGCTGGAAAGGACGGGCTTGCGAATCCTGCCACGGACCGGCTCAGAAACACACGGAGTCGGCCGATGCCAAGGATATCCAGAATCCCGGCAAGCTTGCCGCCGCAGCGGCCGACAAAATCTGTCTCACCTGCCACCTGAATCAGCCGACGCAAATTGGCCGGTTGCAGAGCAGTCACGCGAAAGATCAGGTCTCCTGCACGTCGTGCCACAAGGTCCACGCCAACGGCCCCAACGGATTGGTGGTGCGCAAACCGGCGGCCATCAGTGAGCAGTGCCGGGCCTGTCACCTCAACGTCTGGGCCCAGTTTCAAAGGCCCAACCATCACAAGCTGCCCGAGGGCGCGATGAGCTGCGTCGATTGTCACAACCCGCACGGCAGCATCCGTCCGGCCATGAACCAGGTCTTCGGAGCCAACGAACCCGGATGTCTGAATTGCCATGGCGACAAGCGCGGACCCTTCACGTTTGAACACGGACCCGTGCGGTTTGAAGGCTGTGCCATCTGTCATGAACCGCATGGCTCCGCCAATGCGCGGATGCTGGTGCGGCAGCAAGTTCGCCTGGTATGCCTGGAATGTCACGCCAATCTCCCCAGCGGAAACAAGACCGGCACCATCGGCGTCGTTCCACCCGCATTTCATGATCAGCGGCTGCCCCAGTTCCAGAACTGCACCGTGTGCCACCAGAAAGTTCACGGAAGTTACGTGGACAGGAATCTGCTGAAATGAGACGGCTATCGCTTTTCCTGGTGTTGCTCGCGCCGCTCGTGGCGCAGACGCCAACACCTCCACCGGCCCAATCGCCCGCGCAGACGGTAACTCCGCCGGCCCAGACGCCCGCTACGACGCCTGCGGCCACGGGCACCCAGACTGCGGCGCCCCCCGATGCTACCTCTCCCGTGCCCTCCACTGAATCCTGGTTGACCGGCTCCATTGATCTCGGTTACCGCTGGGGCACCGGCGTCGGCGGCAGCCTCGCGACCTATCGCGGCATCGTCGACCTCGGCTCGGGACCGAAGCTGCTCGGAACCGAGTTCACCATTCGAGATCCCCGGCATCGGGCCTTCGATGAAATCGATGTGCGCGCTTATAGCTGGGGAGATGAGCCGTATCAGACCTTCCATCTCGACGCGAAAAAATCGAAGCTGTATCATTTCAGCGCCGACTATCGCGACATGGCGTATTTCAATTTCCTGCCCTCTTTCGCCGATCCTCTGCTGGCGCGCGGCATTGTGCTCAATGAGCAATCCTTCGATACGCGCCGTCACTTAGGCAGCTACCAGCTTGATCTTCTGCCCGGCAACTGGTTGGTTCCCTACTTCGCCTATGACCGCGATTCCAGCACCGGCACCGGTGCCACCACTTTCGTCAGCGACGTCAACCAATTTCCGGTGCCCAATACGCTGAGCGATCTGACCAATCTCTACCGCGGCGGCGTCCGTTTCGAGCTGCGCCGGTTCCACGCGACCCTCGAGCAGGGTGGAACCACGTTCCGAAGCGATCAGAGCATCTACCAAAACCCGGGCTCCACCAATTACGGCAACGTCCCCACGCCAATCTTCGGCGAGATCACGGATCTGACCAGCCTTCTCGCCGCCTACGGAATCCGCGGAGACAGCGTCTACAGTAAGGGGCTGTTCACGGCCAACGCCATCTCGTGGATGGATCTCTACGGCCAGTTCCTGTTCAGCCAGCCGGAAACCAACGTTCACTACCAGCAAGCCGATACCGGCAACCTGCTGTTGCAAAGCGAACTGCTCTTCTATACCAGCCAGCAATATCTGATTACCGCCGAATCCAAACTGCCCCACACCAGCGCGAGCCTGGGGACGGAGATTCGTCCCTTCCGCCGGGTGCGTATCGTTGAGTCCTGGCTTACCGACCGCCTGCACAACGCGGGTTCTCTCGCCTCCACCCAGACGCTCGCCGGCTCCGGGGTGTCGCAGCAGATGGCTGCCCTGCTCGCCTCCTCGCTGGTGACCAACTACAATCAGGAAGAAACCGACGTCTTTTACGACGCCACGGCAAAACTGATGCTGCACGGCGGCTATCGCTACGTATGGGGTGACGCGAACGACGCAGTCCTGCCCCCGGAGGGCTTGGCCAGCTCGGATCAAGCCAAACTGCGGCGCAACGTCGGTCTCGGCGGACTAACCTTCCGTCCCGTCCATAAAATCTCGGTCACCGGAGAAGCGGAAGGCGCTTCGAGCGGCGGCGCCTACTTCCGGACCAGCTTGTACGATTATCAAAAGGTTCGCGCCCAGGCCCGCTACCAAGCCCTGAACTCACTCACGTTCTCGGCGGATTTTACGTTTCTCAGGAACGAAAACCCCGTGGCGGGCGTGAATTACGATTACCGGGCGCAGCAGGAATCGCTCTCGCTGTATTGGTCACCCGGCGGCAGCAAAGTGTGGGATTTTCAAGGCTCCTACACGCGTTCCACACTGCGTTCCGATATCGGCTTCTTTGACCCGGGTTCGTTGCAGGCGCTGACTTCGCTCTACCGCGACGACGCGCACACCGCGACCGCGCTCTTCAATATCAAGCTGCCGCAGAGCGGCTCCAAAATTGGGCCGAAACTCACCGCCGGCGGGTCGTTCTTCATCTCCTCGGGCAGCCAGCCGACCAGTTATTTCCAGCCGCTGGCGACACTGTGGCTGCCCATCGGCAAAAACATCAACTGGTTCACCGAGTGGCGCTATTACGGATACGGCGAAGCTTTTAACCTCTACGAAGGCTTCCGCACCCACCTGGTGACCACCGGACTGAGGTTCACGCGATGACAGGAGCAAGGACAGGAGCGAGGACCGTTTCGCGAGCACTGACCATCTTTGCAGCCTCCGTCGTGGCCCTAAACGCCGCCGTCGTCCCCGCGGATTCCACCCGCGGGGCTCAGCTATTTGAAACCCTCTCCTGCATTCAATGTCACAGCATCAATGGAAAGGGTGGAACCATCGCGCCCGACCTCGGCCGCCGCGTCGATCGAAATTTCACGCCGGCCTCGCTCGCCGCGACCATGTGGAATCACGCGCCGGCCATGTGGCTCGCCATGCGCGAGCGGAAGGTTCAGCCGGGCGATCTCAATGAGCAAGCTGCCGCGGATCTGCTGGCCTATTTCTATTCGGCCCACTTCTTCGACCAGCCCGGCGACGCCGGCCGCGGGAAGCGCTTGTTCTCCATCAAACATTGCGCGGTGTGCCACGGCTTGACCGACGCGAAAATTCCCGAAGCCAAGCCCGTCGCCCGGTGGGAATCCACCGGACAGCCGATCGAGCTGATCAACGCCATGTGGAATCATGTGTCTACCATGCGCCAGGAATTCGCGGCGAAAAAGCTGGACTGGCCCGGTCTCACCACCCATGACCTTACCGATATTCTGGTGTACGTCAGGAATCTGCCCTCCACCAGCAATGAGTCCACGCACGTTAGAATTACCTCCGGGGCGGACGGCCAGGCTCTGTTCCAGTCCAAGGGATGCATCGGGTGTCACAAAGGAAAACTGGAGCTGCCGCCGCGCCTCAAGGGCCGGACGCTCAACGACATCGCAGTCGACATGTGGAATCATGAGCCGAAAATGACTCCCAAGCCAGCCCAGCTCTCCTCCGATGAAATGCGCGAACTCATCAGTTACCTGTGGGCCGGCCAGTTCTTCAGAGACGAGGGCAATGCGTCCTCGGGCGAGCGCCTCTTTAAATCCAAACATTGCGCCGCCTGCCATCAGGATGCATCCAGCGGAGCGCCCCGTCTCGAAGCAAAATCCTTCACCGCGGCTGCCATGGTTTCCGCCCTGTGGCATCACGGCCCTGGCATGCTCGATCTCATGAAGACGAGAAACATCGCGTGGCCGCGTTTTGAGGGCCACCAGATGTCGGACCTTCTGGCTTTTCTGAACTCCGGCAGCAATTCCAGTAATAAGGGGAAACCTTAACGATTCGCGCTTCATCTCCCAATTCGATCCATGGAACCTTCCAAGCCCATTCTGTCCAGAGTTCTTCAACGTCTTCAGCCAGTCATCTTTCTCTCCAGTAATCCGCTGAGTCTCGCCGGTGTCGTATTGGTGACCTTAGCCGGCGGCCTATGGTTGTTCCTGTTGCCCACCCTGCTGCGCGGCTACACCGAGAATCCCTACGTGGGCATTCTCGCGTTCATGCTCTTGCCGGGAGTATTCTTCTTCGGCTTGATTCTGATTCCCGCGGGAATCCTGATTCGCCGCCGCACCCGGCGCCGGCGCGGTTTGGCGATGCCGGACTTCCCCCCGCTGAGTTTCGAAAGTCCGGAGTTGCGGCGCCTGGCCGCGTTCGTCGCCGCCACCACCGTGGCCAACATCATCATCGCCTCCCAGTGGGGCTACAGCGCGGTCAGCTACATGGATAGCGACCAGTTCTGCGGCCGAACCTGTCATCAGGTGATGTCCCCCGAGTACACGGCGTATCAGAACTCGCCGCACTCTCACGTGGGCTGTTCGGGCTGCCACATCGGAGCCGGCGCTTCGTGGTTCGTGAAAGCCAAAATCTCGGGCGTAGGACAAGTGTTCGCAGTGATCCTGAATGACTACCCGCGGCCGATTCCTTCGCCCGTGCAGAATCTCCGGCCTGCGCGGGAAACCTGCGAGCAGTGCCATTGGCCGCAACGCTTTTCGGGCGACCTTTTCTCCGTCCGGACCAGCTACGCTTCGGATGAGCAGAACGCGCCGGCCTATACCGTCCTGCTGCTGAAAGTGGGCGGGTATCAAGCCTGGAGAGGCGGCGTCGGCATTCACGGCGCGCACCTCGATCCCAAATCGCAAATCGTGTATACGTCCACCGACGGGAAGCGCCAGACCATTCCTCAAGTCGCCTACACGGACCCCCAGGGAAAGGTCACGGTTTACAACGCCACCGACGTGAAGGTCCCGCCCGAACAACTGGCGAGCGGAGAGAAGCGCACCATGGACTGCATGGACTGCCACAATCGCCCGGCTCACGCGTTTCAGCTGCCCGAGCATGCCGTCGATCGAGCTTTGGGCGACGGACGCATCAGCGCGAGCCTGCCGTTCATAAAGAAACAGGCAGTCGACGCATTGAAGCGGGATTACGCAGGTCGTGACATGGCGGCGCTCCAGATCGCGGCGTCGCTCCAGAATTTCTACCAGGCAAATTACCCGCAGATCAATGCCAGCCGGGCTCCTGACATCGCCAACGCCGTCGAGGCTGTCAAGGCAATCTATTTGCAGAATGTATTTCCGGATATGAAAGTTACCTGGGGTGGATATCCG
Organism: Terriglobia bacterium; assembly: GCA_963842485.1. Taxonomy (GTDB): domain Bacteria; phylum Acidobacteriota; class Terriglobia; order Bryobacterales; family Bryobacteraceae; genus Palsa-187. Next base: position 53,057 of record CAWJHI010000045.1, on the reverse strand, counting down.
AACAATATCGGACATATGGATTCTCCCGGTTGTTTCCGTTGTCATGACGGAAACCACGTGAGCTCCGACGGACGCTCCATCCCCAACGATTGCAATACCTGCCACGATGTTCTGGCCATGGAGGAAAAAAATCCGAAAGTCTTAACCGATCTCGGACTCACCGGCACGCACGATTAACCCGCCGCGCTCGTTTTGGAAGGATGTCGAAAAAAAAAAGGGGAACCCCGTTTCCCCGGCGCACTTTGGTTTCGGAGAAAATCCGGCGGCGGACACAGCGGCCAAGCGTATTTCGAAGTCTTCTTCGATCGTGGCCGCGGGATAGGAGGACCCATGAAACGGGTCATCACGCTATTTCTTTCAGCGGGGCTGTCGCTAACGCTCCACGCGGCGGGCTTGGACTGCTTGTCCTGCCACGAGGAAAAAGGCCCCCCTGCCAAGGCGAGTGTGCACGGAAGCCTGACGTGCAGCTCATGCCATGCCGCGATTCAGGCATATCCGCATCCGGATGCGCAGAAAACCCAGGTGAATTGCGCCGCCTGCCACACCAACGCCGGATCCGACGTGGCGGCCAGTGTGCACGCCCATACCAGCGCGCAACCTTGTTTGAACTGCCACGGAGACGCGCACGCGATTCTCGCTTCCAGCAATCCCAAATCGCTCACCTACCCGCAGAATCTTCCGCGGACCTGTGGCGAGTGCCATGGAACCCGGCAAGGCAATGTGAGTGAGGTGTATTCCAAGTACATCGATTCGATTCACGGCTTCGCGTTGACCAAAGACGGCCTGCTGGTGGCAGCCAGTTGTTCCAGCTGCCACGGAGGGCACAAAATCCTCACCAGCAAGGATCCCAAGAGCCGCACCAATCGCGCCAACATCGTCGACACCTGCGGCACCTGCCACGGCGGTCCAAAAGCGGCGTACGTCACCAGCATTCACGGCCAGATGCTCGAAGCCGGAGTCGCCGAGGCGCCCGTCTGCACCAGCTGCCATACCACTCACCAGATCTCCAGCATGCGCGAGGTCAGCACCCAGATCAAAACCGCCGCAACCTGCGGAGGCTGTCACAAGGACGAGTACTCCACCTACGGCGATACCTTCCATGCCCAGGTTTCCGCGCTGGGTTACCGCCAGACGGCCCGATGCTGGGATTGCCACGGTTTTCACGACATCCTTCCCGCCTCGGAAGCCAAGTCGAGCGTCGCCCCGGCCAACCTGATTGCCACCTGCGGCAAGTGTCACGCCAACGCTAACGCGAGCTTTGTCGAATTCGACCCCCACGCCGACGCGCATAACGGCAAGAAGTATCCCTTGCTGCACATTTCGGCGATCTTCATGAACCTGTTGCTCGCGGGCGTGCTCGGATTCTTCGCTCTGCACACCATTCTGTGGTTTATCCGCGCCCGCATCGCGCAAGGAGGAGGTCCGGCCGCACCCAGCCGGAGTTAGCCATGTCCAACCTCGAAATGCAACCCAACGCTCCGCAGCGGGAGGGAGCCATGAACCACTCGGAATCTCAATACTACATCCGTTTTTCGCTGCCCCAGCGCTATCTGCACGGCGTGCTTGCCGCGACTTTTCTCGGATTGGCGTTCACCGGACTGCCGCTGCGCTTCAGCACCGCATCGTGGGCGCTCGCGCTGTCCAATGCGGTCGGCGGCTTCGGCACGATTATCTTCTTTCACAAGCTCTGCGCCGCCACCTTGACCATTGCCTTCCTCATTCACGTCGCCAACCTGGTCTACCGCATCGTCAACCGACGGGAATTCAGGCTGGTCTGGGGCCCCAATTCCATGGTCCCGAATCTCAAAGGACATCCAGGACTTCTTCGGGAACCTGAAATGGTTTTTCGGCCTCGGTCCCCAACCCGAAATTCGACCGCTACGCCTATTGGGACAAGGTCGATTACTGGGCCGTCTTCTGGGGCATGGCGATCATCGGCTTCTCCGGCTATGCCATGTGGTTCGCGCCCTTCTTCGCGAAATTCATCCCCGGCTCCTGGCTCAACATCGCTCTGCTGATTCACGGTGAGGAGGCGATCCTGGCCGTCGGCTTCATCTTCACCATCCATTTCTTCAACACCCATTTGCGGCCCGGCAATTTCCCCATGGATCTCACCATCTTCACCGGCCGCCTCTCCGAAGAGGAGTTGAAAGAAAAACACCCGGAGGAGTATCAGCGCCTGCTCGCCGCCGACGAGTTGAACAAGTTTCGAGCCGAGCCGCCTCCGCCCTGGCTCAAGAATTTTGGCCGCCTGATCGGCGGCGCCGCCGTCGCCGCCGGCCTGGTGATGCTGGTCCTGATGGTGGTGGCTTTTCTGCACTAGCCGGCGGCCGGCAATATGTTGCCCTTTCGAAAAATTCTGTTCCCGGTCGACTATTCCGAACCCTGCCAGGCCGTCGTACCGTACGTCAAGGAAATGATCCGCCATTTCTCCGCGGATTTGACGTTACTCCACGCCTACGGAGCGGAAGCTCTCGCGCTCAGCGAGCTCGCCATCACCGATCCTGACCTGCCCGAGGAGGCCCGCAAGCTGGAAGAACAGCGTCTGCGAACCTTCGCTCAGAACATGTTTCCCGCCCAGCATGTCGAATCCATCGCAAAATTGGGCGAACCCGGCAGCGTCGCAGACCAGGTGGTTCAACACCAGGGAGCCGATCTGGTCATGTTAGCCACTCACGGCCGCGGGCCCATTCGCCGCTTCCTCCTCGGCTCGGTCGCGGCCAAGATTCTTCACGATGTCAGTGCCGCCGTCTGGACCGGCACCGGCTCTTCGTTCACGGATCACACGCCAAGAATCCCGTACAAGTCCGTTCTCTGCGCTCTCGACCAGGGCGACGATGAGGATGAAGAAGCCGCGGCCGTTCTGAAAGCTGCCGCGGCATTTGCGAGCGGCTATGACGCTCGCTTGTTTCTGGTCCATGTCGTCGAGACGCCGCCCCCCACTCGGGAAATCGATTTCAGCCCATACCAGAAGGAGCTGGTGGCCACCGCCGATTTCAAGTTGAGAGAACTCAAAGGATCCTTGGGAATCGACGCGCCGCATGCGATTATCGATGCCCGGATCTCGGATGGCATTCGCCAGGAAGCCCTCCGCAGGAACGCCGACCTGATCGTAACCGGCCGCGGCCGTGCGCAAGAGACGTTTAACATTATCTCCTCGCGCTTGTATCCCATCGTCCGCCAGTCCCCCTGCCCCGTCTTGAGCATCTGAGTCCCGCACCGCCTGCGCCATTTCACGCACTGACTGACCTTTGATAGCCTATAAGTCACTCTCATCACAGGAGAAAGCTCCTGGCTTGGCGATTGCATCTGCTCCTCAAGAGACCTCATGCCGACCATCCAACACATCCTTTTCCCATTCGACTTTTCCAAGCAGGCTGTTCTGGCATCTCCTTTTGTCCGCGCTGCCGCGGACCGTCTTGGCGCGAAAATCACGCTCATCAGCGTGCTTCCTCCCATTTGGGACGTTCCTTCTGAGGGAGCCATGCCGCTCTTGCTGCCCACCGACATGGACCAGATGCAGCGTAATCTCAAGGTCCGATTGGACCGTGCGCTGCTCCAGGAACTCGCCGGGATCCCTGTCGAACGCGTTGCAATTTCAGGCGATCCGGCGCTGCAAATTACAGAGTTCGCGCACTCCAACGCCGTGGATCTGATCATGATGCCGACCCACGGCTACGGCGCCTTCCGCGGCCTGCTGCTGGGCTCCGTCACCGCCAAAGTTCTGCACGACGCAAAATGTCCGGTTTGGACCGCGGCCCACTCTGAAGAGCAACGCTCCTGCGACATGCCGCGCACGATCTTGTGTGCCGTCGACGGAACTCCCGCCACCCCTGCCCTGATGCAATGGGCCGCCGAATTCGGTCAACGAATCGGGGCAGCCGTGAAGTTGCTCCACGTCGTCCCTCCCATCAGCGACTGGCTGGCTATGCCTGGGGAAAGAGAGATTCAGGAACAGGTGCGCGACGAAGCGCGCGCGAAAATCGCCGCTCAACAAAAGGCCGCGGGCAACCAGTCGCACCTGCGAATTGCCGTGGGCCGCATCGCCGACACTGTGACTGAAGAAGCGCGGCAGGAAAACGCCGATCTGATCGTCATCGGGCGCGGCTCCCTTCCGTCAACCCTGGGCCGCTTGCGAACCCACGCCTATGCCATTATTCAACAAGCCCCATGCCCGGTCCTGAGCGTTTAAACCAAGGCGTCCACGCCCGCCAAACCAGCCACCCGGCCGGACAGCCATGTTCAGGCGGAAGCCCGTGATGCGGACTGCCTTTCCCCTCGTTTCGCTCGCCAGCGCACCGCCCAGATCGGCAACTCGTTCTTTTCTTCCAGAACCGACAGCACGCGCTCCGGATTCCCTAAGTCGTTCCAGCCCACGTCCGGAAGCCTCACAGTTACCAGTTGCCTCGCTGCCGGTGTCAGAACCTGCCGCGAAAAATCGATCGGCTCGATCTGATCGTAAACCCAATCGGGGATGCGCGTCTCCGCGTCGGAGTCCGGTGAAACATGAATCGACCGAAGCGCCTTGAGTAATCCCGGAACTGCCTCCGCCGCCATTTTCAAGAATGCGCTGGCTCTACCCACCATGACGAACGTGTTCCAAAGGCAACCGGTTTGAAACAGCAGCTCAGCCATCGGCAGCGGAGGCTTTTCGTGGAATCCCGTCACCTGAAACACGTCTGCCTGGAAGCTCAGCTTCCCGCCCACTTCAATCCATCCGTATTCCACCTCCGGTCCCTTCGGCTGCACTCCCGTCAGCGCCACCGATTCGGGCCGTGTCTCTTCCACCACCGCAAACGCCGATTCTAACGCCGACGTGAAAGCGCCCTCGTCCGAATAGGAGTGATCGCAAGGCATTACCGCCACCGTCGCGTCCCGATCTATTTGCCATATATGGAGTAGTGAAGACAGGATCGCCGGGGCCGTCCCTTTGTTATACGGTTGCACGATTCTTTGCGGCGCCCGGTCTGCCAGCTCACGGGAATAATAATTCTGGTGAGCCCGCGTCACCGTATAAAGGACCCGATCCGGCTGGACGCTTCGCTCCGCCCGCTCTCGAGCGTCCCCCAGCAGCGTACGCTCGCCCAGAATGCGGCAAAACTGCTTGGGCCGGTCGTCGCCGGAAATAAATCGCGTCAGCCCCCGCAAGCGGATGCCATCCCCGCCCGCCAGGATCACGGCCCATCGCCGCCGCGACATCCGCCCCGGGAACCTCCCCAGGGATTCCGCCGCCACACGTTTCTCGAACTTTCCGTTTGGATGCATCTCTCCCGGATCGCCCTTGCCGGCGCAGATGAACTTGCCACTATTAAGATGCATCCCAGTCCTTTCCGTCATCTTTTTTTTGCGGGTTAGCCAATAATCCGGTACCGCACGCTGAAGGCCGCGTGTCTCCGTCGTAAATCCGCAAATTCTGTAACACGAACCCTAATCCCGGCTGGGTGAATTAGTGCACTGGCGTCCTCGATCCCGGATCTCTGCAGATCGGCATAGGTCCTCATAAAGCGCTTAAAACTTTGGTTGGCCGAGGACCAAATATTTCTCATAAATTAAATCCGTTTTCGTGTGAATTCTCGGACGGAAAAGCCATCCCGGCGACAGTCTCCAGGTCATCAGCCTCAGGGATTCCTTCTGAACCCCTGGGCTCTCCTTCCGTACGCTCACAACCTGTGCGGCGCACGGATTACAGGCGTCTTCATCATGACCCCCGTAGGCGTTTTTTATCTTCTGGAAGGAAAATTTATCGTCGAGGAGCACGCCTTTGCACGCGCCTACCTAGCCCGCAAAGGGTGCGGCGGCACCCTCATTACAAGCAAGTGACGCTGCCGCCGCGCTCCGTTTTGCGGGCTGTCCAATAACGGCACAGTGTGCAAAAAGGGGGACTGGCTCGAATTTCGCCGCTTTTGCGAAAGTTCGTGCCTGTACCCCTTTTTGCCCCGTCCGAATCATATCGTTCGAGATCAGCGACGCACTACACTAGGGCCGACGCGCCAGCGAGAGCTGCAAGCTAAGAGCTTGTTGAAAAAGGGGACTGACCACTTTGTCCCCGCCCACAAAACGTTGATTCCCGATACCGGCGCCGCGGCGGACATAGCGGTCTGTCCCCTTTTTCAACAAGCTCCTAAACAACAACCCGCTACTTCTTGTGGACCCTCAGGATCAGCTCATTAAAGTCCCAGATCGGTTCCGCTTCGCAATTCAAACACTCGTCCCCGCGCGAGGTGAACCACAGCAGCATCTCGTAGTAGTCGAGCCCGTTCACTGCGTCCGAATCTGCAACCCAGTACTGCTCGTAGTTCGGCTCCAGCAAATGGTAGTGGAATCGTGTTGGCTTGCCCCACCAGCGCGCCTGCATTTTCCGCACAAAACGCGTCGGAATCAGAGATACGCCCTGATAATAAGGCGACGCCAACAGGTTGAGGCTCGCCTTCCTGATCTTGCCGATCGCGCCAAAATCCGAATACGGCCGGACCTCGTAACCCTGTGCGAACCACCATGGACAACCCCACGCCGGCTCCAAGAACAACACACCGCCATCTTTCACCACTCGCCGGATCTCAACCAGGGCCTGCTCGGGCTTGGGCACATGCTCCAGCACCCACACCGACCATAGCGCGTCGAACGCGTTATCGCGAAACGGCATGTCGGTCGCCGAGGCTTCCACAAACGGCTTGTGAAAGTACCGCCGCGCCGACGGCGAAATGTCGAGGCCCACGTAGTCCGGCACGATGTCCTGCAGATAGCCGGTTCCCGCGCCGACATCCAGCACCCGCTTGCCGGTCAATCCATATCGTTTTGCGAAAGCCGTAATCTTTGGAACGATTTGGTTCTTCTCAATCGCCGCGCGCGCGATCGTGACGTATTTTGAGTCCTCCGCCGCCGCGGGAACCTCGGGCGCCGCGTTCTGTCCCGCTCGTGCCGCCGCATAAATGTCCGTATAGAACGCGTCCGCCTCCTTGCGGACTTTCGGCGAACCCAGTTCGTCCACCTGATAGGGAAAATGAATCGCAGTCAGCAGCGCCGTTAAGACCGCGTAACCACATAAGACCTTCAGCCCCGTCATGCCCAGACTCTTGAAGATCTCGAGAAGAGTTTGCGGTTTTTTCTTTTGCGGAGGCCGCGCGAGCGAGACCGCCGCGCTGGCGGGTGTAGGAGCCGCTCGCACGTCACTTTATCGTCTGAAAGTACGGAAAGCATTAACAACGCTCGACCAGGGGGCGGGCCTGTTTATTCTTTGCCATTGCCTTGCTAAGCCGCTAGTGGTCTGCGTGGCAAGTCATGTCCGATCACGGCACAGTGTGCAAAAAGGGGGACTGGCTCGAATTTCGCCGCTTTTGCGAAAGTTCGTGCCTGTACCCCTTTTTGCCCCGAGTCAATCATATGGTTCGAGATCGGCGACGAACTACACTAGCGATGCCGAACAGTATTTCACCTCGAATAGTCGTACAGGTAACCACGCGATCCCGCTGGTCCAGACCGGCAATCCAGCCCTCGATTTGTGGGCCCCCCTCATCAAATCGCTGATCGCGCTTGTATCCAGCAGGTAGATCACCCCGGCGGCCGCCCCTAGAAGAGCGTGACTAGTACGGCGTGGATGCAGACGTACCATAGCGATTCTTGCCGATTGACGGTAAGCAGGACCAGTCCTATGAAGATGTAGAGGTATCCACGGTATTTCATCTCGCTTTCTCCGCTTTCGCTTTCCGCTGCCACTTCCCCAATTCCCTCTCCAGTTCCTCGATCTCCACGCCGATCGCCTTGGCCATCACCAGCGCCACTCTCAGCGCCGGCCTCTGTCGTCCCTTCAGAATCCCTGTCACCGTACTGATATGCAATCCCGTCAGTTTGGCCATCTTCGTCCTGCTCACAGTCGGGTACGCACCTTTCGCTTTGGCTCCCAGCCGGTTCCGTGGCCGGTCCCCATCCCGCTCGACCACGCTCCTGACGCCCTGATCGCGCACTGGCAGCCGTGCGGCAGCAATCGCGGCCTCGAGATCGTCGACGGCCGCGGCGCTTGGATGAGGTAGTTTCCGAACGGCTCCCAATAAGATTTCAGGCGAACTCGCGTTGGCGAAGTGAGCGCGCAGACTGTCTATCGCCAGTTGCTCTACGCTCTTCTGCTGCGAAGCGGCAATCCCTTCCATGCCACGCGCGAGATCGTCCGGGATATGAATGGTCATCGTTTCCCTCGCTATCATTCTCTCAACACAAGGAGCGCCGCGCATCCGGCTCGGGGGTCTTCGATTCAAGGTCCACTACCCAAACCCTTGGCCCGCGTATTTCGTCTAACTAAGAATGCTCTCCGACCTCCGCTACGCCCTCCGCATCCTCTCCCGAGCCCGAGCCTTCTCCTTCGCCGTAATCCTGATCCTCGCCCTCGGCATCGGAGCCAACTCGGCCATCTTCAGCGCGCTCGACACCATCGTCATCCGGCCTCTGCCTTACGTGAATCCAGACCGTCTCGTTCGCATCTGGGAGGATTTCTCCGCCTTCGGAGTCCCCAAGAACCGCGTCTCTCCGGCCACCTTCCTCGATTGGCGAAAGCGCACTCAGGTTTTCGATCAAATCGCCGCCTACGCCGGCCCCGCGACTGTCGATCTCTCCGGTAGTGGACCACCCGAGGAAGTGCACGGCCAATCCGTCACCGCGAATCTCCTCCCCATGCTAGGCGTCCAGCCCTTGCTCGGCCGCACTTTTACTAATGAGGAAGAAATTCCCAACAGCCGCGTCGTCGTTCTAAGCTACGCCCTGTGGCAGCGCCGCTACCAGGGCGACCCGAAAATCCCCGGCAAATCCATCGTGATGAACGGCCAAAAATACCTCGTCGCGGGCATCATGCCGCGCGGCTTTGAGTATCCCGACCGCGACACGCAACTGTGGCTCCCGCTTGGTATCTCCCCGCAAATATGGACCAGCCGCAACAGCCATTTTCTGAAAGTGATCGGCCGCATCAAGCCCGGCCGCGACCTGCCTCAAGCCCAATCCGACATGACCGCCGTCGCCGCCCGGCTCGCCTCGGATTTCCCCGCAACCAACGCCCGCGTCGGCATCGCCGTGGTTTCTCTGAAAGATGAAATCCTGGGCGACACCCGCACCGCCTTCTTCATCCTTCTCTCCGCGGCCGGTTGCGTCCTGTTGATCGCCTGCGCGAACGTAGGAAATCTCCTGCTCGCCCGCGCCACCGCCCGCCGCCGCGAAATATCCGTTCGCGCCGCCCTCGGAGCCGCCCCATCCCGGCTCCTCCGCCAGATCCTGACCGAAAATCTCGTCCTGGCCTCGCTAGGCGGAACCCTGGGACTCCTTTTCGCCCACTGGAGCCTGGCCGCCCTAAAACGCATGATCCCGCCGCAGCTCCCCGGCATCATGGACCTGCATCTCGACCTCCGGGCACTGGCCTTCACCGCCGCTGTCTCCATCCTGACCGCATTCCTCTTCGGCGTGGCCCCCGCACTGCAACTGGCCCGAGCGGAACTCTCCACCCGAGCGTCCATCGGCCGCGGCGGCAAACTTCGAGACACTCTGGTGGTCGCCGAAGTCGCCATCGCCCTGATGCTGGTTGTCGGAGCCTCTCTTTTAATCGAAACCCTGGCCCACCTGCGCGCGGTCGACCCCGGCTTTCACTCCGCCGCCATTCTCACCGCCGAGATCAACGTCCCCTTCCCCAAGTATCTGGATGCGGCCAAGCGCCGCCGCTTCTATGACGACGTGCTCGAACGCGTGCGAGCCATCCCTGGCGTAAAATCCGCCGGCCTCACCTCGGACCTTCCGTACACCTCCCGCGGCAACACCATGAGCCTCGCCATTGAAGGCCGGCCCGCTCAGAACAACCTCGGCCAGGACGCCCTGTTCCGTCTGGTCAGCGCGGATTATTTCGAAACCATCGGAGCCCGCCTCAAAGAGGGCCGTTTTCTCGACCGCCGCGATCGCGAATCCTCATCGCCCGTAGTCGTGATCAACGAAACCCTGGCACGCCAGTATTGGCCCAACGAAAGCCCTCTCGGCCACCGCGTCGACACCGGCACCGGCGACGGCGCACCGCGCTTCATGACCATCGCCGGCGTAGTCCGCGACATCCGCGAGCGAGGCCTCGATCTATCACTGAAAGCAGCCGTTTACGTGCCGTTCCCTCAAACCGAAATCAACTTTTTCCAGCCTTCCGAAATCGCCATCCTCACCACGCGCGATCCCCTAAGTATCTCCAACGAACTGCAACGCGCCGTCGCCTCGGTCGACCCCGAGCAACCCGTCTCGAACCTCCGCGCCATGGATGCAATCGTCGACGATGAGCTGGCCAATCGCACCCAGGTCCTGAATCTCCTCGGCACTTTCGCGGCGCTCGCTCTGGTGCTGGCTGCTCTCGGCATTTATGGCGTTCTTTCTTATGTGGTTTCGCAAAGAACGCGTGAGATCGGCCTCAAAATCGCAATCGGAGCCCGCCGCTGGGACATCGCCCGCGAAATCCTGAAATATTCCGCCCGCCTGACCACCGCCGGACTGGCCGCAGGCGTCGTTTTCGCCGTAGCAGGCACCCGCTGGCTATCGACGTTCCTCTACGGAGTGTCCCCGCTTGACGCGAAAACGTTCATCACGGTCTCGGTCGTACTGGCTGTCGTAGCGCTCATCGCATCCCTCGTTCCAGCCCGCCGGGCGGTCTCTGTAGACCCAATTTCCGCTCTTCGGGACGATTAAGACGCTCAACGCGCGAATTCGCTCCCGATCGAGAATCGTAACCTCAAGAAAAGAAGCTCCCAAACGAATGTTACCAGTGGTAACATCGGCGTACTCCTGTCGCCGGGACGTGACGAGTTGGGGCGGCGGATGGTACGCTCGATGATCATGCATATTCGCCGCTTCCTGATGTTGTCCTTGACTGCCCTGGCCGCATTCGGACAGGCATTGGAGTCCAAAACCGTAGAGCAGGTCTATAAGAACATAGTTCAACTGAAGGGGACGCCGGCCGACCAGTTGGGGCCGGCCATGCAGTTCATCGCGGCGTCGCTGGGGGTCGAGTGCACGTTCTGCCACGTGCAGGGCAAGATGGATGCGGACGAGAAGCCGGCCAAGAAGACTGCGCGCGAAATGATGGCCATGACGGCGACGATCAACAAGACCGCCTTCGGAGGGCGGACGCAAGTGACGTGCTACTCCTGCCATCACGGCGCCACACATCCGGGGAGTACGCCGCCGGTGTTGGAATCGGACATGGCGCCGCGGACGGAGACGGCGACGGCGGCGGCCAGCACCGCTGCACGGTCGATCAGATTGTCGAAAAGTATGTCGCTGCGGTAGGCGGGGCCGACGCGATCCGGAAGATCAACAGCCGCGTCGAAACCGGCAAGATTCTGGCGGGCGGGAGAGAGACGCCGATCGACGTGATCACAAAGGCTCCGAATAAGCGCGTCACGATCACGCATAATTCGGGCAGCGACAGCTTCACGGCTTTCGATGGAACGGCGGGATGGATGGGCAACACAGGGCGTCCGGCGCGGGAGATGTCGGCGGCCGAATCGGGAGCGTCGGGCCTGGATGCCGAGTTCGCTTTGGCGCTGCGGCTGAAGGAGATTTTCCCGCAATTGCGGCGCGGACGCCTCGAAACCATTGGCGGAGTGGAATGCGAGACGTTGATCGGCAGCGGGCCTCGACTCCCGCAGGTGCGGCTGTACTTCGATGCCGCGTCGGGGTTGCTGGTGCGCATGGTGCGCTTCGCGGAAACGCCGGTGGGACGGATGGCGACGCAAATCGACTATGCGGATTATCGCGAGGCTGACGGCGTGAAAATTCCCTTCCGCTGGACGCTGGCGCGGCCGAATGGGCGCTTCACGATTCAGATCGCGGAAGTGAAGAGCAATGTTTCCTTGGACGATGCAAAGTTTGCGAAGCCCGCGACCGAAGTGAAATAGGCACCGTGCTGCGGCTCGGCTGGTTGCTGATTCCGGTGATGGTGGCCGGAGCGGACTGGACTCAATTCCGCGGGCCGAACGGATCCGGAATATCCCCATCGAAGGGACTGCCGGAGCGGTTCGATGTGCGGACCAGCGTGTGGCGAACGGCGCTGCCGCCGGGACACTCCTCGCCGGTGATCGCCGGCGATCATATTTTCGTCACGGCGTACGAAGGCGAGACTCTGCTCACCATTGCGCTCGATCGCGTGAGCGGCAAAATCCTGTGGCGGCGGCAAGCGCCGCGGGAGCGCCAGGAGCCGTATCAACCCACCAACGGACCAACGTCGCCTTCGCCGGTGACGGATGGGTCGAACGTTTACGTCTTTTTCGGCGACTTCGGGCTGCTCTCTTACGGCGCGGATGGAAACGAGCGTTGGAGACTGCCGCTGGGTCCGTTCAATAACGCGAACGGACATGGATCGTCACCGATCCTGGCGGACGGAAAGCTGGTATTGATCTGCGATCAGGACACCGGGTCCTTCCTGCTGGCGGTGGATCCGGCTGCGGGGCGCGTGATCTGGAAGACCGCTCGCCCCGAATACACGCGCGGATATGCTACGCCGGCGGTTTACCGCGGGAAGAATGGGCCGGAGCTGATTGTACCGGGGTCTTTCGAGGTGGCTTCGTATGCGCTCGAGACGGGGGAAAAGTTGTGGTGGGTGCGGGGGATGGCGTGGCAGTTGAAGTCGGTGCCGGTGATCGACCACGATCGGATTTATGTGAATGGCTGGGAGATCGGCGGCGATGAAGAGCGCCGCGATAAGATCCCCGAGTTCGCGGAAGCGCTGGCGCAATTACGACGCCGATCACGACGGAAAACTTTCTCGCAAAGAAGCGGCGGCGCGGTACCCGGCGCAGTGGTTCGCCGATAACGATCTCGACCAGGACGGGTACATCGACCAGCGCGAATGGAAGTTCTATCAAACTCGCAACGCGGCGGAGAATTGCCTGGTGGCGATCCGCGCGGGCGGTCACGGCGATGTCACCAAGAGCCATGTCTTGTGGAGATTTCGGAAGGCGCTGCCGAACACGGCATCGCCGCTCCTTTATCAGGGTGTTTTATATTTGTTGCGCGATGGGATTTTCACGAGCCTGAATCCGGAGACGGGCGAGGTCTATAGAATGGCTCGGCTGCCGGGAGCGCTGGGGAGTTATTGGGCTTCGCCGGTAGCGGCAGACGGGAAAATTTTCCTGGCGAGTGAAGAGGGCAAGATCGTGGTAGTGCGCGCGGACGCGAATTGGAACGTCGCGGCAGTCAGCAATCTGGACGAGGATATTTTTTCGACACCGGCGATCGTGGATCAGCGTATTTATCTGCGGACCATGTCGGCGCTGTATTGTTTCTCGAAGAGTCCTAAGTGATTGACCGCAGATTCACGCAGATAAACGACGATTTTTAAGAACAGGGTGCGGCCGTACAAGATTCGTGCGCGTCAACCGAAAATTGCTATCGAATTTTGGTGAGCCAGGCTTGCTTCCACTCGAGAGACGATTTGCCGGTCAAACGCTTGAGATCCCCTTCGAAATCGGTGGACGCCATCACGCCTCGGAGTTTTTCCATGTCGGTGTTTTCGACCATGTGCTTCACCAGCGATTGCGCCATCACGTAGAACGGCGCCGCTATGTTGGAACGGTCTTCGCCGATCCCGGGAGGCTCGTCCACGGTGCCGATGAAGGGCAGGACGGCCTGGCCGCGCTGGCTGCGAGCCAGCGGACGGAGTCGCGATCGATGCCGCGGTTTCCACGGCGCGCGAAAATGATGCCGTCGTAACCGCCCATGTGTTCGCTGACGTAACTCTGGACGAACGACGCTAGGCCTTCACTGAACCACATGGGGCAGTCGACACAGGGAGCGATCACGTGAGTGGTCTCATGCAGGTACGGCGCCGATTTGTTCGCCACTCTTTCGAGAGGCAAGTAGACGGAGCGGCCCTGCGAATGCGAAATCTCAAACTGGCGGCTGATGTAATAACGCACTTTCCGGTCCGCGGGCAGAGAAATGGCAAGGAATTTTTCGATATTCTCGACGCCTTTCTCCACCAGAGCGGCGAAGGCGGTCATCTCAGCGGGGGACAAGGCATCGGCGTCGAAATACAGATCCGCGCTCGCGGTTTCCTGGTGGATGCCCGCTTCCTGAAGTTCGAAGGCGACGCGACGGTCCATCCTCCAACCTTGGGAGTACGCGCTGCCGGGCATCAGGAAAAAGCATAACGCGATTGCGGGGGCGATACGTCGGACGGTCATGAGACGGCCGGCATTATCCTAACATGACGCGGTGAGGCACGGTTCGGTTTATACTTTTTTGGGAGGTATTTTCATGCGACGTTTTTACGTGGTGCTGGCTGGGATCGCGACGTTGGGAATGATCGGGTCGGCTCAATCGGGTAAGGGCAGCGGTCCTTATCATGTCCTGAAGACTGCGAAGGTGGGCGGCGAAGGCGGGTTTGACTACGTTTATGCGGACGCAGACGGGAGGCGTTTGTACATCGCGCGCACGGGGACCACGCCGCGGATCACGGTGTTCAATTTAGATACGCTCGAGCCGGCTGGGGAGATTCCCAGCGCAAGCGCGCATGGAGCCGCGGTCGACCCGAAATCCCATCGTGGCTTCGCCACCAGCAAACCGGTGGTCATGTGGGACACGCAAACCATGGCGGTGGTCAAAAGCATTGACGTGGACGGAGGCCCGGATGGAATCATGTTCGATCCGTTCAACCAGCGCGTGTATGTCTTCAGCCATCGTGCGCCGAACGCGACGGTGATCGATGCCAAGGACGGGTCCGTACTCGGCACGATCGACCTGGGCGGAGCGCCGGAGCAGGCCGCGACCGACGGCAAGGGACATATCTACGTCGACATCGAGGACAAGGGCAACATCGCGGTGGTGGATGCGAAAACCATGAAGGTGACGGCGCATTACGACTTGCAGGGCAAGGGCGGCGTGTGCGCGGGGCTGGCTCTGGATGCCAAGAATCACGTGCTGTTTGCGGCGTGCCGCAATCCGCAAACGATGGTGATGCTGAACGCGGAAGACGGGAAGATCCTCGACGCGCTGCCGATCGGCCAGGGGACCGACGGCGCGGTGTTCAACCCGAAGACGATGGAGGCGTTCAGCTCGCAAGGCGATGGGACGCTGACGATCATCAAAGAGAATAGTCCGGCGAGTTTTGTCGTCGAGCAGAATCTAGAGACCATGCGAACGGCGAAGACTCTGACGCTGGATGCGAAGACGGGTCACATATTGCTGATCGCGGCGGAGTTCGGCGCTGCGCCGACGCCTCCTCCGGCAGGGGGACGAGGCGGGCGGGGGCAGATGGTGGCGGGGTCGTTTTCGATATTGGTGGTGGGGAAGTAGGGCTATGGCCTAGTGGCGGGCGCGGTCTTAACCCGGAAGCGCACACCCTCGCGGTTCTGAAGAAAACTGACAACCTCGAAGAGATTGTCGGCTCGCGGGTTTCCGGCCGGTCCCAGCATTCGCATGAGGCTTTTGGAGGGGATGTGTGTCGCTTCGGCTAGCTCGGTAAAGCCGACCGTCGCGTTGATGTAATCGCGCAGGATGGTCTTGGCCGTGGCAATATCGCCGGTGAGCAGGGAGTCGATTCCTTCGCGAAGGAGCTCCTTACGGAACCTCGGATCGCGCTCAACCCGTGCACGGATAGTCTCTTTGAAATCGCGGGTCAGGGGCATGGTCGTATTCTTTGCTTCCTCCGCTTGTAGTCCTGCCAGTTCGCTAGAGCGGCTTCGATACCGTGTTGCTGGCGCTTCTTAGCGCCTCCGCCAAGCAAAATCACCAAGCGATCTCCGTCCTTACCGAAATACACCCGGTATCCGGGCCCGAAATCGATCTTGTATTCGAACAAGCCGGAACCGACGCCTTTGACGTTAGAGAAATTTCCACCGGCGAGCCTAGTCAGCGCCGTCGCCACCTTCGCAGCAGCCTGCGCGTTCAGACGGTGGAACCAAATCGCGTAGGGGCTGCGGCCCTCGGGGTCGATGTATTCCCGAACGTCGATCAACCGTTATAGTAACACATACGTTACCTTCTTTCAGAAGGAGGGCAGCGGCCCAAATTTATTGAAAATAAAGTGGCGGAGAGAGAGGGATTCGAACCCTCGTTAGAGTTTCCCCTAAACACGCTTTCCAAGCGTGCGCCTTCAACCACTCGGCCATCTCTCCTGGGATTGGTTACGGGACTTGCTTTCCTAGTCTAACGCATGCGGAATAGATAATCGCGAATGCGCAGGTACCCTTCGGGATCGTCCGGAGGCGACGCGCCGCAGCCGGCGATCAGGTGGATCAGATCGGCTTTCGAAGCACGGGCGGCCAGGGCCAGGTCTTGCTGCGCGTTGCGGAATCGCAGGCGCGCTTCGGAATCGCCGTCGACTTTCGGCGCAGGCGATCCGCACAGGAAAGATTTCATCACCGCGGCCGGCGATGCGGCGCCTTCGGGCCAGCGGCCGTCGGGCACGGTCGCGTCCATGACACGGGCTTCCATCGGATAGACGACCCAGTCGTCATTCACGTCCAGTTGCGGCTCCACTTTGATCCGCCGAACGGCGGCGTTGCGATCCACCCACAGGTCCAGGCGAAAAACCTGGGTCGCGTCGCCGTGGTAGGGCGAGGTGAGGCGGTCGAGTTTGTCGCCGGTGCGGCGGTAAAGGGTGACCTTCACGGAGTCCTCTGGATTCTCGCCGACGTAGAGCCAGTACGGCGTGCCGGGTTTCACTTGAACCACGATTTGGAAGGAAGTGAACGCGTTGCGGGCCAGGGCTGGGGAAAGAATCTCGCGCGGAGTTGGCGGCGTGGTGACTTCGCCCGACGCGTCGATGCGGGCGAGCTCCGAATAGACGCGAAGGGACTGGGCGGTTAACGGCAGAGCGGCCAGGATCGGCAGCAACGCCGCGGGCCTCATTTAGAGGCCTTGCGGCGCACCGTTGCCGTGATGTAGCTCGCGAACGCGTCGGGTTTGCCGGGCGGCGCGATTTCGAACTCCAGCGCCACCGTTTCGGCGGCGGTCTTGCGATAGGTCAGGCGATAGCGCGGTTGATCTGGAACCGGGTCGCTGATGAACCGGGCCGAATCGGCGGCGGAGTCGACGGCGTAGGAGATGACGTGGTCTTCGCTATCGAAATAAATCGCACGCAATGCAGTTCCCTGGCGGTAGACGATCATCAGATCGTCGTGGCGGTACGCGGGTCGCCCGCCTTGGGCGGGGTAGTTTGAATCATTCTTGCGGATCAGGATGTTCCGGCCCAGGTCGTATTGGAAGGAAAACTCGCCGCTGCCCTGTCCCGGCGCGCCGCCGCCTTCTCCCACCCACGTGCCGATCAGAAATTCAAGGGGCTTGAAGCGGCCGTCGGTCTTCGATTGCGCGGCAAGCGAAGCCGCCAGGGCGATCGCAACCAGCCAAGTCATGTAAGAGATTCTAACCAAAAAACAAAACGCGCGCGCAGACCTGAATACCTGGTCTACGCGCGCGCGGCTCCTCCGAGCAGGGGTCAGAAAGACTATCTGCGCGCCATCTTCACTTTGGGCGTGGAGAGATAGCCGACGATCTCATCCTTCTTGATCTGATTCACCACGATCTCATACGGCTGGCGATTGTCGCTGACGTAGAGCTGAACGGGCTCATTCACGGTCTTGTCCCGTTTCTCGACGCGCTTGTCGTCGGCCAGAATTTCGACCGTGTAGCGATTCCGTTTGGGATCGGACTTCTTCAGCGTCAGCGTCACATCGCCGACTTTCTTGGTGATCTGGCGCTTGGAGAGATCGAACTCGAAGTAGTTGCGCTCGCCCAGTTCGCGCAGGGCGCTGAGGTCCTTCGAATTCGTGGCGATCAGGCCGCTCATCACGCCCATGTCGCCGATCGGCGCGCTTCAGATCCGCGCCGGTCTTTTCGAGGTCAGCCTGCGTGGTCGCCACGTCGGCCTTCACTGTGGTCACGTCGGATTTCACACCGGTCACGTCGGTCTTCACGCCGTTCACATCGGTGGAAACATCGTTGATCTTCGCACTGGCTGTGGTGGCGGCATCCTGTAATTGGGTCAGTTGATCGGCCACTTGTTTTTGCTGATCGTCGAGACGGCGCGCGAGCTGCGTGCTTTCCTTGCGGGTCTCGCGGCGCGCCTGGATCACGGCCGAACTCGCGGCGTCGTTGGCGCTCTTGATTTCGTCGTTGATGGATTGCAGACGCTGCTCAAGCAGCGATGTCGTCGCGTCGCTGATCTTGGCCATCTGAGTTTGCGTGGTTTCCTGCATCTGCGCCAGGTCGCTGTTCAGATGATTGGATCGCACCAAAAGAAAGCCGTCTCCGGCAAGCGCGATCACCAGTCCCGCGCTCAGCGCCCCGATGAGAGTCGTATTGGTCGACATGTGTTTTTTCGCTCCTTGATTGGCCGGGCTCTATCGGTCCGCTGCGCGCCGCGACCATCGCTAAGGAAGATGCAACCGGGCTGCCACTCGTGGCGCGAGGGCGGAACAAGTCCTGCTTGTGATGTTTCGGCAGCTACTTACATCGCCGAACGCAAATCGCCGCGATCGATTTGCGGCGCGCATTTTCCGTAATCTTTACGGGTGGTTCGGGCGAAGTTACGACGTTACTAAAGCGCCCGAAGTACCATTTGTGAAGCGGACGATTCGACGCTATGCTGAAATTTGGACCCGCATCGCACGGAACGCGTCTCGGAGAGTATTCGCGAGGAACTCGACGAGCTGATCAGCTACGAGATGTCTGACCCGCGCGTAGGAACGGCAACCGTCTCCGAGGTTCATCTTTCGCCTGACTTTCGCCGCGCGCACATTCAGCTTGTGCTGGCCGGCACAGTGCGCGAACAGACCGAGACGCTGGAGGCGTTGAATCACGCTAAACAATTCCTGCGTCACCAGTTAGCGGAGCGGCTTCAACTTTTTCACACTCCCGATCTGCATTTCGAACCGGCGCTTCCACCCGACCTGGGCACGAAAGTTCCCCAAATCCTGAAGAGAATCAAACGCGGCCGGCCGCGCGACGAAAAAAAGGGGACTTCATGAAACGCGGTGTGCTAACTTTGTTCTAGGGAGCGCAGGGCATCGGATCGGCCTGTCTCGCCGGGAACGCCAGTTTCAACCGATCGAAACGGTAAACCCGAATTCTCGCGTTTTCTTTAACTTAGAAGACGTAAACGACGTAAACCAGGAGCTATTTTCCATGCGCGTGGCTACAATGAACAGCCGCTTCCTCGATGCCTGCCGGCGCCGTCCGACCGATGTGCGGCCGGTGTGGTTCATGCGGCAGGCTGGGCGCTACATGAAGCAGTATCGCGATATCCGCGCGAAGCACGGGATCCTGGATATCTGCAAGCGGCCCGACCTGGCGGCGCAGGTTACGCTGCAACCCGTGGAAATTCTGGACGTCGACGCGGCGATCATTTTCGCCGATCTGCTGCTGCCGGTGGAACCCATGGGACTGAAGCTGCGATTCGCGCCGGGCGAAGGGCCGGTGATCGACAATCCGGTGCGAACGTCGAGCGACATCGACAGCCTGTCGATCTCCAATACCGACGACCTTGGTTATGTGGGCGAATCGATTCAACTGGTGGTGAAGGCGCTGGCCGGACGCGTGCCGGTGATCGGATTCGTGGGCGCGCCGTTCACCATGGCCAGCTACATGATCGAAGGCGGGCCGTCGCGCAATTTCATCAAGACCAAGCAGATGATGTATCGCGACGAAACGCTGTGGCGCCGGCTGATGGGCAAGCTGGTGGACGTGCTGGGCTCGTTCGGCGTGCTGCAGGTGGCCGCGGGCGCGCGCATCATTCAGGTGTTCGATAGCTGGGTGGGCGCGCTCGGTCCGGACGATTACGTGCGCTTCGTCGCCCCGTATTCGCGCGCGCTGATCGAACGGATTCGCGCGGCCGGCGTCCCGGTGATTCACTTCGGCACCGGCGCGGCGGGATTCTTTCCGCGAGCTGCACGCGGCTGGCGGCGACGTGATGGGTGTCGACTGGCGGATCAACATCGACCAGGCGTGGATGGACATCAGTTATCGATCCGCGGTGCAGGGCAATCTGGATCCGGCGGTGCTGTTCGCGCCGCTTCCGGAGCTGCGGATGCGCGTGCATGAGCTGCTGAAGCGAACCGGCTCGCGGCCCGGACACATTTTCAATCTCGGGCACGGGATTCTTCCGGAGACGCCGGTGGAAAACGTGAAGGCCTGCGTCGAAATCGTGCGCGAGTTCAAACCCTAAGGCCACATCAATATGCCGCGCGTCGTCATCGTGGGCGGAGGCATCGCCGGACTTTCGGCGGCCCACGACCTAGCGCGCGCGGGCGTCGATTGCACGATTTTCGAGAAGAAGCCGCGATTGGGCGGCGTCATCGAAACCCGCGCCTGGGAAGGCTGCACCATCGACACCGGGCCCGATAGTTTTATTTCGGCCAAGCCGGAAGCGCTCGCCCTGATCAAGGAAGTGGGCCTCGAAGGCGAGGTCATCGGATCAAACGATCATCAACGAACCACCTATATCTGGAAAAAAGGCCGGCTGGTGGCGCTGCCGGACGGCGTGATGATGATCGTTCCATCCAAAGTGATGCCGATGGTCAAGAGTCCGCTGCTGAGCTGGGCGACGAAGATCGGCATGGGATTCGAGATGTTGCGCCGGCCCGCGGCCAGTCCTAAGCCGGATCGCAGCGTAGCCGAATTCGTGGTGGATCATTTTGGCCGGGAGACGCTCGACTATCTCGCCGAGCCGCTGCTTTCGGGCGTCTACGGCGGCGATCCGGCGCAGTTGAGCATTGCGAGCGTGCTGCCGCGGTTTCTGGAAATGGAAACCAAGAGCGGCAGCCTGGTCCGCGCGGTGATGAGCGCCAAGCGGCCCCCTTCGGGAGGCTCTCTGTTTCGCAGCTTGAAGAGCGGGATGAGCAAACTGGTGGACACCGTGTCCATCGGCTTGAACGTGCGGCATCAGGAAGTGGAGACTATCGAGAAAGGGCGCGTGCGCGTGGGTGGCGACTGGATGGAAGCCGATCACGTGATTCTCGCGTGTCCGGCGTGGTCGGCGGCGGCGCTGCTGGGGAGTATAGATCCAGAGCTCGCGCGGCGCCTGAACCAGATTCCATATAGCTCCTCGCTGACGGTCTCGCTGATCTATAAGAACTCGGAGTTCGACGGCAAGCGCGCGGGATTCGGTTTCCTGGTTCCCCAGCGCGAGCGCCAGCGCATGGCTGCGTGCACCTTCGTGGGCACGAAGTTTCCGAATCGCGCGCCCAGCGATCGCATTGTGCTGCGCTGCTTTTTCGGAGGCGCGGGGGACGAGGCCGTGCTGAGTGAATCGGACGAATCCGTGATCCGTATCGCTCGCGACGAGCTGCAGCGCATTCTCGGCTTGAGCGCCACGCCGATTCATCACACGATCTCGCGATGGCCGCGGTCGATGGCGCAGTACACGGTGGGGCATATCCCGCGCGTGAAAGAAATCCGGGAGCGGGCGGCCGCGATTCCGGGATTGCACCTGGCCGGCAACGCGTACGACGGCATCGGAATCCCGGATTGCGTGCGCACCGGACGCGCGGCGGCAAAGGCGATCCTGGAGCGCAGTCAAGCGCTGGCTGCCGGACCGGTCTGATGGTTGCGAATCACTGGAACCAGAAACGGATGTTTCCGGTCCCACCAGAGGACCAGCAGTAACAACTCGGTAATCAGAATGATGCCGAGGATGCGAACCAGCTGGGTTTCATCGCGTCCGAACATAGGAGCAGTGTACTTTACCCGGCGCCGGGTTGCACCGCGTTAGGATTGATTAACGATGCGAATCCTGGTCAGCGACGATCAACCGGACGTTCTGGAAGCCCTCCGTTTATTGCTGAAAGGCGCGGGCCATCAGGCGGAGATTGTGGAGTCTCCGCGCTCCGCGCTGGCCGCGATGGAACACGCTTCGTTCGATCTGGTGCTGATCGACATGAACTACACGCGCGACACCACGTCGGGCGATGAAGGGCTGGCGCTGCTGGATCAATTGCTGGAGCGCGACGGGACTACGCCGGTGATCGTGATGACCGCGTGGTCAAGCTTCGACCTGGCGGTGGAAGCGATGCGCCGCGGCGCGGTCGATTTTATCCAGAAGCCGTGGGACAACGCGCGGCTGATCGCCACCATCGAGAAGCAGGCGGATCGATCCAAGGAACGGAAAAAGGCGAAAAGCGAATTGGAGATCGCGCGCCACGTCCAGCAGCGCCTGCTGCCGCAGCACGCGCAGACGCTGAAAACGTTATCGTACGCGGGGCGCTGCCTGCCGGCGCGCGAAATCGGCGGCGACTATTACGATTTTCTGGAGCTGGGTCCCGGGCGATTGGGAGTGCTGCTGGCCGACGTTTCGGGAAAAGGAGTGGCGGGCGCGCTGCTGACCGCGAATTTACAGGCGTCGTTTCGCAGCCAACTGGAGCTGGGCGTGAAACATGGCAAGGCTCTGCTGACGTCCGTGAATAAGCTGTTTCACGAGTCGACGCCGGCCGAATATTTCGCCACCATGTTTTACGCCGAGTATCGCGATCAGGGCCGCGAGCTTCGCTACATCAACTGCGGCCATCCAGCGGCTCTGCTGCTTCGCGCCGGCGGAAGCGTGGAACATCTGGAAGGAACCGCGCTGCCCATCGGCATTTTCGGCTCGTGGAAGTGCGATGAAAAAAGCGTCGTGCTGGCGCCGGGCGATGTGCTCCTGGTGGTGTCGGACGGCGTGCTGGAAGCCGGTATCGAGCGGGGCGAGGAATTTGGCGAGGCTCGATTGATCGCTGTGGCGCGCTCGGCCGCCAAGCAGGATTGCGAAGCGCTACTGGATCGCGTGGTGGATGCGGTGTCGCGCTTCAGTCCGGGATTGCAGTCCGACGATGTGACCATCGTCGCTCTATGCGCGCACGCTTAGCCGCCGGCTAAGGCGTGGGATGGCTTCGAAAATTCTGACGCAGGGAAATTCGCGCCATCTCAGCCGTTCATTTCCTCCCACCGCCCGGTTTTAGCCGACCGCACGATCGCGTCGATCGCCGCCATATTCTTCACCGCATCCTCCACGGGCACGGGCACCGGACCATCGTCGAGAATCGCGCGCGAAAACAGGTCGCCTTGAATGGTGTATTGATCGCACGGCGGAATCTCCTCCACTTCGCCGTCGACAAAAATACGCGACGCCTGATCCGCCGGCGCGTTCACCGGGATCTCAACCTCGATTCTTCCTTTGGTCCCGAGAATTTGCGTTCGCTGAAAATAAGTCAATTGCGTGCTGCACGTAAACACACACTGCCCCGACCGGAATTCGAGGATCGCCGAGGTGAGCCGGTCCGTCTTAAAGTCCGGGTCCCAATCGATCGACCCGAACGCGCGCCGCGGCTCTTCGCCGAACATCATGCGCGACAGAGTGATGGGATAGCACCCGATGTCCATCAGCGCCCCGCCGCCCCATGCGGCG
Organism: Terriglobia bacterium; assembly: GCA_963842485.1. GTDB lineage: Bacteria > Acidobacteriota > Terriglobia > Bryobacterales > Bryobacteraceae > Palsa-187. The sequence goes on along the minus strand of CAWJHI010000045.1, from coordinate 29,680 downwards.
ACGTTTCGCACGTTGGCGGGGTCGGCGTTGAAGTAGCTGAACGTCATCGCCACCACCCGCAACTCGCCGATCCGGCCCGACCGCGCCAAATCCCGCGCGCGTATCCACTGCGGATGCGTTCGCGCCATGAACGCCTCGCCCATCTTGACCCCGGTTGCGTCTCGAACCGGAAGCAATGTTCGTGCCTGGTCCGCCGAAAGCGCCATGGGCTTCTCGCACAGAACGTGTTTCCCCGCTTGCGCGCATTGAATCGACCAGGGAACATGCAGATGATTCGGCAGCGGAATATAAATCGCGTCAATTTCCCGGTCGGCGAGCAGCTCTTCATACGACCCATACCACTTGGAAATCCCCAACTTCTCCGCCGCCGTCCGAGCCTTGGCTGCGTCCCGCGAAGCGATGGCCGTCACCTCCGACCATTGCCCGCGCTGCATCCCCGGAATCACTTTGTTGGTGGCGATCCTGGCGGCGCCAAGCACGCCCCAACGTATTTTTTGAGCCATTAGTGCACCGCTCCCGGACCCGCGCCCTTCGGAGGCCTCTTCATGAGAAACGCCAGCGGGACCACGGCCAGGCACGCCAGAGCGTACAGCCATATGGTATCGATATAGGCGAGCCATGAGGCCTGCGCCTGCATCATCGCGTACATCCGCGCGTAGGCCATTTGCCCCGCCGTCACCGCGTCGTATCCGCTTTGCATCAGGGTCTGCGTCAATCCCGCAATGCTCGATGAAAACCCCGGATCGCCCACGCTGGTGTGGGACGCGAGCATGGTCTGGTGGAATTGTTGCCGCCGCGCCAGCATGGTTTCGAGGCCCGCGATCCCGATGCTGCCGCCCATATTACGCGCCAGGTTGATCATCCCCGAAATATTGTTGTTCTTTTCCATGGGAATGCCCACATAACATAGGGTCTGGATCGGCACGAACAGAAATGCGACGCCCGCCATCTGGTAAATGCGCAGGATCACGATGGTTCTGAAATCCATGCCCTGGTTCACCACGGTCATATGCAGGAGAGCGATGCCCGCCGCGGCGAATCCGAACGCGATCATGTATCGCGGATCGACGCGATTGATCATCTTCCCCACCATGGGCAGCATCAGAATGATGATGATCGCGCCCGGCGACAGCACCATCCCGGCCTGTTCGGCGGTGTAGCCCATCAGCGTCTGCACCATCTGCGGCAACAGCACCGTCGCGCCGAACAGCGCCGCGCCCAGCATGAACATCATGATGCAGCTCACCGCGAAATTCCTGTTCTTAAACAGCCGCACGTCGATCACCGGATTGGGGTGATAAAACTCCCAGATAATGGCGGTGATAATGCAAACCGTCGACATAATCTGAAACGTCAGAATGAAGTTCGACGAAAACCAGTCCTCGCGCTGGCCTTTGTCGAGGACCACTTGCCCCGCGCCCACGCCGATCGCAATCAGCCCCAGGCCGACGAAGTCCACTTTACCGGCCTTCTCCCGCATCACCTTCAAGTGCGGCGGATCTTCCACCAGGCGCGACGTGAGAAAGAGAGAAACAATCGCCACCGGCACGTTGATGAAGAAAATCCAGCGCCAGTCGTAATTGTCGGTGATGTATCCGCCGAGCGTGGGACCGATCGCCGGCGCCAGCACCACGGCCATGCCGTAAATCGCAAACGCCATGCCGCGTTTTTGCGCCGGAAACGTGTCCGCCAGAATCGCCTGCTCGCTGGGCGCCAGGCCGCCGCCGCCCAATCCCTGAATCACGCGGAAAAACACCAGCGCCGACAAACTCTGCGCCATCCCGCATAGCAGGGAGCTCACGCCGAACAGCACCACGCAGGTCATGTAAAACCGTTTGCGCCCGTAGCGCGTCGCCAGCCACGCGCTGATCGGCAAACCACCGCGTTCGCCACCAGATACGAGCTGAGTACCCACGCGCTTTCATCCGTGCCTGCCGAAAGATTCCCGGCGATGTGCGGCAGCGCGACGTTGGCGATGCTGGTGTCCAGCACTTCCATGAACGTCGCCATGGTCACCACCAGCGCGATCACCCACGGGTTGTGCTTCGGTTTCCACGCCTCGATGGGCGGAGCCGGCAATATCTCGGTTGCGCTCATAGCCTCCTCATTGGACCAGCACCGACGGCACCACCGACATCCCCGGCCGCAGCCGATGATCCTCATTCTGGCCGGGATCGAAGGCAATGCGAACCGGAATCCGTCTGGACCACTTTCACGAAATTTCCAGTCGCGTTTTCCGGCGGCAGAAGACTGAACTTCGCTCCGCTCGCGCCCGCGATTCGCAGAACTTTCCCGGTGTATTCGCGATCGTACGCGTCCACCTTAATGGTCACAGGCTGCCCGACTTTCATGCGGCGCAACTGCGTTTCTTTGAAATTCGCGGTCACCCACACGCCTTCCACGGGCACCACCGCCAGCAGTTGCTGACCCGCGGAAATATTGTTCCCCGCTTCCACATTTTTCTTGCCGATCACTCCGCTCACCGGCGCGACGATGGTGGTGTATTGAAGATTCAGCTCCGCCTGCTCCACCAGCGCCTGCTCTTCGGCGACCTTGGCTTCAGCCGACCGCGCCCGCGACTCGGTCACCTTCACCTGCGCCGGCCCCGTCATCGCGGATTGAATCGTCGCGTCGGCCTGCTCCACTCTTGCGCGCGTCTGTTCGATGGTTTTCTCGGCCGCTGCAATGTTCTGCTGCGCCTCCACCACCTGCGCCCGCTGTGCTTCCAGCGTCGCCCGGCCCGCCTCCAGCGCGCTCACGGCCTGATCGTAGGTCTGCTTGGAAACCTCGTCTTTATCGACCAGCATTTTGTAACGCGCAACGTCCTGCGCGGCCCGTTCGTGATTCGCCTCCCCGACCTTCACGTTCGCCTCCGCCGTTGCCAGCCGCGCCCGCGCCGCGCCCAGTTGCTGCTGCGCCCCGCTCACCGCGGCGACAGCATCCAGCTTTGACGATTTCGCGCTGAGCAAAGTGCTGGCGGTATTCGTCGTCGTAATCGGAACATCCGTGCGCGAGGTCTGGAGCGCCGCCACCGCGTCGGCCAGATCCGCCTTCGCCTTGGCCAGCGCGACTTCGAAATCCTTCCGATCCAGCCGCGCCAGCACGTCGCCCGCTTTAACAATCTGCTGATCCTCGATCAGCACCTCGCTGACGTGCCCGGTAACCCGCGAGCTGACCGCGTAAATCTGTCCGTCCACCTCCGCGTCGTCGGTGGTCTCGAACCGCTGCAGGTCTTTCCAGAACGCGTAGCCCGCGCCCGCCGCGCCCAGCACCACCAGCGCGATCACGATTCGGATCGCCATCGTTTTCGCGCTGGTCCGCGTCCGCACTACCGCATGAACTTCTTTGTCTGTTGGATCCACAGCCATATGATTACCTGCCTCCCATGAACTGCTTCAAACTCGCCTCGGTCGCGCCCACTGCGCGCGCCAGCGACACCTTCGCCAGATTGTGCATATACATCGCGGAGATCAGCGACTGGTTCGCACTCGCCACCGAATCCTGGGCTTGCACCACTTCGATGTTGTCCGTCACCCCCGCCGCGAACCGGTCGCGAGCCTGCGTCAGCGTCTGCTGCGCCAGATTTAAATTGTCCAGTGCCACCGCCACCTGGTCCGCGGCCGTCTTCAAGTCGAGCAGCGCCGTCCGCACCTGAAAGTCGATCTGGCCTTTCAGATCGGCCAGCTCATCCCTGCGCTGCTTGATCGAAGCGTCCACCTGTTCCAGATCCGCCCGGATTCGGCCCGCCGTCGTAAATGTTGAATCGCAGCGATCCCGTCACCGTGAAGGTGCCATGCGAGTCTCCGATGGTCATTCCCAGGTCGCCGTAATTTCCATCCACCTGAAGCGTCGGATACCGTTCGCCGAGCGACGCCAGCCGCGCCGTTTCCGCCGCACGCACCTGCATCTCCGCGCTCTGATAATCGGCCCGCGACTGGTAGGCCCGCTGCGTCGCCGCCTCCGGCGTCATGGCTTCCATGGCGACGTACGGCGCCGTGATCCGACAACTCGAATTCCTGCCCGGGCGCGAGTCCGATCACGCGTGCCAGCGACAGCTTGTCTTTGGCGCGCTGATTCTCCTGCGCGATCAAGACCTGCTGCTGCGTCTTCAACTCCACTTGCGCGCGCAGCTCGTCGATGGCCGGCGAAATTCCGGCGCGATGCTGATCCCGCGCCCGCTCGTACAGCGCCTGCGCCGTGGCCACCTGCGCCTTGGTCGCTTCGATCCGCGCCGCGTCCGAGATGATCTGCAAATACGCCGACGCGACCGCCTCCACCACCAGGTCGCGCCCGTCCTGAACCGACAGCGCCACGGCTTTTTCGCGCTGCATCGCCGATTGCCGGTTCTTCATCGCGGTCCAGTCGAAAACTCTTTGCGACGCGGACGCGCGCAGATCGGTGTATCCGAACGGCCCGATCACTTTGGGAATCCCCGGAAAATTAAATCCGAGCGACGCGATATCGATCTGCTGCGCTGGTCCCCGCAATCGACCCGGTTACGGTCGGCAACAGCGCGCTTAACGCGCGGATCCGGTCGACGCGAGCCTGCTTCGGTCGCCGTGCCGCGAACCAGCAGGCCCAGATTGTTCTTCAATCCGCGGTCAATCGCATCCTGGAGCGAAAGCGCGATCGCCGCGCCCGCTTGCGCCTTCCGGAACACTTCCCTGAAACTGTCCCTGCCCGGCAGAATGTAATCCCGCCCTGCGGCAGATTCGCGGGAACCGTGGCCGGCGAGCAGGCACCGCGGGACCCTGGGCTTTTATGGGTGCAGAGTATTGGCAATGTCACCGCACAAACGCGAGAGTCTCATTGTGGAGATCCGCCTGTAATTTGATTCACAACTTCCTGGTTCCGCAGTCCCGCGGCCCGCAAACTCGCGCCGTCACGATGCATCGACCGGAACAGGCTTTCCCCCGCCTGATCGATGAACGTAACCTCGCGCAAATCCACCGACACATGCCGCCCGGGACATTTCACCTTGGCCGCGCTCCAACACTTCTTGAGCTCGTCGACCCAGGCGTCCGCCAGTCGCCCGCACACTTGTAAGGTGACTTGATCGCCGCTTTCGCTAAAATGGACCTTCATCATGCCGCATACACGAAAGGCAAATAAAGGACCTTCAGTTGTTATTTGTATTCAGCGATTTAAGGGTTTAGTGCCGAACACTCAGCGCCGATATACCAGCACGTGCCGAAATATCGGCTCGACTAATACCGAACTTTCTGCATTCGCGACTGCAAAGTGCTGCGCTTCAACCCCAGCAATGCCGCCGCTCCCGCCGGTCCGCCGACCACCCCGCGCGTCGCCTCCAGCGCGTCCATAATATGGCGACGCTCGGCATCCGCCATGGACACCACCGGTCCCGATGATTCCGGTCGTCTCGCCCAGCGCGTCTTTGGGGACATGCAGCCGCTTTCCGGAGGTCAGGATCACGCTGCGCTCCAGCACATTGCGCAGCTCGCGCAGATTGCCCGGCCAGGCATAATTCACCAGCGCGTCCATCGACTCCGACGGAATCGACTCGATCTCTTTCCGCATTCGCGTCGCGAATTCCTGGACGAAATAGCGGACCAGCGTGGGAATATCCTCGCGCCGCTCGCGCAGAGGCGGAATCGTGATGGGAAACACGTTGAGCCGATAGTAGAGATCGGCCCGGAAACGCTGCTCATTGACCATCGCGCGCAAATCCCGATTGCGTGGCCACCAGCAGCCTGAAATCGGATTGCATGGTCCGCGATCCTCCCAGCCGCTCGAATTGTCCGTCCTGTAAAATGCGCAGCAATTTCGGCTGTAATTCGAGCGGCAATTCGCCGATTTCATCCAGGAACAACGTTCCGCGATTGGCCAGCTCGAAGCGGCCGATGCGCAGGCCGATGGCGCCGGTGAACGCGCCTTTTTCGTGCCCCAGCAGCTCGCTCTCGAGCAAGCCCGGCCGGAATCGCCGAACAGTTCAGCTTCACGAACGTCCCATGAGTGCGCCGGCTCAACTGATGAATTGCGCGCGCCACCAGTTCCTTGCCGGTTCCAGTCTCGCCCTGGATCAGCACCGTGGAATCGGTGGGCGCGGCGGTTTCGATCTGCTTCAAGACCTGGCGAATGGCGGGGCCGTTCCCCACGATCTCGTCGAAACGATACTCGGCTCGAATTTCCTCTTCGAGATAGAGCTTCTCGTCCTCCATTCTTCGGCGCAGCTCGCGGATCTTCTCGAAGGCCAGCGCGTTTTCCACCGCGATGGTCACATGCCGCCCGATGTGCTCCATCATCTCCCGGTCCTCCGGTCCGTAGGCGTCCACCGATTGCGAGGCGAACGACAGCGATCCGAATCTGCGATCCAGCCCGCGTCAGCGGGAACCCAAAACCCGCTGCGAATCCCGAAGCGTTCGTAGGTTTCCATCAGGTCCGGGCGAAAGCGCGTTTCGAGACATCAAGTCCGGCACGTACAGAGGAGCCTGCGTCTCGTTCAGCACTTCCATCGGGCTGCCGTCGACGGGAAGGTCGGTGCGCAAAGGAACATCGGGTGCGATGTCGCCGGCGATCGCCTCCACGCGCGCGCGTTTTTCTCTTCGTCGTAGCGGACCAGCGCCAGATAATCGAAGCGGATCAACTGGTGGAGCGAATCCCACAGCGTTTCGAGCAGCGCGCCGTATTCGCGGCACGCCACGAACGCTTCGGAGATTTCGAGCAGCGCACGATACTTGAGAGCGCTGGAGTCGGCGGGCACGATCTCTTCCTATCTTAAGCGCCCGAATTGCCGCACCGGGAGTCAACCCTGCTAATCTTTAACTTCGCCCCTTAACTTCATGTCCGACAAAAAACTGCAGATCATCCCGCTGGGCGGGCTGGGCGAGTTCGGCATGAACTCGATGGCCATCCGCTACGGCGATGACATCATCGTGCTCGACGCAGGGATGATGTTCCCCGACGCCGAGCTGCTAGGCGTCGATATCGTCACGCCCGATTTCACCTACCTGGAACAGAACGCCCAGCACGTCCGCGCGCTGATTCTGACCCATGGCCATGAGGATCACATCGGCGCGGTCGCGTTCCTGCTGGCGCAGCTCAACGTGCCGGTTTATGGAACCGCGTTCACGCTCGCGCTGGTGGAGCGACGGCTGGAAGAGCACGAGATGCTCGACGAAGCGCGCCTGAATCGCGTGAAGCCGGGGGAAATCTTGACGCTGGGCCCGTTCTCCATCGAGTTCGTGCACGTCACGCACTCCATCGTGCAGTGCGTTCTGCTGGCGATCACCACGCCGCTGGGCGTCATCATTCACACCGGCGATTTCAAAGTGGATCCCACGCCCACCGACAACGAGCTGTTCGACCTGCACACGCTGGCCGCATATGGCAAGCGCGGCGTGCTGCTGCTGATGTCGGATTCCACCAACGTCGACCGTCCCGGCTACACCGAAAGCGAGCGGGCCGTCGCGTCCGCGTCTGGAAGATCTGTTCGTGCGCGCGCCGCGCCGCCTGGTGATCACCTGCTTCAGCTCCTCGATTCACCGCCTGCAGCAGATTCTCGATCTGGCCGACGAGTATGGCCGCAAGGTCGCGTTTCTGGGCCGCAGCATGATGACGACCACGGAAATCGCGCACGACCTGGGTCTTGCTTACCATTCCCAACGGCATTCTGCTGCGTCCACAGGACCTGATGCAGACCGCGCCCAGCAAGATCGTCGCGATCGTGTCGGGAACGCAGGGCGAACCGATGTCGGCCATGTCGCGCGTGGCCGTGGACAATCACAAATCGCTGTCGATCGAGCCCGGCGACACGGTCGCGCTGAGCGCGCGCATCATTCCCGGCAATGAAAAAGCGATTTACCGGATGATGAATCACCTGGCGCGGCGCGGCGCGGACGTGGTCTACGGCACCATGAATCCGCCCATCCACGTTTCCGGCCACGGCAGCTCCGAAGAGCTGCGGCTGGTGCTGAACCTGGTGCGTCCGAAGTATTTCGTGCCCATCCACGGCGAATACCGGCAGTTGGCGAAGCACGCGCAGCTCGCCGGCCACCTGAGCCATTGGGGCCTGGAAGGAACCTTCGTACTCGAATCGGGCGAGACGCTGGAGATCGATGAGAAGGGCGCGCGCAAAGGCGAGCCCGTCACCGTCGGCCGCGTGTGCATCGATTCCGGAACTCTCGACGAAGTGGTGGAAGACATGGTGATCCGCGACCGCCGCCATCTTTCCGAAGACGGCTTCGTGCTGCCGATCATCGCGATCAACAAACACAGCGGACGGTGCGAAGGCCTGCCGGAAATCGTCAGCCGCGGCTTCATGTCGATGGAAGACAGCACGGAAGTGTTGAAGGGCGCGCAGCAGGCCGTGATGAAGACGCTCGACTCCTCCACCGCCGAAGAGCGCGGCGACTGGGGCGTCATGCAGGAAAAAATCCGTGCGGATTTAAAGCGCTATTTGACCAAACAAACCTCGCGCCGTCCGTTGATCATGCCGGTAATTCTCGAAGTTTAGAGCCGTGCCTGAGATTACCGACGCCTCGCTGTATCCTGGCCGCGCGGACCAGGTTCTCGCCCCGCGGGACGAAGCCGAACTGCTCGACATTCTGCATCGCGCATCGCACGCAGGCGTTCCCGTCACCTTAATGGGCGCGCTCACCGGCGTCACCGGAGGAGCCGTTCCTCAATCCGGTTGGGCGATTTCGATGGCACGGATGAACCGCATTGAGATTTCGCCGGGCCGCGCGATCGTCGGGCCAGGCGCCCTGCTCAGGGATGTGCAGGCAGCGGCTGCAGGATCGGGCCAGTTTTACGCGCACGATCCCACCGAAAATACATCGTCTCTGGGCGGCAACATCGCCGCGAATGCGAGCGGTTCCCGCAGCTTCAAGTTCGGCGCGACTCGCGATCATGTGCTCCGGTCTGCGTGTCGCTCTCCTCGACGGGCGCTTGCTGGAGCTGAGCCGCGGCCAGCCGGTGGATTTCGAGGTTCCCTCGATCCGTCTGCCCCACACCACCAAGCACTCCGCCGGCGACCGGCTGGCTCCGGGGATGGATTTTGTCGACCTCTTCATCGGGAGTGAAGGAACCCTCGGAGTGGTGACGCAAGCCGAGCTCCGGCTGTTTCCCGCGCCGGGAGAATTGACCGGCGGAGTCGTGTTTTTCAAATCCGAAGAAGCCGCGCTCGATGCCGTGGACCGCTGGAAACCGGTCGGCCTGCGGATGCTGGAATATCTGGACGCCGCGTCACTCAAGATGATGGACGTACCGCACGCCGCCGCCTTGATGATCGAGTTTGAGGGGGACTGCGACCTGGATCTGACCGGTGCGCTCGAAGATGATTCATGGTTCGCGACCTCGGCGTCGGACCGGGAACGCTTCCGCCAGTTCCGCCACACGCTTCCGGAACGCGTCAATGACCGAATTCGCCGCAGCGGATTCATGAAACTCAGCACGGATTACGCCGTCCCGTTTGATAAACAACGGGAAATGCTGTGTATTTATCGTACAATGCTCGTCGGAGAGCATGTCATTTTCGGCCACATCGGCGACGCGCATCTGCACATCAACACGTTTTCGTCGACCGCCGCGGAATTCGAACGCGCCAAATCCCTGATGACGGAGCTGGCGCGAGCCGCCGTGGAACTCGGCGGAACCGTGGGAGCGGAGCATGGCTTGGGCAAGCGCAAAGCGCATCTACTTGCAGTCCAATATTCCCCCTCCGGGATTGAAGCCATGCGAGCGGTTAAGCGCCGCTTCGATCCACACTGGCTATTGGGCCAGGGAACTATGTTAGGATTCGAGTGATGGCGCGTTTCCTGCTCGCGTTCGCGTTGGTTTTCAGCAGCGTGCAATGCGTCGCGTCCTGTGCGTCGGAGGACTGCGGATCATCCAGGACGCCGCCCTGTCATCAGGGCGCTCCCAGCGTGAAAGCTTGCCCGCACGAACTGGTGCTCGATCGCGCTCCCTGCACCGATCACACCGCCGTCGTCCCCGCTTATACCGAACGGATCATGCATGCCGCCGCGGACATCGCGACGGAAACCGTTCCTCTTGCAGTCCAGGGTCCCGCCCCTCCCCTTTCCCTCCGAATCTGAGCCCGCACACGTTTTAATCCGCGTGTATCTGTGTCTATCTGCGGCCCAAACTCAAGAGGGTTTCTCGATGAAATACGCAATTGGATTAATTTTTAGCGCCTTTTCATATGCACAGGGGATGAATTCCGGGGGAATGTATCTCATGAATCTTGTCTCGGGAACCGCCGTCAATCCCGACGCCTCTCCCATGGACATGATCATGTCGAATCTCGGCTCCTGGGACACCATGTTCATGGGAAACGGCTTCGTCACCGACACCCAGCAATCCGGCCCCCGTGGAGGCGATAAACTCTACTCGTCCAACATGTTCATGCTTTCGGCGCAGCACGCCGTAGGCGACAACGGCTCGTTTCGAGCCGAAGTGATGCTGAGTCTGGAGCCAGCCACCGTCACCGATCGCCGCTACCCGCTCCTGTTTCAGACGGGCGAGACCGCCTTTGGCAAGCCCATCGAGGATGGGCAGCATCCCCACAACTTTGTGATGGCCCTGGGATTTCACTACGCGCGCGCCATGGCCGAGAACACCACGGTCGATTTCTACTTCGCGCCCGTGGGCGACCCTGCGCTCGGCCCCCTCGCATTTCCGCACCGCGCCTCCGCGGCGGAGTTGCCCGAAGCGCCCATCTCGCATCACTGGCAGGATTCGACGCACATCTCGAACGAAGTGGTCACCGTAGGAATTTCGCACCAGCAGTTTCGCGTCGAAGCCAGCGGATTCTACGGCTCCGAACCCGGCGAAAACCGCTGGACCATCGCGGCCGGTCCCATCAACTCCTGGGCCGCGCGAGTCTGGTATTTTCCCTCGAACCATTGGGCGGCGCAAGTTTCCGTGGGCCGAATCACCAAGCCGGAAGCAGCCGAGCCTGGAGACCAGGTGCGCTCCACCGCATCCGTCGAATATTCAAAGGACGGATGGTCGTCGAGCCTGATCTGGGGCCGGAACCACGACACCGCGACCCAGCATGACCTGAATTCGTATCTGCTCGAATCGGTGCTGCCCGTCCGGCAAAGGAATTTTCTCACCGGCCGCATCGAGCTGGTCGACAAAGACGAACTGACCGTCCCTGGCATTTACCGCATCGGCGCCTACACCATCGGATACACCCGCGACGTACCCTTGCTCCCGCGCATCGAAACCGGCATCGGCGATGCAACTTCTCCGCGTACTCGCTTCCCGGTGCCCTCAAAAGCGCGTATGGCGATCGCCCCGTCGGCGGCAATATGTTTATCCGCTTCCGTGTGCGTGGCCGGGTATAGGCGCATGCTCCGGCAGCGGACAAAACCGGCCTTTCGAGAAACCCTCAGCCTCGATTCCGAAAGCGTGATTGAACCGCGCCCGATAATTTTCCCACGCGATCGCCGAGGTCAGCTCCACCATCTGCCGCTCATTAAAATGCCGCCTCAGCTGGTCGATCAGTTCATCGGAAATCTCCACCGGCGTGGCCGTCATCGCCGCGGCGTACCGAATCGCCAGCTTCTCCACCTCGGTGAATTCGCGCGACTCCTCAAAATTCCCCAGCTCGCGCAGTTTGGCTTCCGTCAACCCCGCTTTTCTGCCCACGGCAGATCCGATATCGATTCAAAACGGGCACCCGATCAACGCCGCGGTCTTGACCCCGGCCAGCGCTTTCAGCGCCTCGTCCACCGAATGCACCCCCGCCTGCGCCATCTCCATCCCGCCCATTCCGCCGAGCAGACGGCTTTGGTGTGCCGCGATTTTCACCGGCACCGGCACCCAGCCAATCTTGCGCTTCGTCATCCAATACACAAATCGTGTGAAAAGCTTAGCCTGAGCCGGTTCGATTCCAAGGATTCTAGCCATGACTAGTGATGATGAAACTTTCTTCATTTAGGATGCAACCGATTTCAGTTAAATGAATCCAACTGATATAATGATTGTTCCCTATGCCAAATGCCACGGCTCCTAGTTCGGTAACGACTCCGGTACCGGTGATGACAGCGGGCAAGAAGATTATCCTATTGACGCCGAGGGGGTTTTGCGCCGGCGTCGTGCGCGCTATCGACGTGGTGAAGATCGCACTGGATGTATACGGCGCCCCTATCTATGTGCGCAAGGAAATCGTCCATAACCGCCACGTAGTAGACGAGTTGCGCGGCGCGGGGGCGATTTTCGTCGAGGAACTGGAAGAGGTTCCGGAGGGCGCGCGGGTGATTTTCAGTGCCCATGGCGTTTCCCCGGCTGTCCGGACCCAGGCCCGCGAGCGAAGTTTGCAGGTCATCGACGCCACGTGTCCTCTTGTAACGAAAGTACACCTGGAAGCCGTCAAATTCGCCAGGAAGGGTTTTACCATCGTTTTGATCGGCCACAAGGACCACGACGAAGTGATCGGCACCCTGGGCGAAGCCCCGGAATCGACCGTCCTAGTCTCGACTGAGGCGGACGTCGATCGCCTCGAAGTCAAGAGATCCGGAGCGGGTTTCCTTCATTACTCAAACCACGCTGAGCCTGGATGAGACCAAGGACATCGTGGACCGCTTGAGTCAGCGATTTCCCGAGCATCCAGGGCCCCGCGGCGCAGGATATCTGCTACGCGACTGAGAATCGTCAGCTCGCCGTGAAGGCGGTGGTGCCGTTGTGCCAGGCGTTGCTGGTGGTCGGATCGCAGAACAGCTCGAATTCGCGGCGTCTGGTGGAGGTTTGCGAAAAAATGGGCGTGCCCGCCTACCTGATCGACGACCTGCGGGAAGTTCAGCCGGACTGGCTCGACGGACGTGGACACCGTGGCCGTCACCGCCGGTGCATCCGCGCCCGAAAATCTGGTCGAGGAGTTGATCGGATCGCTGAGAGACCGCGGATTCGATCGACTCGAAGAGATGGAAATCAAGGAAGAAGATGTCCGTTTCAATCTTCCTGCCGAGTTGAAGCTCGTTACTCGCGTATGAGTCCCAGCCTACAACTGGCTGACGCACTGGTGAGCGCTTGCGCGCAAGCTCAGCGCCGCGCCGTCAACTACATGCTCGGGTTGCAGCATCGCGAAGGCTACTGGTGGGCCGATCTCACCGCCGATACCACCCTCGAATCGGATTTCATCCTGCTCGAACTGTGGCGCCATCCGCCGCAGAACGGCGTGTGGAATCCGCCCACGCGTCCGCTGATCGACAAAGCCGTCCGCTCGATTCTGGCGCGGCAGCTTGCCCGACGGCGGCTTCAATATTTACGCCCACGGACCCTCCGAAATCAGCGCGACCATCAAGGCCTATACCGCGCTGAAACTGGCCGGTCTCGCCTACGACGATCCGAATCTGGCGCGGGCGCGCGAGCGCATCCTGGCGCTCGGCGGCCTGCAGCGCGCCAACAGCTACGTCAAGGTGAACTTGAGTCTGTTCGGGCTCTATCCGCGGCAACATACGCCGTCGATTCCCCCCGAATTCATGCTCCTGGGAAATTTCATCTACCAGATGTCTTCCTGGACGCGTGCCATCGTGATTCCGCTGTCCATCGTGCACGCGCTGAATCCGCAGCGCCCCGTACCGGCGGGTTTCACGCTTGAGGAACTGATCCTCGAACGGCGCTCCCTTCGAATTTCCGAACAACGAAGGCTTCTTTAGCTGGCGCAATTTCTTCCTGAAAGCCGACCGCTTCCTGAAATTCTTCGAGCGGACCATGTGGCGCGGCCTCCGTACCCGAGCCATCCAGCGCGCCGAACAGTGGATGCTCGAGCGCACCCGTTATTCCGACGGCGTGGCCGCGATTTATCCGCCCATGATGTACGTGATCATGGCGCTGGACCTGCTCGGTTATCCCAAGGATCATCCGGACGTGAAGGAAGCCGAACAGCAATTCTTCAATCTGCTGGTCGACGATGAACGCGGCTTCTTTTTCCAGCCGTGTTTCTCCGTCGTGTGGGACACCGCCATCGCCGCCTACGCGATCGGCGAGTCGGGCCTCGCCCCGGACCATGCTTTGACGCGCTGCGCGGATTGGCTGCTCACCAAGGAAGTTCGCCGCAAAGGCGATTGGGCCGTCAAGCGTCCCAACGTCGAGCCCTCCGGCTGGTATTTCGAGTTCGCCAACGAGTTCTACCCCGATATCGACGACACCGCGCAGGTCTTGCTCGCGCTGCGGCACGCGCGCGCCGGAAAAGGTCACGATGCCTGTGTGCGCCGCGCCGTAAGCTGGCTGCTGGCCATGCAATCCAAGGACGGCGGTTGGGCGGCTTTCGACGTCGACAACAACTGGCATTCGCTTAGCGCGGTTCCCTTCGCCGACCACAACGCCATGCTCGATCCCACGTGTCCCGATATTACCGGCCGCGTGCTCGAAGGGCTGATTGCCTCCGGCGTCCAGCGCGACGATCCCGCCATCCGCCGCGGAGTCGAGTATCTGAAGCGCACCCAGGAAGCCGATGGAAGCTGGTACGGCCGTTGGGGCGTCGACTATATTTACGGAACGTTTCTGGCCTTGCGCGGATTGCAGGCAGCCGGGGAAAGCGACCGCGAAGCCTACATCCTGCGCGCCGGCGAGTGGATCCGCTCCATCCAGAACGCCGATGGCGGCTGGGGCGAAAGCTGCGCATCCTACGACCGCCATACGTTCGTCGGCGCGGCCAGTTCGCCCTCGCAAACCGCCTGGGCCATTCTGGGGCTGATCGCCGGCGGCGATACCACCAGCGGCAGCCTGCACAAAGGCATCGAGTATTTGACTGAAACCCAGCGCGCCGATGGCGGATGGGATGAACAGCTGTCCACCGGCACCGGCTTTCCGGGCGTCTTTTATTTGAAATATCACCTGTACCGCAATTCTTTCCCGGTACTCGCATTGTCGAATTATTTACAGACGAGACAGGATCAGGGGGCACACCGTCCATGAAAGTTCGCTGTATATGAGAGTTCCATTAGGCCAGGTCGCCGACATGGCGGCCTACATCGCGAAGAATAAGATCCGGCCGCGTCCGGAATGGCAGAAAAATCTCGCCCCGGCCGGCGATTCTTCGAACCCGTTCAAGATTATCCACGCGCAGATCCCCGCCATCGGGCTGGAGCGCAAACCGCATCCCATGCTCCACAAGCGTTTCCCGCTGGTCATGATGCTGGAACCCCTGCACGCCTGCAATCTCACCTGCACCGGCTGCGGGAGGATTCGCGAATACGAATCGAGCATCCGCGAGCGTCTGTCGCTGGAACAATGCCTGAAGGCCGTCGACGAATGCGATGCGCCCATGGTTTCCATTTGCGGCGGCGAGCCTCTGCTGTATCCCGAAATCGGACCGCTGGCGCAGGCCATTCTCGATCGCGGGAAATTTATTCAGCTGTGCACCAACGGGATGTTCCTCGTCAAAAAGTTGAAGGAATTCAAACCGCATCCCGGCCTGGTGTTCAACGTCCACCTGGATGGCTTGGAAGCCAATCACGACATGGCCGTGGAGCGGCCGGGCGTCTTCAAGGAAGCCATCGAGGGCATCCAAGCCGCGAAATCGGGCGGCTTCAAAGTTTTCTCCAACACGACGGTTTATAAAGAGACCGACATGAACGAGATCTGGCAGCTGTTCGAACTGCTCGAGACGTTAAAAGTCGACGGCCATTCGATCTCGCCGGCCTACGGATACTCCGCCGTCAACGACCGCGAAATTTTCATGACCCGCGAGGACGTTCATGAGAAGTTCAAGGATATCGACAAATTCTCGAAGCGCTTCCCGCTCGCCTCCAGCCCGGTGTATATGGGATTCCTGAAGGGCGATCGCGATCTCCCCTGCACTGCCTGGGGCATGCCCACCTACAACGTCAAAGGCTGGAAGGGCCCGTGCTACCTGATCACCGACGGGCATTACAACACCTTCGAGGATTTAATGACCAAGACGCCGTGGGAGAACTACGGCACCGGCAACGATCCGCGCTGCAGCGAGTGCATGGTGCACTGCGGCTATGAGCCGTCGGCGGCCTATGGAATCAATTCAAAGTTCAGCGACGCGTTCAAATCGCTGGCTTGGCTGCTCTCGTAGAAGGTGGCCGATCGAGAAGAGCCCCCGGAGGCGAAAGCCTCCATAATGTCGTTAGCGGCAGCCCCTGTAGATGTAGTGCCCCGGGACGCAACCGCCTCCGTACTGCCACAAGCGCAGCCCGTGGCGGCGATTGGTGTGGCGAAACTGGCTTTGGTAACCGGAGCCACCGGTTTCGTAGGTTGGCACGTGGCGCGAAAGTTGCTCGATCGCGGCTACGAAGTTCGGGTTTTAGCGCGCGATCCTGGCGCGCGTCCGGGAGTTGGACGGCGTCGAAACGGTGAAAGGCGACTTGCGCGATCCGGAATCGCTCTCGCGCGCCGTGTCCGGATGCGGCGTGGTTTTTCATGTCGCCGCGGATTACAGATTGTGGACTCGTCGAGCCGGAGGAGATGTTCCGGTCCAACGTAGACGGGACTCGCAATGTGCTGGCGGCGGCAAAACGGGCTGGAGTCGAGAAAGTGGTCTACACCAGCACGGTCGGCTGTATCGGGATTCCGAAGGACGGGTTAGGCGATGAGGCGACGCCGGTCGGCATCGAAGAAATGACCGGGCCGTATAAACGGTCGAAGTTTCTGGCCGAGCAGGTAGCCCTGGAGTTTGCGAAAGAATTTCCGGTGGTGATCGTCAACCCGACGGCGCCCATCGGCGACCATGATTTTAAGCCGACGCCGACCGGAAAGATCGTAGTGGATTTTGTTCGCGGTGCGATGCCGGGTTTCATCGACACCGGATTGAACGTCGTCGACGTGCGCGACGTAGCCGAGGGGCATTTGCAGGCGCTCGACCGGGGCCGGCCTGGGGAACGTTATATTCTGGGATCTGAAAATTTGACGCTCGAGCAGATCGTAGGCGAACTGGCCAGGATCGAAAACAAACCGGCGCCGAAGTTTCGCGTGCCCTATGCGCTGGCCTATGCTTTCGGCGCCGTGTCGACGGCCTGGGCGGGAATTACGGGAAAAGAGCCGCTCGCGCCGCTCGATGCGGTCCGGATGGCTCGAAAAAAGATGTGGGTCCGGCACGACAAAGCGACGCGCGAGCTGGGCTATACGCCGGGCGCGGCGTCCGTCGCGTTGCGGCGAGCGGTGGAGTGGTTCCGCGCGAATGGCTACTGTTAGACGAACCTGGCTGGTCATCGCAGCGGAACGCCGCGAGTTGGATGGGATTTTGAAGCGCTTCGGCAAGTCCAGCCCGTTACGCTGGCCGGCCGAATTCGCGCGCGAAGCGGAATGGAATGGCGACCGCTGGCTGTTGATCGCCAACGGCCCGGGAGCGCGCCTGGCGGCCCAGGCGCTGGAGAAAAAGATCGAAGTGAACGGCATCGTCAGCACCGGATTTTGTGGAGCCCTGGACCCGGCCCTCCGCGTCGGCGATATCGTGTCGGATCTCCCGGCGGCCTCCATCGATCGCGTGGCGTCCACCGCCGCAGAGAAGCGCGCCTTGCGCCGGCAGACCGGCGCCGCCATCGTCGAGATGGAATCCGCCGCCATCCGCGAGAAAGCGGCGGAGTGGAACGCGCCCTTTTATTCGATTCGCGCCGTTTCCGACACCGCCGGGGAGGATATGCCGCTCGACTTCAACCTGTATCGCGACGCCGAGGGACGCTTTTCCAGAAGCCGCATCGCCATGGCGGCCCTCCGCCGCCCTTTCACCGCCATTCCCGCTCTGCTACGCTTGGAGCGCAACTGCCAAATCGCGGCACGCTCTTTAGGGGACTACTTTGCTCACTGCCGACTGTAGCGGCGTAGGAATCACGACCATGCAGGCCGCCGTTTATAAAGGCGGCAGTGTCGTCGAAGTCGAAACCATCCCCGTTCCCCAGATCGGCCCCGGCGAAATCCTCATCCGCGTCGAGGCCTGCGGAATCTGCCACACCGATCTCAAGAAAATCGAATACAACCTGCTGGCGCCCCCGCGCATCTATGGACATGAGACGGCGGGAGTGGTCGCCGCCGTGGGCGACGGCGTCACCCGCTGCCGCCCGGGCGATCGGGTAGTTGTGTTTCACCACATTCCGTGTGCAAAATGTTTTTATTGCCTCCGGAAGCTGTATGCGCAGTGCCCCGTCTATAAGAAGGTGGGAGTCACCGCGGGGTATGAGCCGGCAGGCGGTGGATTTTCGCAGTACGTCCGGGCGATGGACTGGATCGTGGATCAGGGCGTCGAAATCATTCCCGAAGGCGTTTCGTTCGACCAGGCGTGTTTCGTCGAGCCGGTGAACACCTGTCTCAAGGGCGTCAAACAGATCGATCCGCAGCCGGGAGACGTAGTCGTAGTTCTAGGCCAAGGTCCTATCGGTTTGATTTTCACCATGATGGTGGCGCGCACCGGCGCCCGCGTCGTCGCCACCGACACCATGCCCGCCCGCCGCGCCCTCGCGCTGAAGTTCGGCGCCGAGGCCGCCTTCGATCCCAAAGACGCCCGGCTGGACCAGACCGTTCGTTCCATGACTCAGGGCCGTGGCGCGGACCTGGCGATTATCGCAGCCTCCGCCCGCGGCATCGTCGAGCAGGCCGTCGCCAGCTCCCGCCCAGGGGCGCGGATTCTGCTGTTCGCCCAAACCTCCCATCAGGAGCGAATCGAAGTTTCCGGCGCCGACGTTTGCATGGGTGAACGCGTTTTGTGCGGCTCCTATAGCGCTTCCGTCGACTTGCAGAAGGAATCCGCCGGCCTCGTTTTCAGCGGCGCGCTGCCGGTGAAAGAGCTGATTTCTCATCACTTCCCGCTCAGCCAGATCCACGCGGGCATCCAACGCGCGTTGCATCCGGACGCGCAATCGTTGAAGATAGTAATAGAGCCTCAGAGGACACACGAAGCGTGAGGACTGATTTGAGTCGCCACATGACCGCTGCGGTGCTCTACGGTAAGGAGCACTTGCAGATCGAAAGCGTCGACGTGCCGCAGATCGGCAGGGGCGACGTACTGGTACGCGTCCGCGCGGCTCTCACTTGCGGCACCGACGTTAAGGTTTTTCGCCGCGGGTACCATGCCCGCATGATCGTTCCCCCTGCCCTGTTCGGACATGAGCTGGCAGGCGACATCGTCCGCATGGGCAGCGAAGTCCATGGATTCAAGATCGGCCAGCGTGTGGTCGCCGCCAATTCCGCCCCCTGCGGGAAATGTTATTTCTGTGAGCGCGGCCAGGACAATCTGTGCGGCGATCTTTTGTTTAACAACGGCGCCTACGCCGAATACATCCGCATCCCCCAGCGCATCGTCGAAAAAAACATGCACGAAGTTCCCGCGCATGTCAGCTATCAGGACGCCGCGCTGGTCGAGCCTCTCGCCTGCGTGCTGCGCGGCCTCGAAGAATCCGGCCTCAAATCTGGCGATACCATCGCCGTCATCGGCCTCGGCCCCATCGGCATGATGTTCGTGCGCATCGCCAAAGTCGTCTACGGAGCCCGCGTGATCGCTATCGGCCGCCGCCAGCCCCAGCTCGACCGCGCCCGGAAAATGGGCGCCGATGAAATGGTGGTCAATAGCGATGGCGCCGATATCGTCGGTCCCGTTCGGGAAATGACCGGCGGCCGCGGCGCCGACGTCGTGATTGAAGCCGTCGGCATTCCCGAAGTTTGGCAACTCGCCGTCAAGCTCCTCCGCCGCGGCGGCGTGGTGAACTTTTTCGGCGGCTGCCCCAGCGGCACCGAAATCCGCCTCGACACGAATCTGCTCCACTACTCTGAGCTTACCCTCAAGGCCAGCTTCCATCACACCCCCGCGCTGATCCGCAAAGCGCTCGAAATCGTCAGCCGCGGCTACGTCACCGCCAAGGATCTGGTGAATCGAGTCGAACCGCTCGCCAATCTCCTCGAAGTGATGCAGCACCTGATGAGTCACAACGGGCATTTGAAGACCGCGATCATTCCCTAATCCGTGTTTCTCGCGCCCACTTCCTTCCTGGCCTCGCCGGACCTTCAGCGCCAGTGGGCTCTCGCCGAATCGCTCGATTACACCCGCTGGCTCGCCACCCATCACTACGAAAATTTCCACGTGGTCAGCTTTCTCCTGCCCAAGCGCCTGCATCAAGACTTCTACAACGTGTATGCGTTCTGCCGCTGGGCCGACGATTTAGGCGATGAAATCGGCGACACCCAGGAAAGCCTCCGCCTGCTCGCCTGGTGGCGTCAAGAGCTGCATCGCATGTACTCCGGCGCAGCCTCGCATCCCGTGTTCGTCGCTTTACAGCAAACCGCCGCCGCGCGCGCGCTTCCCATCGAACTTTTTGACCACCTGATCACCGCCTTCGAGCGCGATCAGACCGTCACGCGCTATCGCAATTTCGAAGAAGTCTTCGAGTATTGCCGTTACTCCGCCAACCCAGTGGGCCGCCTGGTTCTCGGCTTATGCGGATATTGGGACCCCGCGCGTCAACAGCTTTCCGATGCCACCTGCACCGCGTTACAGCTCGCCAATTTCTGGCAGGATGTCACCGTCGATTGGGAAAAGGATCGCGTCTATCTTCCGCTCGACCTGCTCGCTCGTCACGGCTACGAAGTCAGCGGGATCGCCGAGCGCCGCTTCGACGCGCGTTTCCGCGCCGTCATGAAAGACGCCGTCGACGTAGCCCGCGCCCTGTTCCTCAAAGGCCTTCCCCTAGCCGGCATGGTCGACCGCCGCCTCGCCATCGACCTGGAGCTGTTCAGCCGCGGAGGCCTGAAGGTCCTCGAAAAAATCGAGCGCCAGGATTACAACGTGCTCGCGGCGCGCCCCGCCATCTCGAAAATGGAGCGAGTCGCCCTGCTGTTAGGAGCCCTCCGGCGCCGCGCATTTTCGCGTGCGGCATGACCGTAAACGATTCCTACGATTTCTGCGCCGGCATCGCCCGCTCTCAAGCGAAAAATTTTTATTACTCGTTCCTGCTGCTTTCCGCCCCGCGCCGCCGCGCCATGTGCGCCATCTACGCTTTCATGCGCTATTGTGATGATTTAAGCGATGCCGAAGGCATCGTCAACCAGGATCGTCCCGCCGCCATCGCCCGCTGGCGCGACGACCTCGAATCCGCCCTCGCCGGCCGTCTCCCCGATCACGCCCTGTGGCCCGCCCTGGTCGATGCCGTCACCCGCTTCCAAATCCCTCACCGCTATTTTTTTGAAATGATCGAAGGCGTCCGCTCCGACCTCCAGCCCCGCCGCGTCCAGACCTTCGACGAACTCTACGGCTACTGCTATCACGTCGCCAGCGTAGTCGGTCTCACCATCATCCACATATTTGGTTTCGAATCGCCCGAAGCCTTGGTCCTAGCCGAAAAATGCGGCATCGCGTTTCAGCTCACCAACATTCTTCGCGACGTCCGTGAGGATTCCGAAAAGAACCGCGTCTACCTTCCCGCCGAAGATTTCGACCGCTTCGGAGTCTCCTCCGCCACCTTCGAGCCGCACGCCGGATTCCTCGATCTGATGCAGTTTGAAGCCCAGCGCGCGCGCCGCTTCTACGTCGAGTCCGCGCCTCTGGTGGCGATGATCCATCGCGAGAGCCGCCCCTCCATCCGCGCACTGATTGGAATTTACTCGCGGCTCCTGGACCGGATCGTATCGTCCAACTACGATGTCCTGGCGCGCCGCATCCGAGTCCCCACCTGGGAAAAAATCTGGATCCTGGCCACCGCGCTGTTCCCTTGAGCCCCCGGAAAACCGGAGCCCCCCGGAAAACCGGGACAGTACACTCAAATACTAATTTTAACCGGGGAAAACCGGGACAGTACACTCAAATACCAATTTTCCAGCGAACCCTGCACCCTCGCCGCGCTCCCCAACCTCGCGCGGATCACCCGACCTTACTTGAAGATCCAGCGCAAACCCACGTAAGGACCGTACATCGTCTGGCTGTAATATTCGTCCTGCTTCGGCGACGTTTTATCGTGAAACGCTCTCTCCCCCAGCAGCGCTTCCACTTTCCCGATCCTGAATACCGCCGACGCCTCCGCGTTCCATAGGTCGGCGTGATGCCAGATTGCAAAACCCGAGGCCTTGGCCTCCAGCCGCACGCGCTTCGCCGGGTGATATTCCACTCCCAGCCCTAACGTCGGCAGGACCACCTGTTTTCCGCCATCCGTCGTGATGGCATTCGGGTCCGAGGGTGCGTCGTAACTCGCGCTGATCTCCGAGGCCTGCACCTCAAACAAAGCCTTGACCCTGAATTTCGCGTGATTCGACGGATACGGCCAGGTCAGGTAGTTCCATGAAAGCTTGAAATCGCGCTCCACCCATCGCGTAGCCAGCGTGTCCCCCGACGCGAAATCGTTCCCAAAAAAGTTTACCGTCAACGGAAGCAGCGTGTTTCCCTGCGCCTTCACCTCAAAGTACGTGAACTCGAGACTGGTCTCCTTGGTGGTCGGAAACGTGGCCACCACCCCTTCGGCGTATTTGGGACTGCCCGGGAAACGCAACTGGCCCGGATCGGATACCGTGACACTCTGCCCGCCTCGAATCGAAATCTTGGACTGGACCAGCCACATGAACGGTTCCACCGACACGGCATCGCCCCCCGTATCGTGCTCTTTGGTTTGAGTCTGAGGGGTCTGCGTCTGGGGCGAGGATGGCGGCATCTGAACCGTCGGCTTCGGAATCGGCGGTGTCCCTGGAACCGCAGGTGGCTGCTGTGTGGGAGGCTGGCTAGGTGGCGGCGTCGGCGGCTCCTGCGCATTCAACTGCACGGCGTGAATCAGGAAAAACAAACAGGAGCAGAGTATGCCCTGGAATCTTAACTTCACAAGTTCCTCATGTAGATGAAATGGCTAGGCGACGGACCTTTCGGTCCTTCTTAACACGGACCTTTCGGTCCTTCTTAATACAATGACCTTAACAACGACCTTCGGTCATTCTAACAGGTGATACCTTGCAAACGCACGAACCTATTAGGCGTACTGCGAGCCTGATGCGTTTGTAACGTTTTGTAAGGCACGCAGCCCTATGAGCTTGTTGAAAAGGGGACTGACCACTTCGTCCCGTAAAAACATTGATTTCCAGTACAGGTCCTGCGGCGGGCATAGCGGCTTGTCCATGTTCAACAGGTTCCTACCGCTTCAGAAACCTGGAAACCGTCGACCACAACTCCGCAGCCTCCACCGGTTTCGACAGGAACGCCTGCATTCCAGCCTGCCGGCACCGCTCCCGAACCTCGTCGGCGGCATTCGCGGTCAACGCCAGGATAGGAACCGACTCATACCCCGGCAGCATCCGCAGCAGCGAGGTCGCTTCCAGCCCGTCCATCTCGGGCATTTGAAGATCCATCAACACCAGATCGTAGCGGCGTTTCGCAGCCGCGTGCAGCGCATCCCGGCCCGACGCCGCGCACTCCACCTGCACGTGCCGGCGCTCCAGCGCATGCCGCAACACAGTCATGTTGACCGGATTGTCTTCCACCGCCAGAATCGCCGGCTGGGATTCGCCCCAGTTCGCCAATCCTTCCGATGCCGCGTCGGCGGCAGGCTGGCGCAGCGGCAGCCGGACGGTGAACGTCGACCCCTTGCCCGGCGTGCTCTCCACCTCGATGCGCCCATTCATCAGCGTGGCGAGCTTCCGTGCCACCGCCAGCCCCAGTCCCAGGCCCGGATAACTGCGCGACAGTCCGCTCTCCACTTGCCGGAACGATTCGAAAATCATTTCCAGCCGGTCCGATGGAATGCCGATCCCGGTGTCGCAGACCGCCGTCACCAGCCAGTTGCCTTGGTCCGGCGTCCGGTCGATGAAAGCCCGCAGCTCCACCGTCCCCGCGTGCGTGAACTTGATCGCGTTCGCCACCAGGTGCCCCAACAACTCCCGCAATCTCGGAGCGTCGCCCGTCATGGTCTCCGGCAGCCCGGCCTCCAGGGTCGAAAACAACCGCACGCCCTTCGCCTGGGCCCGCAGCAAATGCTGGTCGAGGGCCGCATCCAGCGTCTCTTTCAAGCTGAATTCGCTCTCATCCAGCAGCAACTGACCGGCTTCGAGCGATGAGTATTCCAGCGCGGCGTTGAGAATTTCAAACAGGCTTTCCGCGCACAGTCGCGCCGCGTTGACGTATTCGCGCTGTTCCTCGTCCAGGTGCGTTTCCAGCAGCAGGTCAGCCATCCCCATGATTCCGCTCAGTGGAGTCCGAATCTCATGGTTCAGACTGGCCAGAAACGATCCCTTGATCTGGTCCAGGTCCTGTTTCGCTGCGCTGTCCGCGGTTGCCATCTCCGACTACTCCATCGGCAAGTGTGCGTACAGAGTTTAGGGGATTTTCCTTAGGCCGTCAGTCCCATAGTTTACGATCCCAACAAGAGTTTGTTGAAAAAGGGGGACTGACCACTCTGTCCCCAAGACCAACACAACCCAATCTTGCACAAGTCCCGACGGTGGACAGAGCGGTCTGTCCCCCTCTTGCGTTCCCAACAAGAGTTTGCTGAAAAAGGGGGACTGACCACTCTGTCCCCAAGACCAACACACTTAATCTTGCGCAAGCCCCGACGGTGGACAGAGCGGTCTGTCCCCCTCTTGCGTTCCCAACAAGAGTTTGCTGAAAAAGGGGGACTGACCACTCTGTCCCCAAGACCAACACACTTAATCTTGCGCAAGCCCTGACGGTGGACAGAGCGGTCTGTCCCCCTTTTTCAACAAACTCCCCGTGAACCTTTCCATCAAGACGCCGACTGCCCTCAAAGCAAGCAGCGTCCTTCTACTGTTGCTTTTTCTTCTCGTCCTTTTTCTCGTCCTTCTTGCCCTTGTCGTCGACGGCATCCCCGAACGTGATCTTCACATCCGACTTGAACTGTTTATAATCCTCGTACTTGATGGTTTGCTTGATCCGGACGTCGTTCTCTTTGAAATGCAGCGTGTCGTTGGCCACCGTGTCGCCAACCTGAAGTACATCAAATATCCATAATTTATCCGGACTTTTGTATTCTCCGTCTAGCACCAATTTTTCCGGGAACTCTCGGCTTTTTCTTAGAGGCATTATTTTTCTGAAGAGGAGAGGATGCGAAGCTTCTGAGTAAATCTGCCCATGCCGGGTGGCGAAGAGGATTTTTTCCCCGCTCTTGTAAAGGAAGACCCTAAAGCCATCGCGCTTGGGTTCACAAAAACAGGGAGGTTGATTGCGTTCCAGCCAGTCCCCGAGGTCTGTGCTGACGGCCCTTGCGTATTTTTCCTGCATGAAATCCGTGAGGGCCCGGTCAAAAAGATCTACAAAGTATGTAATTTCTAGGAATACAAAATGGAATCAGAGTCCAACTACAGACCAGATATCGTCATCACTGTCGAGCTGGATGTAGCCGCACCGATCACACTTCCGGCCCATAATGGTCGTTTTCTTGTCACCCCTGGAAAGGATTCTTTCGTACTCGACCATCTGCCCCGCCCGACATTTGTCGCAAATCATACTGAATTTTGGAATCTCGAATCTAGACTTCTAAAACTGATCGACCCTTTTCGTTTTAGAGTAAAAGCTTCCGCGGAGCTGCGTGTGGGATATAAGGAAGTAAAGACCAATGGTTTTTTGTCATCTTCCGAGGGACATCTTGTTTGGGCATTCCTGAAAAAATTAAAAAAATCGAAGATGATATTCACCGGACCCAAGTAAACAAGAAAACAGAACACCACGTCGGCCTCCTGAAGGCTAAGCTGCGCAAGTCGAAGCGTGACCAGGAAGAGCAGCAGTCTAGAGGTGGAGGCAGTTCAATAGGGTACGACGTCAAAAAAACCGGTAGATGCTACTGTGGTTCTCGTCGGCCTTCCGAGCGTCGGCAAGTCCACCCTGTTGAACCGGCTGACCAATGCCAAATCCAAAGTCGCGGCCTACCAGTTCACCACCCTCACTGTAGTTCCGGGAGTTATGGATTACAGAGGGGCGAGAATCCAGGTGCTGGATTTGCCGGGTATCATCGAGGGTGCCTCCTCGGGGAAGGGTCTGGGCAAAAAGAGGACTTTCCGTGGCCCGAAATGCAGATTTGATTTTGTTCATCGTCGATGTCTTTCAGCCCGACGCCGCGACCGTGCTCCGCAGAGAATTGCGCCACATAGGAATTAGGGCAGATGAGCAACCGCCCAATGTCGCGATTGAAAAAACTTCCTCAGGGGGAATTACGGTCAGCTGTACAAACGAAGTTCACAAAGATTACCGAGGTATCGATCAAGGAAATACTCAGAGTTTATGATTATAACAGTGCGCGTGTCTGTGAGGGAAGACATTTCCGACGAGCAACTCGTGGACGTTCTGCTCGCAAAATAGAGTGTACATTCCATCACTAACAGTGATGAATAAGGTTGATCTGGTAAATGCGGGTTTTATCAATGAAATTGCAAGCAAGGTGCCTTACAAGTTCCTTCCAGTCTCCGCGGAATTGAACGTCAACATCGCCGCCTTGAAAGAAGAAATCTATCAAAGATTAAACTTCATCCGGGGTTTTATGAAGCCCCGCGGTCAGGACGCTGATCTCAAGGAGCCGCTGATCGTGAAGAACGGCTCTAACGTTTTAGACATTTGTAACAAACTGCATCGCCGCATGAAGGAGGATTCTGCGCTACGCACAGATCTGGGAAAAGCGTGAAATTTGGTGGTCAAAAGGTAGGCATAACGCATCGACTAATGGATGAAGATGTGATCACGTTGATCACTAAATGATCAACGGATGTATTAGCAGGAGGAACTTGAATTCGCAGAAACGGTTTGGTTAGCGGTACAAGTTGTCGAATTTCCTACGATTACCACGACCACCTTAGTTGCAGTTACAGTAACGACGGGAACTACAGCCTTGTCGGATGAACCCATCTGAATCTCGTAGTAGAAAGACACAGCAAGAACGGCAATGATTCCGGCAATTAGGGCAATTGCGATAATGACGTTAACGTCATCGCGATTCGACGAGCTCACGACGCGCCAGCCCTTCGTATTCCAATGTTTTTGTTAGGCGTGGACTATGGATTCCACGGTCTTTTTCTCGAAGATGATCTGGCGCAGGTAATTGGCCGATCTGATCGGATCTTCGTTTTGCCACACGTTTCGGCCGACCGCGAGACCGGTTTGCTCCTGCCTGCATGACCCCCCGGACCTGATCAGAAAGGCTTCGTCTGTCGGGGCTTTGGGTCCACCGGACTGTACACGTGAGTCTTCCCGCTGATTTTACCGCCCAGGAGAACGTCTCTGGATCTCCCGTGTACTTTATCTTCACCGCATCCGCTCCCAGTTCAAGGCCTTACTCTCGCAGCATAAGCTACAATTTCCTTCGTCGTGTCATTTGTGACCCCCTGCCCTCTTGGGTACACCCATGCAATAGCAGGCAATCCATGCTCGTGAGCCTCCTCCTGCAATCGACCAAATTCTTGAAACATCTCTCCCTCGAATTGACTACCAAGGAGATCGTGTACCCCACCGCCTTGGCTCCGAGTCGAGACTGCATATTCTACAGAACAGTTTTGCTTTGAATTCGGTTCTCCCTTGGCGAGCCCGGGCTTTCCCGTTCGTTTTGACAATCAGCGGCACCCGGCCATCATAGTATTTTTCAGCCAGACCCTTTTGGAAAACGATTCCATTGAACCCGCCCTTGACCGCAGTTTCCATGATAAAGGTTGGATCAACGTTTCGATCATTGAAATCGAGCGAGGGTCCATGTTCGAAACCCTAATCATAAGCAAGCAGCATGCTCTTGCCGTCGCGAAGGAAGGCATCCATCGAGGGATATCTGGAGTGTGGCATATCTCCGGAATAAACGACCTGAATATTTAACCATGCATTCGGGTTTCACGTTTCAAAAACCTAGGCTCTACGGGAAAAAACACAAAACGACAGCTTTCCTTTCAAAACCAAGAGAAATCAATGCCGTCAAAAACCGAAAATTCAGCTGATCTTCCTAGAGCACGCTGAAAAGATCTCGAGCGAGATCTTTCCAAGGTCTACTGGGCCATTGCTACCACGGCTCCAGCTGAATCTCGAAACGGCTTCCCTTTCTTGTGGGAATGACCAAAGGTTTGAACCTCTTTGGCGAGCGACAGGCCAAATTGGATGTCTTCTCGAATGAGGCGTTTTCGAAAGCCTTGCTGGATACGGGTAGCGTAAGGTGGGTGGCCTCGGAGGAGTTAGTTACTCCATTGGAGGGAGTTTCTCAAAAGGGTGACTCGCTTTCCGTGGCGATGGATCCGCTGGACGGTTCGTCCAATATCACCACGAACAATCCTCTGGGCAGCATCTTTGGTATTTGGAGTGGAAAGCTTCCACAGAGGGGCCGAGAAACTCGTGGCTGCCGGCTTTGTAACTTGACTGGGCCTACTCTTACCTTGACTTTGTCCACTTCTGGTAGAGTTGACCAATACGTGGAACTCAGGGATGGGGAAAATTCCGGCAAGTTTGCACTCGCTTATCGGGCGATGAAACTCCCGCCAAAACCGGAAGTCTACGGGGTAGGTGGAACTCGGGCTGAATGGATTCCAGCGGTCGAGAGATTCGTACGTGGCCTGGAGGTCCGGGGGTTGAGACTACGCTACGGTGGGACATTCATTGGGGACTATAATCAGATTCTCCAGAGAGGCGGGATCTTTTCCTATCCCTGCCAAACCGGGGAAAGCCTCAGGGTAAATTTCGTCTCGCTTATGAATTGGCACCCATGAGTTACATCACAGAGCTCGCGGGAGGCAGGTCTAGCAACGGTATCTCTTCCATTCTGGATCTTTCCCCTACGAGTCTTTCCCAGACGACGGCCTTCTATGTGGGCAGCACTCCTGAGTGCATCAGAGGAACTGGAAACTGAAATTGCAAGGGACTGAAAGCCCCCAATTTCTTTTTTGGGTGACGAAAAAGACACTGCTCGAAAAAATTGTCCAAAGATAGTACACCCATTCAATTACAGGGCATCCCTTTCCCTTACGGAGTCAGAGAGCTCTGGAGCCTCTGGTTGAAGTCATGAAGTTGGAAGGAGTGAAAGATACCGCACTCCAGTCCTGGATTCAGGAAAATCTTTTCGCGTATGGGGAGGAAAAGTGGGGTATCCTCGCCCGTTCCAAAAATAAAGAAGAAACTCAGTGCCTGACCATTGGCTTTAGGAAAACTATGCGTACGCGTCTTCGATTGCAATCCGGCAGAATTGAAAGAAGCGAAGAGGAGATCATCGAGCCGGAAGATCTGCGAGTTTCACATCAAACCAAAAGAAGTCTGTCTTCAGAGCTGTACTTGTTTTCTGCGAAACAGCGGAGTGGACTCTTCATGTCGCTGGGAGAGGAATTCGGGAAGGAGACTCTTCAGGAATTGAGTCTATCGAAGGATGCCATGAAGAGTCTGATGACAGAGGCGATCGAAGTCACCTCAGTATCCCTCTCCGCCCTCGGAAATCCGTTTTTCAGCGATGCCACGCTCACGGGAACCGTAACCCTCAAATTCCAAGACTTCCCCGGGAACTGCTCCCTTCAGGCGAGCTTCGGTCGTTCCGCGGCAAATTCCAGAGCCGCGGCGAAGAGGCAGGTTCTAGTCCTTTGGTCATTTCAATCTCGGCAAAGTGTAAGCTCCGCTTCTTTGGCGGGACCTGCCTGGTTCCTGCAATCTGACATCGAAGAATTCGTGGAAAAAATCGCGAATATTGCTCAGCCCAGAGATGCAGACACGGAAACTGACATAAAATTCCGGCCTCCGACTATGACTTCTTCGAGACATACACCCCATCATCACGATAAGCTCGGCGCCGATAATATTCCCGCGTGCCCACTGCCGCGATTACAATAA
>CAWJHI010000044.1:0-19165 GCA_963842485.1 Terriglobia bacterium | reverse complement strand
AGACGGACCGTGGGTCGTTCCGGTTCAGGCGAAGAAAGTCTATCACCGTCGTCCAAATGCCTGGCATGACCGCTCGTCTCGGTTACACGCAGATCGCGCAGGCCAGCCGATGCGAGCTGCTGCTCAGGCCGCTCGCATCGCAAGTCGCGCTACTGGGCCGTCGCGATCACGGATGGAAAAGGACTCATCGAACTGCATCTCCAGCGTGCTGATGCCGTCGCTCAAGCGAACAAAGGTGGGCATACTACCCCTCAAGCTTCAACGCTCCGAGGTCGTGCGCTTAAGTTCGGCAGTTGGAATAAATTTAGGATTCCGATTTCGCCAGCGATCGCAGCGACACCCAAAACTCGGTGACCAGCAGAGCACCCACAGCCGCGAAGGCCCATGGAGTCATGTCCACAGTTCCGCGCTCATGCCAGCCAACCCAGAGCGTCGAGCAGCTCAGGGATTCGTGAAGGGGGTTCGATGCCAGCGAGCACCCGGGGACCGAGCTAGTCGGCGCGGCAACGTCCGAGAATGAGGCCGTCAGCGCCTGATCAAGCAACTTCAGCGCGTCAAAGTATTCCCGGCAAGACGGGCAAGCGGCGAGATGCGCGTCAAGGCTGCGGCGTTCTGCTTCGGAAAATTCCGCTAAATCGATTAGTCGGTCTTCAAACTCGGCGCACGGCATCTCCTGAATCTCCTTTCTTTCAGGTTGGCGAGAGCCTCGGCTTCGGTCTCTCCCTGGCTGGCGATATCGATTTCGAGGCACTGGGAGACATAACAGCTCCCCTCGCGCCAAACGGCCGCCGCGAACGGGCGCTTCATGACTTTATTCTTTCACACGTGTGTCCGCGATTGCTTTGGCGATGGCTTGTTCGATGTATGTGGCGGCGTGGGCAGAGAAGCCTCCGCCGGAGCTTCCAGTGAATGCATTGACCGCGGCCAACAAAGCGCTATTGCCCTCTTGAATCAAGTCCAGGATATGAACGACGCCATTGGACCGATGGCGCTCTGCGATGGATACAACTAGCCCGAGGTTGGCCTCAACCAGGCTCTTCAGTGCAAACTCCGAGCCCGCATCGCGCGCCCTCACTCGTTGCCATAGATCGGCCTCCTGCTCGTTCGTCAGCGGAGCAACCTTGCAGACCTCCTGCACATAGATCCTGACAGGATCGTCCGCGTATAGCGTCAGTCACTTCGCATCTCCGAACGCGTACAAATTCCGCAAAGTGCGAACGTAAATCGTGTTGCCGACGATAGCGGGCGTCGCGACGATGTCCTCGCCCAGATCATTCTTAGCCAGAACCTCCAGCCGATCCTTGGAGGCCGCGAGCACCGTCACTACTCCCTCTCCTGAAGCCAGGTAGACTCGGTCGGCGGCGGCTACAGGAGATGCAAAGTAGGGACCGGGCGAGCCGGAGCGGGTGCGATAAATCACTTTTCCGCTTGCCGCGTCGAGACACGTGACCACGCCGCCGTTTCGCACCAGGTACAGCCGATCCTTATACAGAAGCGGCGAAGGAACTTCGGGGATGGAAGTATTCTCGCGCCAAAGGACGGTCGGGGATTCCCCATTGGGTTTGATCGCAAGCATGCCGTGGTCCTGCGTCGTGCTGGCGACGTGGGCGCGGAAGGTTTCCCATTCGGATTCCTGGATGAGCCCGTCCTTGTTGCGATCGATATTCCTGAAGGCCGCGTAGTTCTGCGAGTTGGGAACTTCATCCAATTCAGGCCGCGAGGTGAATTTCATTTTGTCGGGAAACTCGGATTCGCTAATGGCGCCGTCGCCGTTCTTGTCGTACAGCTTGAGCAGACCGGCGAAATCGGGCAAAGTCGGCCGCTGGTCGTCTTCGCCGAGATTGTTCCAGGTGTTGACGTAGATGACGTCGCCTGCGGCTTCCGGAGTGCTGGTTCCACTGGTGCTTTCGGGAAGGAACCAACGGCGCTCGCCGGTGGAGATCTGGTAGGACTCGACCACGCCGACGCGGTGAAGGATCAATTGATCGCGCCAGACGAATGGCGTGGAGTAGCTTTCGACGCGGCCGCGTTCGACGGGATAATCGTGTTTCCACATTTGCTTGCCGGTGTTGCGGTCGACCGCCAGCAGGTATCCGCCCTGCATCGCGTCATGATTCAGAATCAGGAGATCGCCGGCCAGGACGGGCGAGGCTCCACTGCCGTGGTGAGTCTTGGGCATGGGCAGAGGGAGGGTCCAACTCGGCTCGCCGGAATGGGAGAAGGCCATGACGCCGTAGGAGGAGAAGTAGGCGTAGACGCGATCGCCATCCAGCACGGGAGTCGCGGTGGCGGGGTTGCTGACCACGTGCGTTTCTTCAAGCTGGGCGGCGGGAGCGGTTTTGCGCCAGAGGATTTTTCCGGTTTTCGACGAGAGGCACAGCAGCTCGAGTTTTTTCGAGTCGGGATCGAACGAATTGAGGAAAATGCGATCGCCCCACACCGCGGGCGAGGAATGGCCCAGAGGCAGCGGTGTTTTCCAGAGCAGGCGCTTTGACGGACCGAAATCGACGGGCGGCGCTGCATCCGCGGGCGCGACGCCGGTGGCGTAGGGTCCCCGGAATTGCGGCCAATTCGCGTCTTGCGCCGAGAGAACCGCGGCGAGGAGAAAAAGCGCTCGCATGGCAGGATTGTAACCTACTTTTGAGATTACTTTTCAGACCGACCATGGCGGCACCACTCCCATCATGCGTCGGAGCGGATCCACTTTGGCGGACTGCGCCTGCAATGCGGCGCCCATCATGATCACTAGAAGCTTGTTGAAAAAGGGGACTGACCACTTTGTCCCCGCCCGCAAAACATTGATTCCCCACACATCTCCTGCGGCGGACATAGCGGTCTGTCCCCTTTTTCAACAAGCTCCTAGAAGCAAGGTCTTCATGATGGAAGATTACCAAGCGGGGTGACACCGTCGCGAGTCAGCCCCAGTCCTTGGATGGCGGGAGGCTCGAGATCTTCGAACTGAACCACGGCTTCCTCGGAACCGGAAACCGCGCTCCAACGGGCGCAGAATGCGGCGATCGACAGGATCGAGAACATTACGGCAAATTTGGCGGGGTCGGCCAGCGCTTGCAATTCGAATCGCACGGCGACACCGATCACCAGCAGAAGTCCCAGGGCCGCGAGAACAGCCATGTGGAGGTATGATTTCCCGGGGCGATAGGAGCAGGTGAACGGGATCTTCTGAAAATTCCGCAGGCAGATATATGCGAGCGCGACGCCCCACAGGCCGAACAGGATCAGATGGCCGGCGGCTCGACGCCATGGCCAGATGGAGAGGAGCAGCACCGCCGTCGCCGTCCACACGGGAGCGACGGCTAGCACGAACAAAGGGCGGCGGATGGCGGCCAGGTATTTCGGCGCGGCGCGAACCTCGGTTACGCGGAAAATCCAGTTGGCGCGGAGCGCGAGCGGCATCGAAAATACGACGCGCGCGCCTACCACCCAGACGCACATCATCACCACCGTGGAGAACAGCAGAGCTGCATCGGACTCGGTGATCCGGTCTTGCTGGGCTCGCGGAGTTTTCAGGAACAGGATCACGAACGCGAATCCGATTCCTACGTAGAAGGCGAACATCACGCGATGCTGCCGGCTGCGAAGCAGCGTGCGAATGCTGAATTGAACAATCGCGGTCGCCAGCGAATTCCCGAAGCGCGGCAACCAGCGCCGGCCACCCGAGCCGGGCAGAATGTCGGGTTCTTCGATGATTTTGCGAAGGGTGCGAAAGTAGGAGAGCAGGAAAGCGGTCGCGGCGCCGAGGATTGAGGCGGCGAGTCCAATCAGCGCGCGAGGGGTGAACGAGGCGGAAACGGGCGATCCGGTCATGGAGTTAAACAGGCCGACGAACCAGACCGACGGAAGCCACGGGGACGGATTCATGAAATATGCGCTGACGAAAAGACAGAATGCGGCCATTTGCAGGAATGCCGAGAGACGCAGGAACCGGCGGCGCGGAAGAAGAGCGGCCAAGCCTTGCACGGTCAGGACGGAACAGAATACGAAAGCGCCGGAGGCGAGCATCGCGATCCAGTAGGCGGCGAAGGATCGTAGGACGCCGAGGAAACCGGCCTGGGCGAGCACGGGAGGCCACGCGATTCCGGTTAGCGCGTTCAGCGCGGCTATGGTGAGTCCTAGCGCGGAGGCTACGGCGGCTACTTTGGCGGTGAAGATCGTCCGCGCGCGGACTGGAAGCGGCGCCAGGACCAGGACGTCGCGGCGGTCGGGAAATGTCGACTCCCAGGATAGGACGGCGAGCAGGCCGACGGCTAGCATGTTGGTCGAGATCAGCAGGTGTTCGACGATGGGGCGCGGTCCTCTGAAGTCCAGCGCGGCCAGCGCGAAGAGCATGCTCACGAAAATCAGCAGCGCCGCGAACTGGCCCAGCAGCTTGCTCACGTCGCCGTGTGCCGACGTTGAGAGCAGTTCCAGATCCACCATGCGGAAGAGAAACTGGCGATACAGGACGCGGAATTGAAGCTCGCTCATGCTTCGATCAGATCTGCGATCTCGCGGGAGATCGCTGTCGTATCCTGCTCCACGGCGAGCTGGGAGAAAATGCTTTCGAGGGTGGGCAGTTCCATCAGGGTGCGCAAGCGCTCGATGGAATCGTCGGCCACGATCTTGCCGCGATGCAGGATCACGACCCGGGAGCAGACTCGTTCCACGGTTTCGAGCTCGTGGGAACTGAACAGGACCACTTTGCCGCGCGCCGCCAATTCCTGAATCAGGCTGCGCAGGACCAGCGCGGTGCCTACATCGAGGCCGGAGAAAGGCTCGTCGAGCAGGAGCAGATCGGGATTGTGGAGCAGCGCGGCGGACAGCAGAACTTTCTGGCGCATGCCTTTCGAGTAAGACGAAATCGCGACGTTGCGGTCGCCATGCAGAGAGAACAGGCGCAGCAAGCGATCGATGCGGTCGGCGGTGGGCTTGGACGGCAAGTCGCGCAGTTGGCCGACCATCACCAGATATTCCAACCCGCTCAAATGGGCGTAAAGATGCGGCTCTTCGGGCACGTAGCCCATGCGGCGCTTGTAGGCGAGCAGGTCGCGCTGGTTCGGCTCGCCTTGGAATAGAATCGCGCCGGAGGTCATTTCCATGAGCCCGGTGATCATCTTCATGGTGGTCGATTTGCCGGAGCCGTTGGGTCCCAGGTATCCCGTGACTTCACCGGCGCGCGCCGAAAAGCTCACATGGTCCACGGCGGTGATGCTTGAGAAACTTTTCGAGACATTTTTCAGTTCGAGCATGTTAATCCTCGCGAAGGGCAATCAGAGTTGGCGGCGGCGAAGGCGGGATTGCAGGCGGGCCCATAGTTCCCGCGCGGTCATTTTTTGCCGCCTTCCGACGGCGCCAGCACCCGGCCGATCACGGCGGCGAGGCGCTGCCAGTTGGATGTTTCTTCGACCAGCTGCTTCCGGCCGTCGCGAGTGATCGAGTAATATTTCGCGCGACGGTTGTTGCCGGACGTGCCCCACTCCGCCGTGATCCAGCCGCGCTGCTGTAGCCGCACCAGCGACGCGTAGATGGTGCCCTGGTTCAACAACACCTGATCGCCGCTCTGTTGTTCGATTCTCCGCGCGATGCCGTAGCCATGCAGCGGGCCCATCGAGACCAGGGTTTGAAGAACCAGTAAATCCAGCGTGCCTTGCAGCAGATCCAGTTTTGAGCTCATATGTGTGGCATCACCACAGGAATGTATCACGATTCCTGTGTTATGTCCACAGGTCATTCTTAGTAACCGAAGCCGCCTCTGCGCGTATGTATTGCATGGATTCGTTGGTGAAAGATCTGCGCTTCGGACTTCGGCAACTGGTTTTGAATCCCGCGTTCACGATTGTTGCGGTGTTA
Source organism: Terriglobia bacterium (assembly GCA_963842485.1). Classification (GTDB taxonomy): domain Bacteria; phylum Acidobacteriota; class Terriglobia; order Bryobacterales; family Bryobacteraceae; genus Palsa-187. The sequence continues at coordinate 13,318 of CAWJHI010000044.1, read as the reverse complement.
TCGCTGGCGCTCGGGATCGGCGCGAATACCGCCATATTTCAGCTGATCGACGCGGTCCGGCTGCGGACGCTGCCGGTTGAGAATCCGCAGGAATTGGCGTACATCGATTTCGCGCCCAACTCGCAACGGTCCGGTTGGTATTCGACGCGCAGTGCGCGAATGACCTACGCGGTATGGGAGCAGATCCGTGTTAAATCCGAACCGTTCAGCGGGATCATGGCGTGGAGTGCGAACCGGTTCAACCTCGCGCAGGGAGGCGAGGCTCGCTACGCGGAGGGTGTATATGTGAGCGCGGATTTTTTCTCCGTGTTGGGCGCATCCACGGTGTTGGGTCGCACGTTCACGGCGCAGGACGATCAGCCTGGTTGCGGCTCGCCGGGAGCGGTGATCAGCTACGCTTTCTGGCAGCGCGAATTTGGCGGCGACGCGGGCGTGCTCGGTCGAAGCTTGCGGCTGGATGGTCAGGCCCTGACTATCATCGGCGTCACGTCACCGGGATTCTTCGGCGTCGAGGTGGGACATCGTTACGACGTTGCGGTGCCCATGTGTTCCGATCCTCTGTTTGCCGAGGACGGTAAGGACCGCATTCCCGACCGGCACGCGTGGTGGTTGTCCGCGATGGGCCGGTTGAAGCCCGGCTGGACCGTCGAGCGCGCCAACGCGTATGCGCAGACCCAATCCCCGAGCATTATGGAAGCTACGCTTCCACCGACCTATCGGCCCGACGACGCGAAGAAATTTCTGGCGAACAAGATGACCGTTACTCCGGGAGGAACCGGCGTATCCGGCCTGCGCCGCCAATACGAAAATCCGTTGTGGATGCTGCTGGCAACCACCGCTCTGGTGCTGCTGATCGCGTGTGCGAACCTGGCGAATCTGCTGCTGGCGCGCGCCAGCGTTCGGGAACGCGAAATCGCGGTGCGGCAGGCGATTGGCGCGTCGCGCGCCAGGCTGATCGCGCAATTGCTATCGGAGAGCATGCTGCTGGTCGTCTTCGGGACCGCGCTGGGCGCGCTGCTGGCACAGGCTTTGAGCCGGGCGCTGGTGACATTTCTGACTACCGCGGGCAATCCACTGTTCGTCGGATTGCAACTGGATTTTCGCGTTTTAGGTTTCATGGCGGGCGTTGCCATCGTGACTTGCCTGCTGTTCGGATTGGCGCCGGCCCTGCGGGCGACCAGCATCGCTCCCGCATCGGCGATGCGTACCGGCGGCCGCGGGGTTACTTCGGGCCGCGAACGATTCAGTTTGCGACGGGCGCTGGTGGTCGCGCAAGTATCCATGTCGCTGGTGCTGCTGGTGGGGGCGTTTCTGTTTGTGCGCAGCCTTCAAAAATTGATGGACATCCAGCCGGGATTCAGGGCCGAAGGGATCGTCGCCGTGAGCCTGGATCTGCGTCCCGGTCATTATTCGAAGGAACGGCTCCCAGTGGTCTATCGCGAGCTGCTGGACCGGATTCGCACGCGCACGGGGGCCGATTCGGCGGCGCAAGCCAGCTGGACGCCGGTGAGCGATTCCGGTTGGGACGAGACGGTTTGGGACGGGGCCGCGGGAGTGCATCTGGAGAGCATGTTGCTCCAGGTCGGCTCTGATTACTTCAAGACCATGGATACCGGGTTCGTCGCCGGGCGCGATTTCGACGACCGCGACACGCCGGGATCGCCGAAAGTGGCCATCGTCAACGAAATGTTTGCCAAGCAGGTTTTCGGCGGAGGAAATCCCGTGGGCAGAACGTTTCGCGTCCAGGGGCCGGCCGGAAAGCCCGATCCGGTTTACCAGATCGTCGGGATGGTGCGGAACACGAAGTATTACGAGCTGCGCGAAGATTTCAAGCCTATCAGTTTCCTGCCGATGGCTCAGGACAAAGATCCCGGCGCCGGCGCTACCTATATTCTTCGGACCAGCGCCCCGGTTGGAGGCGTGTTTCGAGCCGCGACGGCCGCGGTGGCGGAGATTAATCCGGGCATCGGCGTTCAGTTCAGCGTTTTGACCACGCAACTCAAAGAATCGTTGATGCGGGACCGGTTGATGGCGGTGCTCGCCGGGGCATTCGGAATCCTGGCGGGATCGCTCGCGGTGCTGGGATTGTACGGAGTGATCGCTTACATGGTGGCCCGTCGCCGCAACGAGATAGGAGTTCGGATCGCGCTGGGGGCGGGGCGTCGTCGTGTTATACAGATGGTGCTGAAGGAAGCCGCGCTGCTGGTGGGAATCGGACTGGTGGTGGGTACTGGTCTGGCGCTATGGGCTGCTCGAGCGGCCACGACGATGCTGTACGGTCTGAAACCCTACGATCCGGTCACGCTCGGCGGAGCGATCGCATTACTGGCCGCAGTGGCCTTGATCGCGAGCTATGGTCCGGCGTACCGCGCCTCGCGTCTGGAGCCGATGGACGCATTGCGCGAGGAATAACCTTAATCATCTGAAACATTTCCACCCTAAAATGTAGCTTGACAGCCGCATTCGGACAGCATAACCTGAAGGCGAAGAAAAGGCGTAAGTCAGGTCGAAACATGCCGTCTGCACTGCCCATTGGCTGGCTCGATTCCCCACCTCCGGAATATCTGCCGGCTGCCGCCGATTGCCCTCGCGGGCGGATCACGGAGATCGTCGGTCCCCGTTCGAGCGGCCGCACATCCTTAATGCAATCAATTCTTGCCGCTTCCACGCAACTTGGCGAGTTCGCGGTTCTGATCGACACCAACAACTCCTTCGACCCCTGTTCGGCTGCGGCGGCGGGAGTCGAGCTCAGCAAAATGATCTGGATCCGCTGCGGCGCAAACGTCGAGCACGCCATGCGCTCGGCCGACCTGGTGCTGCACTCCGGCGGATTCGGGATGGTCGCGCTCGATCTGGCCGAAGCTGCCGAATCCGCGCTGAACCGCATCCCGCAGACCACCTGGTTCCGCTGGCGCCGCGCGGTCCAGGCGACCCCCACGGTGCTGGCGGTGATCGCCAACCGGCCGCTGACGAAATCCTGCTCTGCGCTGCTGATCGAAATGAAGCGGCGTCGAGCGGTATTCACGGGAAATCTGCTGTGCGGGGCTGAATATGAGCTGGCTCCGCGAAAACCGGTCGGAAAGGAGAGAACAGCGCTCCATTGCGCCGCGGTTTGAAATATGTACGCGTGTATTCATGCCGGCGGCGCGCGAGCGCTGGGCGAATCCTTTTCTCCTTTTGTCGAAATGATCGACGAGCAGACGGCCGTCTTTTCGATCACCGAGCGGCAGATCAAGGAAGTCGGACGAGTCTCTAGAATCGCTGTTGCCGCCACCGTTGAAGCCGCGATTCTGGCCGCGCGGCACTTCGAAGGCGTGACGATTCTTCGGCCCGGCGAGGAAGAGCGGGTGCTGGGCGCGCTGCCGGTGGACGCGCTGCCGCCCGATCCTGAAATTTTCGAGACGCTGGATCTGTGGGGCATTCGCTCGCTAAATGATCTCGCGCGGCTGCCTGAAAACGGCGTGGCTGAGAGATTAGGCCCGCGCGGGTTGTGGCTTCAGAAGCTGGCGCGCGGCGCGCTCCACCGGCCGCTGAAGCCCTTGGCGCTGGAAACTACCTATGAAGAAGAGATCGAGCTGGACGATCCGCTCGAAATGCTGGAGCCGCTGCTGCTGCTGATCGGGCGATTCCTGCACGATCTGTGCGCGCGCCTGGACTCGCAATCGCTGGCCGCGGCGGCGCTGCGTTTCACGTTCAATGGGGCCGAGCGATGGCTGCGGCTCCCGTTTCCCACGCGCGACACGAAATTCCTGTTGAAGCTGATCCAGCACGATTTTGAAGCGCATCCTTTGAGCGAGCCGCCCGCGAAGATCAAGCTCGCGATCGCGCCGACGGAGCCGCGGCGCGTGCAGCACAGTCTGTTCACTCCGTCGGCGCCGGAGCCGGAAAGGCTCGAGTTGACGCTCGGGAAAATTCGCGCGCTGGTGGGTGAGCAGAATGTAAAAATCCCGGAGCTGCGCAATACCTATCGCCCGGGGTGGTCGATCTCCGATGCGCGGCTGGCGTTCCGCTATTTTCGGCCTGCGCTTCCGGCACGGGTGGAAACCGAGGGCGGGGTCCCGAAACATTTAACGGCTCGCGTGTGCCGGGGAAATATCGTGAAAATTGCGGGACCCTGGCGCAGCAGCGGGGATTGGTGGACGGCCGGCGATTGGAACCGCGACGAGTGGGATCTTTCGCTCGCCGATGGCGCGCTGTATCGAATTTATTTCGACCGGAAAGTGAGTGGGTGGTTTTTAGAGGGGAACTACGATTAGGGCCACAGATGGACGCAGATAAACACAGATTTGTCGATTTTCATTCCCGGTCTGCGTTCAGTTTTCTGGAGGGGGCTTCGCTTCCCGAGGATCTGGTCCAGCGCTGCGCCGATCTGAAGCACGCAGCGGCGGCATTAATGGATCGCGACAACCTGTGCGGCGCGCCGCGATTCTATATGGCTGCGAAAAAGATCGGGATGACTGCGCACCTGGGCGCGGAAATTACCGGGGCCGATGGGGACCGCTATCCGCTGCTGGTGGAAAATCGCACAGGCTATCAGAATCTGTGCCGGCTGATCACTTCGATGAAGCTGCGCGCGCCCAAGGGCGAAGCCGTGGCGTCGGATGAGGAATTGAAACAATATTCCGACGGGCTGGTCTGCCTTACCGGCGAAGGACCGCCTGTACGCGCGCGATTCGACAAATTGATTGGCATCTTCGGACACGAAAACGTCTACGCCGAGCTCCAGCGCCATTTTCATCGCGATGAAGAAGCTCGGAACCAGGCGGCAATCGACCTGGCGCGCTCGTTAAAACTTCCGCTGCTCGCGACCAACGGCGTTCGCCACGCGTTGCCACAGGAACGCGAATTGTTCGATGCTCTGACGGCGGTTCATCATAAGACCACCGTCATGGAAGCCGGTCAGTTGCTGGCGCGCAACGCGGAGCGGCATCTGAAAACGCCGCGCATGATGACGCGGTTGTTCGCCGAGGTTCCCCAAGCGGTTGCGGAAACGGTGGAGCTGTCCGCGCGGCTGGGATTTACGCTGGCCGATCTCGGGTATGAATTTCCGAGATATCCGCTGCCGCCCGAAGAAACTCCGAGCTCGTTCCTGCGCAAGCGGACCGACGAAGGCGCGCGGCAGCGCTATCGTCCGTATCACGAAAAAGCCCGGCTGCAGATTAAACGCGAGCTGGCGCTGATCGAAAAGCTGAAACTCGAAGGGTATTTCCTGATCGTGTGGGACTTGATCGGGTTTTGCCGCCGCGAAGGAATCCTGGTGCAAGGGCGAGGGTCTGCGGCGAATAGCGCGGTGTGTTATTCGCTGGGAATCACTGCCGTGGATCCGGTGGCGATGGAGCTGTTGTTCGAGCGCTTCCTGTCGGAAGAGCGCGGCGAGTGGCCCGACATCGACCTGGATCTTCCCAGCGGCGATCAGCGCGAGCGCGTCATTCAATATGTCTACCAGCGCTACGGAGCGCGTGGCGCGGCGATGACCGCCAACGTGATCACCTATCGAGGGCGTTCCGCGGCCCGCGACATCGGGAAGGCTCTGGGATTCGACGAAGCCACGCTCGGGCGGCTTTCTTCGCTGGTTTCGCGATGGGGATGGAACGATCCGCGCGAAACGGCCGAGTTTCAGTTCCAACAAGCCGGCTTCGATTTGAACGACGCGCGCATCCGGAAATTTTTAACGCTATACGTCGCCGCGCAGAATCTGCCGCGCCATTTGGGGCAGCATTCCGGCGGAATGGTGATCTGCCAGGGGCAGCTCGACGCCGTGGTTCCGCTCGAGCCCGCCACCATGCCGGGACGCGTGGTGATCGAGTGGGACAAGGACGATTGCGCCGACCTGGGGCTGATCAAAGTGGATCTGCTGGGGCTGGGGATGATGGCCGTGCTCGAAGAATCGCTGGATTTGATTCGCGGCATTATCCATGAAGAAGTGGACCTGGCGCATCTGCCGCCGGACGATCCGGCGGTTTACGATGCTTTGCAACGCGCCGATACCATCGGCATGTTCCAGGTGGAAAGCCGCGCGCAGATGTCGTGCCTGCCGCGTCTGAGGCCGAAGAAATTTTACGACATCGTGGTGCAGGTGGCGATCATCCGTCCGGGGCCGATCGTCGGGAAAATGCTGCATCCGTATTTAAACCGCCGGCAGGGATATGAGGAAGCAGCGTGTCTGCATCCATCGCTTGAATCCGTATTAAAGCGGACGCTGGGCGTGCCGCTGTTCCAGGAACAGTTGCTGCGCATCGCCATGATCGCCGCGAATTTCACCGGCGGCGAAGCCGAGGAACTGCGCCGCGCCATGGGATTCAAACGCTCCGAGCAGAGCATGCGCGAGATCGAAGGCAAGCTGCGCGCCGGCATGACGGTCAACGGAATCATCGGCGAAACGCAGGATCGCATCGTGCAATCGATCACGTCCTTCGCGCTGTACGGATTCCCGGAATCGCACGCGGCCAGCTTCGCGCTGATCGCTTATGCGAGCGCGTATCTGAAATGCCACTACCTGGCGGCGTTCACCGCGGCGATTCTCAACCAGCAGCCCATGGGTTTCTATCATCCGGCGACGCTGGTGAAGGATGCGCAGCGTCACGGCCTGCATTTTCGCCCCGTCGACGTGATGCGTTCGCAATGGAATTGCACCATTGAGGAGGGGGAAGTCCGTCTTGGGTTTAATTACGTCCGCGGATTGAGAAAAGAGCCGGCCGAAGCTCTGGTCGCCGCGCGGCCATTTTCAAGCATCGACAATCTGGCGCGTCGCGTTCCCGAATTGCGCAAAGACGAATTAAGAATGCTGGCGGAGATCGGCGCGCTGAATAAATTAAAGTCCGTCCCGCACCGCCGCGACGCGCTATGGCAATCCGAGCGTGCGCTGCGTCCCGCCGGGCCGCTGCTCGATCATCTGGAACCCGCCGCGGAGATTTCGCCGCTCACTCAGATGACCGCGCCCGAGCGCATTCGCGCGGATTTCTATGGAACCGGCCTGACCATCGGAGCGCATCCCATGGCGCTTCATCGCGCGAATCTGCGTTCTCGCGGCGTGCTGTCCGCCGTCGATTTGAAGCGCATTCGCCACAACCGTCGAGTGCGCGTCGCCGGCTGCGTCATCTGCCGGCAGCGGCCGGGAACCGCGAACGGATTCATGTTCCTGAGTCTCGAAGATGAGACCGGCATCGCCAACGCGATTGTCGAGCCGGACATGTTCGACATGCACCGCGAAGCTCTGGTGCGCGCGCCCTATCTGCTGATCGAAGGAATTTTGCAAAACCAGCAGGGTGCGATTTCGGTGAAGCTGAGCAATGTGGAGTCGCTCGCGTTCGACGCAGCCGCTCCCATTTCGCACGATTTCCGGTAAGACTTATTTCGCCGCAGCCACCAGGGTGGTCCACTTCGATTCGAAGCCCGCTGGCATCACGTAGCCTCCCAAGCCGGCGGGCACCGCGAACCAGCCTCCCGCTTGACCCGTCGTGCCAGGCGGCGGAAGCGAAATTTCGCCTCGCTTGGCGAGCCCGCTCTTGGTGCGCGACTTCTCCATCTTCCATTCACGATCCAATTCGATCGATAGCGGCGAGACGGCGCCCTTCTGTTCGAGCGTATCGTACCGAATCGAGAACTGATACTGCGAGGAGCTGTACTGATGCCGCATCTGCAGCAGCCGGCCGTGCGCAATGGCGCCTGCGGCAATCAGAATTTCGTTCGACCCCGGCGCGCGAACCGTCTTGGTCACCCTGGCCGAAACCGCATCCCCGGCCGCGGCGGTGCGCGTGTCGATAGCCGCCGCCAGCGCCAGGGTCAGGAAGATGCCCGGTGGAAGAGGCGCGGCGGTTTTCGGCGCCACCTTCGCGGCGCTCGTCGATGCTTCATCGTCGAGCACCAGGCTGGATTCCGCGCTGAATTCGTGACACGCGGAAAACGTGGTGACGCTGCTGGTTTCGTTTCCGTTCGGCGAGAGCGTGACGAACTCGCTCCTGCGCGGGATCAGAAACTGCCCGTCGCCGATCAGCGCGTAATGATAATCGGTGTTCGTCCGGGCGCGGCACATCAGGGATTCCGGCAGAAGCTGCGCGGTCTCGATGATCAGATGCGCCAGCTCAGCGGTCGCGGCATAAACTTCGAATGAGCCGTGGTACCCGGTGACCTTCCATTCATTTCCGGCCTTGACGCTGTAGTGACTTGCCGCCGGAGGCACTTCAAAGGAATACTCGAAAACCTCGCCCGAGCCCTCTTTCTTCCGCGCGATGAATTTATACTGCGTGCCCTTATTTTCGAAAATGTCCACCAGCGACGTTCCGAAAGCGCCCGAGCTGAGGGGGCCGGTGGAAACCATCTGAAAAACCGTACGCGAGTCGAAGCGGTTCGCGGCCGCCCAGGAGTGGATCTCGGAGCCGTCCGCCACGGCCACCTCCAACCGCAGACGGTCCTTCGCTTCCAGGGCCAGATGGGGGTTGTGAACAAAGTCTCTGCCGCAGGAGCTCGCGGGAGGAGCTTCCGTCATCGCGTCGGAGCCCATTGTTTTTGCCGGTTCGGAATAGTAAGTGCGCTCGATCGTCTCGAGACAGGTGTACTTCAGCAGGCGGCGCGTGGTGCCTGAAAGTTTTTCGAGCGCTCGCGAAAGGATAGCCGATGAATCGCCGGTCTGTGTCGCCTCAGGTGCGGGAGCCGCAAGTTCATCCGCTTTCTGCGGAGGACTCTTCGCGTTGTGGGCGTGGTTCGCTCGCTCCAGTTTTAACGGCGCGCCCTGGAACTGCCCATCGATCGAATTTCCATCGTCGCTCACCGCACCCACGAAGGACATCGCGACGCCGGCCGGCGGCTTGATCGTGAAGCTGAGCCGCGCTCCGATCAACGACACCGACGTGAACGCGAAGGAAGCGGCTGCTTGCTGCCCGCTGTAAATCACGCCGCCCAATTCTCCATGGCGGCTTTTCGATAGATTCACCACCACTCGCGTTTCGCGTCCGGTGGTGCTGATCCCGTCACCCGGCAGGACGTGCCGCGGGAGCAAACCCATCCAGGTTCCGGTGATGTCCGGCGCTTCCTGCGCGGGGATGATGCCGGCCGTAAAGATTACGATGAGACCCCAGCGGGTCATGCTTCCTCGCTTGAAGAGATTATGACGCATCCCATCGCCAGCCGTAAAACCACAGCGAGACTCCGTAAATCCCGGCGCTGGCCGCCAGGAATGCCGCGCCGTGCTGATGTTCGGTGAATCCCAGAATAATGCCGCCGATGGCTTGGGTCACTCCCAGGAACACACGTGTCCCTGCGAACCGCCAGCGCCGCATCCGCACCTGATGGAACACCGATCCGTGATGACCAACGGCGAGCGCGAACAACCCGAACGTCAGACCAGGAAGAGGATCCAGCGGCAGAACCAGAAGCGCCAGAATCGCCAGAAACGCGACGTCTTTCGCCAATAGAATTTCCCAGCCGCCGAGCGGCAGCAGGCGGTATCGCGTGGTCCCCGACGAGGCCAGATCCAGACCGAACAAGCCGTTCGCGTAAGTGCTCATGGCCAGCGCGACCATCAGCGCCAGGATCGGAAACGCCGCAGGCTGCGGATTCGCGGCCAGGAATCGGTAGGCAACGCCTCCGATGCTGAGGAGGATTGCGATATAAACATCCAGCACGGTCAACATTTGCCGCACGTTGTTGCGAATCAGGCCGCCGAATCGCGAGGGGAACGGCGGGACGAATCGGAAGGGACCGCGCGTGGGGATGCGTCGCGCTAACAGAGCGACGAACTGAACTACCACCGCGGCGGTTAAAAATGCCAGCGCGATTCCCGGTCTGACGCGCTTGAAAAACATCAGAAGAATCGCGAACCACAGCACCGGGCTCAGCGCCAGGCTCATCCATCGCAGCATCAGCCGTTCGCGCGGGGAGAGCGGCCACACAGCTAGCCGCGCGGGTGGAACTCTGTCGAGAGGATCGGCTGACAGCGGGAACAGCAGCACGAAGAACAGTAAGAGCAGCAGCGGGTAGGAGCTTTTTGGCTCCACGTGGCTCGATGCCGCGCCGTCGAGCATCAGGAGGATGAAGAGGAAAAAATTGTTGGTCTTCAGCGACCCGAAGGTCCCCAGGTCGCGCCGTACCGCGCGTCCTAGCGCGCCTAGGATTGCGGCGAGCCGAGCCACGGCAGGTCCTCCGCCGGCGGCGCTTCCACCAATTCGAAATAAATCTCTTCCAGCGGCCGCGTGGGCGCCTGCGCGGCCGAGCTCCACACGATCTTGCCTCCGCGGATCATCAGAATTTCAGTCGCGAGCTTATCGACGATCGAAAGAATATGTGAGGTCAGAAAAACCAGCACGCCGCGATTTGCGATCGCGCTCAGCAGCTCATGAATCGTCTTGGCCGATACCGGATCGATGCCTTCGAACGGCTCGTCGAGAAACAGGACTCGCGGATTGTGCAGCAGCGCCATGGCCAGCGCGGTTTTCTTGCGCATCCCGTGGGAACACTGCTCGATGAATAAATCCCGCGCGTGATCCAGGCGAAGGACGCGCAGCAATGCGGCAGACCGGTCGCGCGCTTCCGCCGCCGGGATACCGTAAATGGGCCCGCACAGCTCCAGATGTTCGCCGACCGTCAAGGAATCGAACAGGCCCAGATCTTCAGGAAGCACTCCGATCCTGCGCCGAAGCTCGATGGGGCGCTGGGCCACGTCCAGACCGCAAATGCAAGCCGACCCCGCATCCATCGGCAGCAGGCCCGTCAACACTTTTAGCAGCGTCGATTTGCCCGCGCCGTTCGGCCCCAGCACCGCGCAGACGCCGGCCTCCGCCTTGAACGACACGCCGTCCAGCGCGACGAAATCTCCGAAGCGCTTCACCACAGCGGAACATTCGATCATCCTTCGAAACTCAGGATGACTTTCGCGGCTTGCCCGCCGATCATCGCCTCGAAGCCTTTTTGAAATTCGGTGTAGTGGAACCGGTGCGTGATCACCGGATGAATGTCGAGGCCCGACTGGAGCATCACCGTCATCTTGTACCAGGTCTCGTACATCTCGCGCCCGTAAATGCCTTTGATGGTGAGCATGTTGAAGACCACGGTGCGCCAGTCGATCGAAATTTCCTTATCGGGGATGCCGAGCATGGCGATCCGCGCGCCGTGGCTCATGTTGGCCAGCATGTCGCGAAACGCATCCGCATTGCCGGACATTTCGAGTCCGATATCGAAGCCTTCCGTCATGCCGAGCTTTTTCTGCACGTCCGCCAGTTTTTCGGTCCTGACGTCCATCGCGACGGTAGCGCCCATTTTTTTCGCCAGCTCCAGGCGGAACGGATTCATGTCGGTGATCACGACGAAGCGCGCTCCGGCATGGCGCACCACCGCGGCCGCCATCAGGCCGATGGGTCCCGCGCCCGTGACCAGCACGTCTTCTCCCAGCGCCGGAAAGGACAGCGCGGTGTGGACCGCGTTGCCGAACGGGTCGAAGATGGCGGCGATGTCCAGGTCGATGGAGGAAGCATGCCGCCAGATGTTGGTCATCGGCAGCACGATAAGTTCGGCGAATGCTCCGGGCCGGTTCACGCCGACGCCTAAAGTGTGCGCGCACAGATGCCGGCGGCCGGCCAGGCAATTGCGGCAGCGCCCGCAGACTACGTGGCCCTCCCCGCTGACGATGTCGCCGGGGCGAAAATCGTTGACGTTTGCGCCCACCTCGACGATCTCGCCTACGAACTCATGGCCGATGGCCATGGGAACAGGGATAGTGCGCTGCGCCCAATCGTCCCACTTATAAATGTGCACGTCGGTTCCGCAGATTCCGGCGCGGCGGACGCGAATCAGCACGTCGTTGATGCCCGGCCGCGGCGCTTCGATGTCTTCGAGCCACAGCCCTGGCTCGCGTTTGCTCTTCACCAACGCCTTCATATTTTTCTATTGTACGGACTCTCGTACCCACAACTCCGACGCGAGCAGCCCAAGACGCGCCCGCTGCTCCTTCGCCAGCCGGAAGCCGCATCGCTCCAGCAGCGGACGATAGTCGGATAGATGCGTCGTTCGCAGCCCGGTGGTCACGCGGAAAAACAGGTACAGCATCCTGATGAATCCGCGCGCCCACGCGGATGGCTCGCGGAATTCCGAGATCAACCAGCGGGCGCCGCCGCGCGCCGCACGCGCTACGCGCTCCACCAGCACTGCCAGATCGGTCTCATCGAAGCAGTCCAGAAAGAAATTGGTGACGATCAGGTCGTACTCGGCTTCGGGCAGGGGAAACGTCAGCGCGTTGGCGTGAAAATACCGGACTCGATCGCCTGCGCGTTTGCGCGCCAGCTCCAGCATCCGCCCGCTTAGATCTACATAGTCGATGGAAGCGCCGCGATTCTGCTCCACCAGGAACACCAGGAACCGGCCGTCGCCTTCGCCCAGCACCAGCGCTCGCCGAGCATCGGCCACATCGCTTAGAAACGCGCGCCGCCGCCGCTCCAGCGCTTTCCCGAACCCGATGTATTCCAGCCATCGATACCATCTGGCGATCGGGTCGCAATTCACATCAGTGTCCCGGCGAGCGGCAGGAAGAAGACCGGGCTCAGCAGAGCCACGTCGGCCAGCACCCGCAGCGCGTCGCCCGACAAGCGGTCCCGGCCGCGATCGAGCAGCACGAACGCGAGCGCGCTGGCGGTCTCGGCTCCACTCAACACCGGCCGGTGCTGATGCAGGAGAATCACCGCGGCGGCTGCAACGCACATGGCCGCGGTGCCGATCGGCCAGGCGAATTGCCGGTGCTCCCACTGGGAGATGGCCGCGCAATTGATCCAGCACAGGCAGGAAAACAGGAAAATGGTTTCGAAGTCGGCGGCCGAACGGACCTTTCCCCAGGCTGCCAGCGACGCCCCCAGCGCGAACAACACCGCCACGGCGATTTCTTTCGGCCACGCGCAGCGCAAGCGGCGCGGCAGCAGGTGCACCACCGCGAAATAGACGCCGACCGCTGCCAGCAAGACCACGCCGCGCTGAAACAGCGCCGGGGGAAGCCGCGTCCATGCCAGCCATCCAGTGATGGCGCAGACCAAGGTCCACACCGGCGCCACCAGCCTCCAATGCCGCCGGTAAAATTCATGGCGAGGTAATCGGCTGGGTTCATTCCACGCGTCGAACACGCGATCCGCGGCGTAAATCAGCCATACCGCCAACACCAGCAGCACTGCCCCTGGCGCGTTTACATCGGCATGAAAACATCGCGCAAATAACACCTGCCACAGAACCGCGACCACCGGTGCATCCAAGCTTAGTAAGTTCGGCCACAGCCAGGGCCGGGGAAGTGTCGAAGAGGGCGCCAAACACCATTATGCGCTTACTCCCTCACAGGTCCGCATTCGAC
>CAWJHI010000043.1:0-41473 GCA_963842485.1 Terriglobia bacterium | reverse complement strand
CACCAAACCGCGTGGCATTCCACATGCCCATAGATCCGCGGGATGCCACTTGGCCGCGTAACATTTTCGCTGGTTCTGGCGTGCGCGGCCGATGTCGGCGGGTGCTTAACCGATCTGGGGGAATCCGACGACGCGTCCGCTTGTGGGGCAGCTTGGCAAGCTGCGCGCGACCCAGAGGGTTCCCCGCCAACCGCCGCGCGGGCCGACTGCCAGTCGGCCCGCAGGTTACCCAACCTGCCCCACGAAGCCAGGTCCAAACTAGCCTCCCCACTTTGGTTAAGCACCCGGTTCCGCTCCTTCAACAGCACCGACCGGTCCGTCGGCGATCAAGGCCCGGGCCACGCCCGCGGTCCTCAAGGACGCTCTCATCGTCAGCCAGCCGGCGCACGCGCAGGTTCACCGAGCCGGTCGATAGCTGCACCTGCGCGATCCGGTCATCCAGGCTGATGAACGAAAAATTCGTGTGCGAATTCAGCCGGAACACCGACGAACCCAGATTGATCTCCGCGCGCGCCCCCGTGTCGGTCCACAACCGGTCCCCGGTGGTCAACGGCCGGTTGACCGTGGCAGGTACCCAATCGTCCACGCTGCCGGGCTGGAAAGATACGTTATCGACGACCAATCCAAGCCGTGCCGCGCGTCCCGGCGCGTCCGGCGCCGCCGTTACCTGGTCCTGAGCCCAGCCAAGCGTCATCCCCACAACGCCCGCAAGCAAAATCAGTGATCGTGTCCGCATGGTGGTGTGACGCTTACCCCTCTCAACACGGTACCATCATGAAAGGTTTTGAATATAAAGCCAAGTTAATCTTTGAATTATGAGAACCATTTCAGCATTGCTGCTGTTTTCGGCGCTCGCCGGCGCCGCCGACTGGCCCGAATGGCGCGGCCCGCATCGTGATGGAATCCTGACCGGAGAGCCGGCGTCCTGGCCCGAAAAACTGACTCTGAGGTGGAAGATCGCCATCGGCGAAGGCCACGCATCGCCGATTCTCGCCGCGGGAACCATCTATGAATTCACGCGCCTGGACGACCAGGAGACCGTCAGCGCCATCGACCCCGCCAACGGGAAAATTCGCTGGCAGCAGCACTATCCCGCGCCGTATGAGATGAATCCCGCAGCGGCCGGCCATGGACCGGGGCCGAAATCGACGCCGCTGTATTCGAACGGCAAGCTGTACACGTTCGGAATCAGCGGCATATTGTCGTCGTTCGACGCCGAAACCGGAAAGCTCCGCTGGCGCAAGGAGTTTGTCCAACAATATAAGGACAGCGCCCCCGATTTCGGCACCGCCATGTCCCCGGTGATCGACAACGGCCTGCTGATCGTCCACGTCGGCGGCACCAAACTGGGCGCGATCACTGCCTTCGACGCCACCACCGGTGACGTGAAATGGTCCTGGGACGGCGATTCCCCCGCCTATGCATCACCCATTGTGGTCGACCTCGGCGGTGTGCGCCAGGTGGTGACGCAAACCCACAGCAACATCGTGGCGCTGGCAGTCGATTCGGGGAAACTACTATGGAAGCTTCCGTTCACCACGCAGTACGATCAGAACATCGTCACGCCGGTCTTATATAAGGACACGCTGATTTTTTCCGGCATCGACAAGGGCGTAATCGCCGTACAGTCGGGAAAAATCGTCTGGCAGAACAAAGATGTCGCCATGTACATGAACTCGCCGGTAGTGGTCGGTGATTTCGTGTACGGTTTTTCACACCTCAAAAAAGGCCAGCTCTTCTGTCTGGACGCACGCACCGGCGCAACCATCTGGACCGGCTCCCCGCGCTCCGGCGACAATGCCGCGCTGCTGGCCAGTTCGTCGACGCTGTTCGCGTTGACTCCTGACGCGAAACTGATCGTCGCCAAGCCGACTGCGAAAGGGTTGAACGAAGTCCGCCATTACGACGTCGCCGACGGCGCGACCTGGGCGCATCCTTTGATATTGCCGGACGGGATTCTGATTAAGGATGTGAAGACGCTCGCGCGGTGGGGAGTAAACTAGGTTCTCCAGGAGCGAATGACGGCTTGCCTTTTGCTCATGGCCTTCGGCGCACTGATCGCGGCCGTCCCTGGCGACGGCTTTCGCGACCGCTTCCTACGCGGGCTGGTTTTATTCGGCATCGCCCAGGCCGCGATCACCGAATTGCTCAGCGCTTTCAGTCTGCTTCGGCGAGGCCCCCTGATTCTCTGCTGGATGTTCGTCATTGCGATCGCGCTTATCGCCGCGTGGAAGCAACGCTTCCGCTTCACAACGCCCACTCTCACCTTCGACCTCGTGGTGTGGATCTGTAGCGCGTCGATCGCGGTCGTCCTTGCGCTCACCGCCGTCGCCGCGGCCTTCAGTCCGCCCAATAGCGCCGACGCCATGGCGTACCACCTGCCTCGCGTCGTCTATTGGGCCGAACAAGCGAGCGTCCGCTTCTTTCCGACGCAGTACTTCAACCAGATCATGCTGCAGCCGTTCGCCGAATACACGATGCTGCACATCTATCTGCTGTCCGGCGGCGATGGTCTGATCAATCTCGTTCAATGGTTCGCGTCGCTCGGAAGCATGCTCGGAGTCTCTGCGGTGGCGCGGATGTTCGGAGCGAAACCCGGCGGGCAAGCGATCGCCGCGCTGTTCTGCGCGACCATTCCCGCCGGGATTCTCGCGAGCTCCGGCGCCAAGAACGATTACTGGCTGGCGATGTGGCTGATCGCCGCGGTGTATTTCACCCTGCGCTTCACGGAATCGCGCCGGCTCGCGGACGCCTGGTTCCTTGGGGCGGCGCTGGGCTTGGCTCTGCTGACGAAGGCGACCGCGTACCTGTTCCTTCCCTGGCCGCTGGCCGCGATGCTCTTCATGCGGGCTGGCCGGTACCAAAGGAGGCTTGCGGCAAGTGCGTCGATCGCGTTCGCCCTCAATGCACCGCAGTATTTTCGGAATTATGAGCTCAGTGGCTCCATCCTGGGCTTCGATTCTGCGCAAGGCGACGGGTTTTTCCGCTGGCGGAACGAAACGTTCGGATGGAAAGAAACCGCTTCCAACGTGCTGCGGAATCTCTCCGATCAGCTCGGCGCGCGTAGCGACGCATGGAACCAGGGCATCTACAGAACCGTGGTCGGCGCGCATCGCCGCCTGGGCATTGATGTAAACGATCCTCGAACCACCTGGCGATGGAGCTCCTTCGTGGCTCCGAGAAATGCCAACCATGAAGCCGATGCGCCGAATCGCTGGCAGCTCGCGATCCTGCTGGCGGTATTTTGCGTTCTGATGTGGCGGGCGCTTCACGGCCGCGATCGCCAGAGGCTGGTTTATGCGCTGGCGCTGGGGGCCGCTTTCCTCGCGTTCTGTTTTTATCTGAAGTGGCAGCCATTCCTGGGGCGGCTGTTGCTTCCCTTGTTCGTTCTCGGCGCGCCGCTTGCTTCCGTCATCGGCGAAATCAAGCAACCGGTAAGCCGATGGCTGGTCCCGCTGGCGGCTTGTGTTTTTCTCATGAGCAACGCGCGGCTTGCGCTGCAAGAAAACTGGGTGCGTCCGCTCAAAGGCCCGCGCAGCGTTCTGCGCACGTCTCGCGAGGTTCAATACTTCGCGGACATGTCCCAGTGGGACAACCGTCCTTCTTATGAGAAGGCGGTTGACATTTTGGTGAATGCAAACTGTGCCACGGTCGGCATCGATATTACGAATCTGCAGTTGGAATATCCACTGCAGGCGCTGTTGCGCGAGAGAAATCCCGGCGTGAGATTTGTACACACCGGCGTCGCGAACGCGTCCGCGAAGTACCGGCAGCCCGTGGATGGTGCGCCGTGTGCGATCGCGTGTCTCAATTGCGCTTCGGATGCGGCGCGGTTGCAGCTCTACGCGGATTTTCCCGTCGCGATGCCAGTGAATAAATTCGTCATCTTTCTGCGCGAAGCTGTCAAGCCGTAAGGACGGCTACCATAACAACATGGACGAGAAAACGTTCGATGACCCGCGCCTCGCGCTGAATCGCATCTACACCAAAACCGGCGACAAGGGACAGACTGGACTCGCCGGCGGCCAGCGCGTCGCCAAGGATTCTTTACGCATCGAGGCCTACGGCACTGTAGACGAGCTGAACGCGTTCCTCGGAGTCGCCAAGGTTTCCTGCGATGAAGCAGCCGGCGTCGACCCGCGCACCGGACTCCTCTCCGGCATCATGAAGCGCGTCCAGCATGAGCTGTTTAACCTCGGCTCAATCCTCGCCACCAAGCCGGAGGACGTTCATGAGAAACAAGCTCGCATTACCAGCGCCGAAGTAGCCCAGCTCGAGCGCGAAATCGATGCGATGAATGAGGATCTGCCTGCGCTGCGCAGCTTCGTTCTGCCGGGAGGCACGCGCCTGAATGCCGATCTGCACGTCGCGCGAACCGTCTGCCGGCGAGCCGAGCGGCTGCTGGTCGCTCTGGCTCGCGAAGAAGAAGTTCCCGCGGAAGCGCTCCAGTATTTGAATCGCCTGAGCGACGCGCTGTTCGTCTGGAGCCGTTGGGCCAACTTTGTTCTGCACAAACCGGAAGTATTGTGGGATCCGAATCAGGCCGCGTCGGCCCGGAAGTGGGAGTAGTTGCGGGAATCGCTCCGTAACGGAGCGATTTTACGCCATTAGATCCGCGAGCGCCGCAACGATCTCCGGATAACGAAACTCGAATCCTGCACGCACAGCCGCCTCAGGGACGACGCGCTGGCTCGCGTAAATGATTTCCGCCATCTCGCCATACAGCAGCCTCAGCGCGGCGCGAGGAACCGGAAAAATCGCGGGCCGATGAATCGCGTGGGCGAGCACGCGGGTAAACTCCGCGTTGGTCACCGGATTTGGCGCCGACGCATTCATGGCCCCTCGAATCGGGTGGCCGAGCGCGAACGCGATCATCGATGCCAGATCGTCAATGTGAATCCAAGGCATCCACTGGCGGCCGTCTCCAATTCTTCCCCCGATGCCGAGACGAAACGGGAACAGCATTTTCGCGAGCGCTCCACCGTCGCGGCCCAGGACCACGCCGAAGCGCGGAGTCACCACGCGCACGCCAAAAGTTTCCGCCGCCATCGCTTCGCGCTCCCAATCGACCGCGACGCGACCCAAAAAATCCTTGGCGGGTGGCGACAATTCGGTCAGAACCTCATCGCCCCGCGAGCCGTAATATCCTACCGCCGACGCGCTGATCAGCACCGATGGCGGGTTCGCGCGCAGCGCTTCGACCACCCCGCGAGTCCCTTCCACGCGGCTGGATCGAATACGCTCGCGGGCCTCGGCGGTCCAACGTTGCGCCACCGGTTCACCGGCGAGATGAATCACCGCGCCGCATCCGGCAAATTCGGCGGAACCCACAGGCTTGCGCGTCGACACCGGACGAATCGTATGCCCGTCTGCGCGCAAACGGCCGGCGAGAAAACTGCCGATGAATCCGCTGGCGCCTGTAATCGCAATCTCCATCGTCGCCTCGCTACCGTGCCACAACGGAGGCCAACGCCTCCTGTGGCGCTGAATACAGAATGACATGCGAAGATGGTTGTGCACATGCGTGTTTTCAATCGCGCCAAGCTTCTGTGGAGTTACCTGCTGCGCCGCGAACGTGTGCCCGCGCTGCCGGTGGAATACATCGTCGAAACCACGGCCAAATGCAATCTGTATTGCCCCATGTGCCCGCGCGAAACCCATAAGCAACCCAAAGAAGACATGACCGACGCGATCTTTGAGCGTCTGGTGGAAGGCGCGGCGCACACCGGCGAGCACATGATGCTGATTGGCTTGGGCGAGCCCTTCATGGATCGCAAGATTTTCGACCGCATCGGATATTGCGAGCGCCATGGCATCTCCACGCTGCTTTCGACCAACGGAACTTTTCTCGATGAGAAAACGGCGGAGCGCCTGCTGGGCACGCCGCTGGCGCACATCACGCTCAGCTTCGACGGCTTTTCGAAGGAGACTTTCGAGCATTACCGCAAAGGCGCGAAGTTTGAAAAGATCCGCGATAATTTCGTCCGCTTCGCGAATCTCAAGCACCAGCGCAGGTCGAAGATGCAGATCGTGGTTCAGATGGTGCGGATGCCCGGCAATGCGCATGAGGCCGGCGATTTTCGCCGCTTCTGGGCCGGCGTGGAAGGCGTGGACCAGGTGCGCATCAAGGAAGACGAGACCAACCTGGTGCAGCCCGAAGGCAATCGCGAAGAAGTTCGGCCGTGTCACTACCTGTGGCGCGGCGCGATGTACGTGAAGCAGGATGGCCGCGTGTTTCCGTGCTGCCAAAGCTATATGCTCGACGGCTCGCCGGTGGGCGACCTGCGGGAGCAGCCGATCGAAGAAATTTTTAATTCCGATGAAATGCGGCGCCTGCGCAGGCTGCACGCGGCCGGGCGCGCGGGCGAGATCGACATGTGTGCGCGCTGTTGCACCGCGGTTCCGCATCCGCTGCTGGTGGCGGGAAGCCTCGTCCTGCATGGAAAATGGGTTCGGCGAGCCATGCCGGTGATCGAGCGGCTGGTGTATGGAGCGAAGTTGCCGAAGCGGCTCCTTGCCCCGGCGCGCGACGATCTGGTCCAAATCCAAAAGCAGTAGAATGGAAACGCGATGTCCCGCCTGCTCAGCGAACGCGCCGAGAGAACTTCGCAGGTGGTGGTGCTGCTCGCCTCCATCGAGGACCCGTCGAAGCCGGTTCCGGGACTGTACCGCGTCGGTCTGATCGCGGTGTGCATCTCGATCTTCGTATTCTTCTTTTCGCTGGTGCTGGCGTATTACTATCGCTCGTCACGGCCGCCGTTCTGGGAGCCGGTGAAACTGCCGGGGACCTTGTGGATCAGCACGGCGCTGATCCTGGCGTCGAGCGTGTCGTTCGAAGCGGCGCGCCGGGTATTCCGCAAGGGACTCTGGCGCTTGGCATCGCGGCTCTTGTTGATCACGGCGTGTTTAGGCGCGGGTTTCCTGGCGGCGCAGCTCACGGCGTGGCGCGAACTGTTCAAACAAGGCGTGTTCATGTCGCAGAATCCTCACAGCTCATTCTTCTATTTGTTCACCGGCTTGCACGCCGCGCATTTGCTGGGAGGGTTGGTAGCGATGGCGGTGGTGCTGGTGGGCAAATCGAAACGCCGCGAGCTGGTGGACGTGGTCGCGTACTACTGGCACTTTTTGGGAGTGCTGTGGGTCGCGCTGTTCATGGTATTGCGGACGCGGTGAGATCCCCGCGGTCGTGGTTCACTTCGCCACTGGGGCGCCGTGCTCCATGTAATTCTTCAGTCTCGTAAACTGCTGCATGACCACCCCGCCTACGGGGGCCGCTAAGGTGTTCAACCCTCCTGCGAGATATCCGCCAACCGTATAGGTCACGTCCATCTTGGTGCCATTCTCATCTGGCGCCAGCAGGATGGTTAAACTTCCCGTCGTTGCCAGCGACTGAAGCGGTCCCAGACCGCCGAGCATCACCAGCTTCTTGCCGGGTAGAAAATTCACCACCTCCATGTGACGCGCGCCCGCGGCCCCGGGAAGTTTTTCGCAAAAGCATCCCATCGGCTTTTCCTCGATGCTCAGATTGTGCGCGTCGCCGGAAAGGGTATGCGCGGAATCCCACCAGTCTCCGACATTGCGCACCAAGGCCCGATAAACCTGGTCCGGCGTCGCCTGAATCGGGAGCGTCAGTTTCAGGGTGAATCCGCCGGCGGCGGAGTCTGTTACGGCCGCACGGGTCCATGCGGGACACAGAATGAACCCGCAGAGAGCAATCGCGGGCAGGAACAATCGATGGGGATTTAGAACGGGTTTCTTCGACGCGTCCGGCATACAGGCATTGTACGGCAAGTAGAGCGGGATCACTACTCACGGATCGCGACGCCGACGAGCTTGAAGCGGCCGCGGGCGCGATCAGCTAGAATCTCAGCATGACGCTGGCGTGGGCTTGCATCCTTCTGCTCCCGGCAATGGCTTTCGCCCAGGATTACGCGCTTAACGACGATCGGGCGATCCGGGCGGTGGTCGACCGGTTCATGGACGCGTGGAATCGCCACGACGCGAAGGCTTTCGCCGCGGTCTTCGCCGAAGACGCGGATTTCACCAATGTGCAGGGCATCGGCGCGAGCGGCCGCGTGAAAATTGAAGAGTTCCACGCTCCGTTTTTTCAGACGATCTTCAAGAACAGTCATCAGTCGTATACGGACATAAAGATTCGCGCCGTTCGTCCGGACGTTCGCGGCGGTAGATGTCCAGTGGAGAATGACCGGTGCGACCGATCCACAGGGCAATCCTCGGCCGGAGCGGAGAGGGCTGCTGAGTTTCGTGATGGCGAAAAACACGGACCACTGGGAGATCGCCGTGATGCACAACCTGGATCTGACTGCGCAACCGCCCCAGTCCAAGTAGTCGAACAGCGTCGCCGTCGAGGCAAGCGGCAACTGGCGTGTTACATTTGAGGCGGACATGAAGATGCATAATCCGCCGCATCCCGGCGAGGTGCTGGAGACGCTGTGCCTGGAGCCGCTGAATGTGAGTGCGACGGATGCCGCACGGTCGCTCGGCGTCAGTCGAAAAACGCTCTCCGCCATTCTCAACGGACGTGCCGGCATCAGCCCGGAGATGGCGGTTCGGCTCTCGATCGCGTTCGACACGAGCGCGGAAAGCTGGCTCAACCAGCAGCTCCAGTACGATCTCTGGCATGCGGAACGAAGTCGAAAGCGGCTCCACGTCAGAAAATTGACCGCCGCGTAACTTCCGCTCTCAGTTCGGCAAAAAGAACTCGACTTCGATTTCTGTGATGACCTCGACCGCCTTTCCATTCACAAGGGTTGGGGAGTATTTCCATTGGCTCGCCGCATTCTGCGCAGCCTGAACCAATAAAGGTGGTCCGGTGAGAAGCGAGATTTGCGTTACTCCCCCGTCATCGCCGATGACGGCCTTAAAGCGAACCACGCCTTGCGTATGATTTGCTTTCGCTAATGGCGGATAAATCGGGTCCACTTTGGAAATTAGCTCGGAGGCCTGAGCCTCCGCCGCGACCCGGATTCGCTGCGAAGTGATTCGAGGTACCCGCGCGTCTACCTCGATGGTTGTGGCAGTCCGGCTGGGCGAGGTTTCCGCCTCATCCAAGCGAAATCCGGGAGGCGTTACCGTGACCACAATCTCGGAGCCGGTCTGCATCGATGTCACACGGAGGTCGTGGTCGAAATTGGAAACTGAAAGCTGGATGGCGTTGATTGTTTTCGCGTCAATCGGGTCGCCCTCACGAACCGTGAGACTTTTAAGTAGCCCCTGCCGGGCGTCCTCGGACAGACCCTCCACTTCAACCTTTCCAAGCGTACGAGGCTGACCGGTGTCTATCGACCCGAGGGCTGGCCTCGGAGCCGCGCCCGCGACTACGGAACGCCTCGCCTCCACTGGGTCGAAGTTGATTCTCACACGGCGCGTTTTCACTCCCGCCCTAGGATCGAAGTGCCACAGAAGCATCGCTTTGGTCGTTTCTTTTCGTAGCTCTTCCGGACTTTCCGTATATAGAATGCCCTGGACGTGGCCATTCGAACCGGGCGTGACCTCCACTACAGCCAATCCCCCGATCCCTTTCGAGAAGATTTGCGGCGGGTAAGGAATCGCCGATCGGTGCATCACGGGCGCTCCACCGGCGTCGACAGTTACGCCCGGCGCGTCCTGCACCGCATGAGTTCCGTCCGACGACGGCTTCCAAACGGGTTCGATATCAATGAGAATCGGAGGCAGAAAGTCGCAGTCTCCGCGACCTCGGCAACCCATCGCGCCAAGATTATACAGACCCGCCACGATGTCGTCTGGAACGTGAAAAGAAAATCGATTCGACGACTCTTTGATCTGTTGCTCAGTCTTAAGCTCATTGCTACCAATAAGGCCCACAACGGCGTAAGTAGCCGTCGTATTCAAAGTGACGACCAAGTTTTCGCCGGGACGCACAGGCGAGCCGTCGTCGTGCCCTGCAATTTGGATCACGTGCTGAGCGCTGACAAGCGCGGGAGAGAGCGCAAAAAAAGAAGTGCAGTGCCCGGTCTGGTCATAAACGATTTATCGGATGTTTGCGGCGATCGCTGCATGGCCGGATCTTCCCTTTGAGGTATCCTAAAATTTATCCCTATGAGAGAAGCCGTCGTCGTCGCCAGCGCGCGGACTGGCCTTGCCAAATCCTTCCGTGGATCTTTCAATATGACTCGGCCCGATGAGATGGCCGCACACTGTATTCGGGAGGTTTTGAAGAAAGCTCCCAAGCTCGATCCGGCTGAAGTCGAGGACGTGATTCTCGGTTGCGCCGAACCGCAAGGACCGCAGGGACACAACGTCGCTCGCGTCGCTGCGGTTCGTTCGGGACTGCCCGTGACTGTCGCGGCTACCACCATTAACCGGTTCTGCTCCTCCGGCCTGCAGGCGATCACCGTGGCCGCGCACGAAATTATCAATGAAGGCGCGGACGCGGCGATTGGCGGCGGGCTCGAAAGCATTTCCTTGATCCAGCGCAACAAGGATGCGAATCCGTGGGTGCTGGAGCACAAGCCTGGAATCTACATGGTCATGGGCGACACCGCCGAAGTGGTGGCCAAGCGTTATAAGGTCAGCCGGCTGTTGCAGGACGAGTATTCGCTCGAAAGCCAGAAACGCACCGCGCGCGGGCAGCAGGAGGGTTTTTTCGACGGCGAAATCGTGCCGATGAAAACCACCAAAGCCGTGCTCGACAAGAAAACCGGCGAGAAAATCGGCGAGGAAGAAGTCTGCTGCGATCGCGACGAGTGCAATCGCCCCGATACCACGCTCGAAGGGCTGCTCGGGTTGAAGCCGCACTTCGATCCGAAGAGCGGAGAAGGCTCGGTGACGGCGGGCAATGCGTCGCAGCTTTCAGATGGCGCTTCCGCCACGCTGTTGATGTCGCGCGAACGCGCCGATCAGCTCGGCATTCCTTATAAATTGATCTTCCGCGGATTCGCAGTGGCCGGATGCGAGCCGGATGAGATGGGCATCGGCCCGGTGTTCGCGATTCCGAAGCTGCTGAAGCGGCAAGGCCTGAAGATGAGCGACATCGACCTGTGGGAGCTTAACGAAGCCTTCGCGGTGCAGGTGGTCTATTGCCGCGACCGCCTGGGGATTCCGCAGGAAATTCTCAACGTCAACGGCGGATCCATCGCCATCGGGCACCCGTTCGGCATGACCGGATCGCGCATGGTCGGCACCATCGCCAATGAAATGGCTCGCCGCAAGGCTCGCTACGGCGTGGTGACCATGTGCATCGGCGGCGGGCAGGGTGCTGCGGCGCTGTTCGAGCGCGCCGCGTAAATGGCTCAGATTGCGCCGACGGCTCGCGTGCATCCCGATGCCGTCATCGGCGAGGGCGCGGCGATCGGCGAATACGTGGTGATCGAGCAGGACGTCGTGATCGGCGCCGGCTGCCGCCTGGAGCCTTACGTTTACGTCAAGCGCTGGACCACGCTCGGGGAGCGCAACGAAATTTCCGCGGGCACGGTGCTGGGCACGGATCCGCTCGATAAGAATTTTACGGGCGAGCGCAGTTATCTCAAAATCGGCAGCGGCAACAAGATTCGCGAACATTACACGATTTCCCGCGGCACCGCGCCGGAATCGGAAACCGTGATCGGCGACGAAAACTACATCATGACGTCCGGTCACATCGCCCACAATTGCAGGATCGGAAACCGGACGGTGATCGCGAGCTGCGCGCTGGTGGCGGGTTTTGCCGAAGTGGAGGACCAGGCGTTCATTTCGGGCGGGGTGGTGGTTCACCAGTACTCGAAAATCGGACGGCTGGCGATGATCGGTGGGAATACGCGCGTAAACAGCGATGTGCCGCCGTACTTTTTATACTCCGATTTCAACGTCGCAGCGAAAGGGCTGAATCTGGTCGGCCTGCGCCGCGCGGGATTCAAAGCGTCGGAAGTCGCCACGCTGAAGACGGCTTACAAGCTGCTGTACCGGTCCGGTTTGAAGCTGGAAGACGCGCTGCGTCGCATTGAAACCGAAGTTCGGGATGAGCACACGTTGCATCTGGTCGAGTTCATCCGCTCGAGCAAGCGCGGCATCTGCCACGAGTAAGTACCCTCCAGCTATGTTCGGACTCCGCGGCGCACTATACAAGAGTACTGAGATCCCGCAGTACTATTGAAGTTGGAATTTGAATGGGACGGCGCCAAAGCGGAGGCCTACGTCCTGGCTCACGGTGTGAGCTTTAATTTGGCGAGAACAGTGTTCCGGGATACATTTGCCGTTGAGCGTGTCGATGATCGCGAAGATTATGGCGAAGGCAACGTGGTGCTGTTTGTAGCTTACACGGAGCGCGAGGATCGAGTACGCATTATTTCAGCGCGGAGAGCAACGCAGAATGAACAAGACGACTACCTCCGGCAGAACGGTGAGTTCGATGACTGAAGAAGCGATTGAGAGGGCCGCGCGTGCGGATCGCTTCGCACAACCGCTTACTGCAACCGATCTCAAGCGGATGCGGAAAACGCCACGGGCGAAAATCATTCGGCGCGCTCTCGATCTGACGCAAGAGGAATTTGCCGCTCGCTATCACATTCCTCTGGGTACGCTGCGCGATTGGGAACAGGGCCGTGCGGAACCGGACCAGCCCACGCGGGCCTATCTGACACTCATCGCCCGTGATCCCGATCATGTGAATCGGACGTTGAATCCGAAGGCTGGCTAAACATAATCGGCTGTATGTGAACTCAATGCTGATTCCGACTTCATTTGGAGGGATCCGTTCATGGAGCAGCGCCGACGCGGCTGCCCTGGTGAAGCACGCGAACAATCGCAAGATCTGGCTCAACCTGCGCGATGCGTTTCCACATCCTTATACACACGCCAGCGCAGCCGCATTTTTGGAAATGGTTGGCCGCCAAAGTCCGACGACGTTTTTTGCGATTGCGACCCCGGAAGAAGCCATTGGAGGCATTGGGATTTCTCTCCATCAGGACGTTCACCGGCTGACGGCGGAGCTGGGGTACTGGCTCGGCGAACCGTATTGGGGTAAAGGATGGATGACCGAAGCCGTCGCCAAGTTTACCGAATACGCTCTTGAACACTTTAAGCTGCTACGAATCTATGCCGAGCCCTACGCAACCAATACAAGTTCGTGCCGCGCGCTGGAGAAGGTTGGATACGCATTGGAGGGCCGGATGCGCAGCAGTGTGATCAAAGACGGCCAGATCCTGGATCAATTCTTGTACGCGCGAATCAGGGCGTGAACTCGCACCATAAAAGGGGAGGTTTGTGGCTGCCACGGCGCCGTTCCCCTCCGCACGCGATGGGCCCTGGTTCATCGGCAGCCGACCTTTACTGCATCAGGCAAACCCGCGCAGCGCGCCGCACGGTAGTATGGGGCTATGGCTGCTCTGCCGGACCGCTATGATGAGCCGGTCGTCGACCTGCGCCGCATCACGGCCGAGCGCTTGGATCCGCTGCTCGAAGAAGAGACCGCCACATGGCGCACCCAGCTCGATTGGGATTTTCACCAGTCGGCGGATCTGGTACGTCGCTTCGTCCACATGCAGGCGCTGAGCGGTTTCGCGCTGATGCTGAACGACAAAGTTTCGGGCTACGTGTACTATGTTTGCGAAGACGGGAAGGGACTGATCGGGGACCTGTACCTGCTTCGCGAGCACCGGACTATCCTCCATGAAAACGTGCTGCTGGAGGCGGCGCTGAACGCCATCTGGCGAACTCCCGGCGTGCGGCGCGTGGAAGCCCAGCTCATGATGTTGTCCTCGCCGCTCGACCGGCTGATCCCGCAGCAGAGCCGGGCTCGCTGCTATCCGCGGCATTTCATGGAAGCGCCGCTCGCGCCTGCCGTTCACCTTCCCCCCAGGCGGCAGCCCGGGATCTCCATTGTGCGTTGGACCGACAACCGGCATGACGAGACAGCGCGGCTGATTGCGAATGCGTATCAGGGACACCTGGACGGCCACATCAACGATCAGTATCGTTCCACCGCGGGCGCGCGGCGATTCCTGATGAATATTGTGCAGTATCCCGGATGCGGCACCTTTTTCGGACCGGCGTCGTATGCCGCCATCCATACGGCCGGAGGCGAGCTGCGCGGGGTCTCGCTGGCCAGCCTGGTCGCCGCCGACGTAGGGCACATTACGCAGGTGTGTGTCGCGCGTTCCCACCAGGGAACCGGGCTGGGGTATGAGCTGGTTCGTCAATCGCTGCTTTCGCTGGTAGCGCACGGATGCCGGAGCGTCAGCCTGACCGTCACGGCATCGAACGAAAACGCGGTTCGCCTGTATCAGCGCATGGGATTCACCACTCTTCGCGACTTCGCGGCCTACATCTGGGAGCCGGCTGCTAAACTATTAGTTTGACTGAAATTGAACAGCGACGCCGGGCCGTGGCCGCTCGCCTGTCCGAACTAAAGGTCGATGCGCTGCTGGTCAGCTCGCCGGCTAATTTACGCTACCTGACCGATTACGCGGGGTCAAACGGGCTCCTGCTGATCACCGGGCAGGAAGAGCATTTCTTTACCGATCCGCGGTATGGCGCCGAAGCTTCGCGGAAAATCAGTTGCCGGGTGCATGTTTCGAAGACGGCGTTGATACCGGCAGCCGCCGCCCTTATCAAACGTAAGAAGCTGAAAAAGATAGGCTTCGAGTCGGCGTGGCTGCGCTTTGAGGAATATTCCAGGCTCAAAGATCAAATGCCGCTGGGATTTTCGCTGGTCCCGGTCGGGCGAGTCATGGAGCAGCTCCGGATGATTAAGTCTCCGGGTGAGATCGAGAAGATCCGGAGAAGTGTGCAGGCCAACTCCGAGGCCTATTCGCGCGTTCTGAACCGGATCAAGGTGGGGGTTCGCGAACAGGACGTCGCGGCCGAGCTGGAGTTTCAAATGCGGATGCTGGGGGCGGAGAAGCCGGCGTTCGAGACTATTGTGGCAACGGGTGAGCGGTCCGCGTCGCCGCATTCCCAGCCGACTGCGCGGCGGCTCGGGGAGAATGAACTATTATTAATAGACATGGGCGCGAGTGTCGACGGATATGCCAGCGATATGACGCGCGTAGCCTATGCCGGGGCGCCGTCGAAGCCCGTACGGGACCTTTATAGAGCGGTACTGGACGCTCAGTTGACGGCGGTGAACGCGGTTCGTCCGGGAGTGCTGGCAAGCAAAGTGGACGCCGCGGCCCGTGGCGTGCTAAAACGGCACAAGCTCGACCGGCAGTTCCTGCATTCCACCGGTCACGGGCTCGGCCTGGAGATTCATGAGCCGCCCAGGGTGGGCAAGAAGGATCAGACACGGTTGCAGGCCGGAATGGTGATCACGATCGAGCCCGGGGTTTACATCGACGGGCTGGGCGGAGTTCGGATTGAGGACACGGTGCTGGTGACGGCGCGCGGCTGTGAGGTGCTGACTCCGACTTCCAGAGAATTCACAAGTATATAAATGACCATCGAAGAGATAAAAGAGCTGCTCGAAATCTTCAAGGAAAGCGGCATAGGGGAGATGGAGTTGCAGCGCGGCGAGAATCGTCTGCGGCTGAAGCGTGCCGGGATGAACCAGGAAATCGTAGTGCCGCAGACTGCGCCGGTGGTGGTGACGGCCGCTCCGGCTGCTCCTACGATCGCGGCGGCGGCGGAAGCTCCCCATCCGGCTCCGGCGGCTCCCATGACTCCCAGGGCTCCGGAAGCCGATTCCGGTCACGTGCTGGTGAAATCGCCGATTGTGGGCACCTACTATGAAGCGCCGGCGCCGGGGGCGGCTTCGTTCGTCAAAGTGGGCGATGCGGTGGAGCCGGGACAGGTGCTGTGCATCATCGAGTCGATGAAGCTGATGAACGAGATCGAGTCCGAAGTGGCTGGCATCGTGGCGTCGAAGCTGGTGGAAAACGGGCGACCGGTGGAGTACGGAGAGGCGCTGTTCGCGATTCGGCCGCGATGACCCGCGCTGACGAAATGAGCGCACAGGCGATAGCCGTGGTGCGCGATCTAAAAAATGTGAGCGCACAGGCGATAGCCGTTGTGCGCGATCTTAAAAAATGTGAGCGCACAGGCGAAAGCCGTGGTGCGCGATCTAAAAAATGTGAGCGCACAGGCGAAAGCCGTGGTGCGCGATCTAACGAATGTTTGAGAAAATTCTGATCGCCAATCGCGGCGAGATCGCCCTCCGCGTCATCTGCGCCTGCAAAGAGATGGGCATCAAGACCGTGGCGGTCTACTCCGAAGCCGACCGTTACAGCTTGCACACGCGCTTTGCGGATGAAGCCATCTGCATCGGGCCCGCGAAAAGCGCGCGCAGTTACTTGGATATTCCCTCGGTGATCAGCGCGGCGGAAATCACCAACGCCGACGCGATTCACCCGGGCTACGGGTTTCTTTCGGAAAACTCGGACTTCGCCGAAGTGTGCGAAACCAGCGGCCTCGCGTTCATCGGTCCTACGCCGGATGTGATCCGGAGAATGGGGTCGAAACAGGTGGCTCGCGCGGCGATGGATGAAGCGGGCGTACCGATCCTTCCCGGCTCGAAGGGGATTCTCAAAGACCTGGAAGAAGCGCTCGAGGTCGCGGGCGGAATCGGGTATCCGGTAATGCTGAAGGCTTCGGCCGGCGGCGGCGGGCGCGGGATGCGCGTGGTGCGGACTCCGGAAGAGATGCCGAATCTGCTGGCGCAGGCCCAGGCTGAGGCGTCAGCCGCGTTCTCCTGTGGCGATATGTACATGGAGAAGCTGGTGGAGAATCCACGGCATATCGAATTTCAAGTTTTGGGTGACAAGCACGGGCACGTGGAGATTCTGGGTGAGCGCGAATGCTCCATTCAACGGCGCCATCAGAAATTGATTGAAGAAGCTCCGTCGGTCGCGGTGAGCGCGGAGCTGCGCGGGCGCATTTCCGAAGTGCTGCGCGTGGCGCTGAGCGCAATCGGGTACACCAACGCGGGGACCGTCGAGTTTCTGATGGACGCCGCGGGCAACCTGTATTTCATCGAAGTAAACGCGCGCATTCAGGTGGAGCATCCGGTGACCGAGATGGTGACCGGCGTCGACCTGGTAAAGGCGCAGATCCGAATTGCCGCGGGCGAGCGCCTGGCCGACATTCTGGGCGGTCCGATCGAGCTGCGCGGGCACGCCATCGAATGCCGGATCAACGCCGAGCATCCGCAGACGTTCACGCCCTCGCCGGGCCGGATCACGGGGCTGAATTTGCCGGGAGGGGCCGGCATTCGGGTGGATACGGCGGCGTACCAGGATGGCGTGATCCCTCCATACTACGATTCGCTGGTGGCGAAACTGATCGCGCATGGCCGCGACCGGGCGGAAGCGATCGCGCGCATGAAACGGGCGCTGGATATGTTCGTGGTGGAAGGGATCTATACGTCGATTCCGCTGCAGCAGAAGATCCTGGCGCATCCGGATTTCGTCGCGGGCAAGATCGATACCGGGTTTCTACCTCGCATGGGAGTAACATCAGAAAAACCAGCGGAGAAAAGGTAACGCGTCTGCTATTCTGAGATTTACGCCCGCCTTGCAGGATCTGCCTTGAGAATTGGTTTCGTCAGCCTCGGATGTCCCAAGAACCTCGTCGATACGGAGGTGATGATGGGGCAGCTTGTGTCGGCGGGACATGAGCTGACGCCACATCCATCGGATGCCGACGTGATCGTGGTGAACACCTGCAGCTTCATCGATCCGGCCAAGCAGGAATCGGTGGACACGATTCTGGAGATGGCGGAGTACAAGAAGACCGGGCGGGCGCAGCGGCTGATCGTCGCCGGATGCCTGGTGGAACGCTATCGCGCGGACATTCAGAAGAACATGCCCGAAGTGGACGCGGTGATCGGCACCAATGAGCTGGAGCGGATCACGGCGTTGTGTGAGGGGATGGAAGCGGCGGCGAATCCGTTCGAACCGTATCTGTATCACGATCTGACGCCGCGGGTGCTGGCGACGCCGAAGCATTTTGCGTATATCAAGATCGCCGAAGGATGCGATCATCCCTGCACGTTTTGCGTGAT
The DNA here is from genome assembly GCA_963842485.1 of Terriglobia bacterium. Taxonomy (GTDB): domain Bacteria; phylum Acidobacteriota; class Terriglobia; order Bryobacterales; family Bryobacteraceae; genus Palsa-187. The sequence goes on along the minus strand of CAWJHI010000043.1, from coordinate 23,520 downwards.
TCCGCAGTATCGGGGAAAATTCCGGAGCCGGCGGTTTGAGTCGGTGATCTCGGAAGCGACGCGCCTGTTTTCGCAAGGCGTTCACGAGATCAACCTGATCGGCCAAGACACCACGTGCTTCGGGGAAGACCTGGGGATGAAGGACGGCCTCGCGACGCTGCTGGCTCGACTGGCGCAGATCGAAACAGCCCATGAAAAATGGGTCCGGTTCCTGTACTGCTATCCGAACAAGGTGACGCAGAAGCTGCTGGATACCATCGCGGAGCATGATGGGCTGGTGAAATATATCGACATGCCGCTGCAACATGCCAGCGCACCGGTGTTGAGGCGCATGAAGCGCGGGGCGACCGGCGATATTTTCCTGAAGCTGCTGGAGCGCATCCGGCGCACCATTCCAGGCGTCGCGATCCGGACCAGCATGATCGTCGGGTTTCCGGGCGAGACGGACGCGGATTTTGAAACACTGTGCCAGTTCGTCGAAGCGGCGCAGTTCGACCGGCTGGGCGTGTTTTCTTATTCGGACGAAGATTCGAGCGCGAGTTTTCATCTGGATGGCAAGGTCGGCGCGCGGACGATTTATCAGCGGAAGCGGCGGCTGATGGCGCTGCAACGAAAAATATCGCGCGCCCACAACAAGACCATGATCGGGCTCGAGTTTCCCGTGCTGGTGGAGGGACCGTCGGCCGATTCCGATCTGGTTTGGCAGGCCCGGCTCCAGACGCAGGCGCCGGAGATCGACGGCGTGTGTTACATCTCCGATCCTGGCGAGCAGCCGCTGCGCGCGGGAGAGATTCGCAGAATGCGGATCACCGAGGCGCACGATTACGATTTAACCGGGGAGCTGACGGACACTCCCGCGCTGGCCTCCTGCTCCGGGCTGGTTCAACTTGCCCTTTCATGAAGTGTCCGATCTGCCAGAGGCCGGTGCAGCGCACCGATCCTTACATGCCATTTTGCAGCGATCGATGCCGGATCATCGATCTGGGGAATTGGGCGTCCGGGAAGTACGTGATCCCGGCGCCGATCGATCCAGCCGACGTTGAGGACGAGGATGCTACGGAAGATCTATAACGCGAGTCCGGCGCTGGCGATCACGGGATGGATCCATGTCGCCGCGCTGCTCGCGATGCTGGCCGTGGCGCCTTTCGATCATCGCGTGATTCTGGGGATCAACCCCTGGATCAAACCCATGAAGTTCGCCGGCTCGATCGCGATTTACGTGTGGACCATCGCGTGGATGCTGGAATTTCTGCCCAGTAAACACAGGCTGATCGAGTGGGGCACTTCGGCGGCGATGATTCTGGAGATGGTCTGCATCGGCGGTCAAGCCGCGCGCGGAGTCACGTCGCATTTCAACCAATCGACGCCGCTTGACGCAGCCATCTTTAGTCTGATGGGCGCCGCGATCGTGTTCAACACGGTGCTGGCCGCGCGCTTACTGTGGATGTTCCGCGGACCGGTGGCGATGCCGGGCGCGATGTTGTGGGGCGTGAGGCTGGGGCTGGCGCTGTTTCTGGCCGGATCGATGGATGGGATCGCCATGGTGGTGCACGGTGCGCATACCGTGGGGATGGCGGATGGGGGACCAGGGCTGCCGCTGGTGAACTGGAGCACGCACGCCGGCGATCTTCGGATCGCGCATTTTCTGGGTTTGCATGGGTTGCAGCTTTTTCCGCTGGCGGGCTGGTATTTCGAACGCCAGTGGCCGGGGCGCGCCGTGGCCGCGGTGTTCAGTTTGTTTGCGTGCTGGCTGGCGATTTTCGCGGTCACGCTGGTTGAAGCCGCCCTGGGCCGTCCGCTGATCGGAATATGAAGCCGATCGCGCGATTGATCTCTACGTGGTTCTACAGCGGCTACGCGCCGGTTGGACCGGGGACGGCGGGGTCGCTGGCGGCCGTCGCGATTGCGTGGGTGCTGCATACATACGCGGGCGTGCCGGCTCGGGGGTTCGCGGTAATGGCGGTGGTGCTGGCGATTCCGGGGACCTGGGCGGCGGATGTGACGGCTCGCGAGGCGGGGCTCAAAGATCCGCAAATGGTGGTGGTGGACGAAGTGGTGGGGCAGTGGATCACGCTGGCCGGCGCGACGCAACTGAACTGGAAATCCTGGGTGGCCGCGTTCCTGCTGTTCCGGCTGTTCGATATCTGGAAGCCTCCGCCGGTGCGGCAGTTGGAAAGATTGCCGGGCGGGGTGGGGATCGTCGCGGATGACGCGATGGCCGGCGTTTACGGCGCGGCGGTTTTATTCGCTTTGGGCTGGTTTCACCTGTATTAAGGCCCGGCAGCGTATATTGGAGTTAGAAATGGCATTTCGCAAAACCAACGATTCGCGCCCGCAGATCCTGGAGGTTTCTCCGGTGGCGGCGATTCCCGGCGGCGAATTTCAGATCCGGGGCAAGGGTCTCTCCGCGACGGCGCGCCCGAAAGTGCAGTTCGGCGACGCGACTGCGCCGATCATCATTGGGTCGGATACCTTCGCCATCGTGCGCGTGCCCGAGAATGCCGCGGCCAGCGAATTGATTATCGGTAACGGCGAACAGGCCAGCGTGCCGTGGACTTGTGGCATCGGCATCCAGGTGACCGACAGCCTGCATCCGGTCTCGAACCCGGTGGTGGATCAGCACGGCAACATCTATACGACCTTCAGCGGATCGCCGGGACAGAAGACCCCGGTGTCGATCTACAAGATCGATACCAGCTATCACGCCAAGCCGCTGGTGAGCGACCTTATGAACGCCACCGGCTTGGCGTTCGATCCCGAAGGCGTGCTGTACGCCTCCAGCCGGCACGACGGCGTGGTGTATCAGATTTCGGCGACGGGGAACATGGCTGTGTACGTGGAAGGCATGGGAGTCGCGACTGGAATTGTGTTCGATCCCGAGGAAAACTTGTACGTCGGCGATCGCAGCGGCACGGTTTTCAAGATCAGCCGGGAGCGGCAGATTTACGTGTTCGCGACGCTGGAGCCCTCCATTGCGGCGTATCACCTGGCGTTCGGGCCGGACGGGTATCTGTATGTCAGCGGACCCACTACATCGAGCTTCGATTCGATCCAGCGTATTTCGAGCGCCGGCCATGTCGAAGTGTTTTATCGCGGGCTGGGACGGCCGCAAGGGATGGCGTTCGACGCAAAAGGGAACCTGTACGCGGCGGCGTCGCTGGGGGGGCGGCGCGGGGTGGTGCGGGTTACGCCGGAAGCGAAGGCGGAACTGTTCCTGTCGGGTCCGGCAATTGTCGGCCTTGCGTTTACGCCGTCGAAGTCGCTGATCCTGGCGACCAACAATTCGATTTTCCGCGTCGACGTGGGGATCGAAGGGCGCCGGATTCCGTAGGGGTTCCGTGCGCGACGCTGAGATCATCGCGGTCGGGAGCGAGCTGCTGACCCACGACCGCATCGACACCAACTCGCTGTTCATCACCGAGCAACTGAACGCGCTAGGCGTGGAAGTGTCAAGGAAGGTGATCGTCGGCGACGATCGCGCGCGGCTGGAGGCTGCGGTTCGCGATGCGCTCGAAAATGTCGAGATCGTGGTGCTGTCGGGAGGACTTGGTCCCACGGAAGACGATCTGACCCGCGATGCCGTAGCAGCGGCGCTGGGGCGATCGCTGATCTTCAGCCAGGAAATCTGTGAATGGATCGAAGACCGGTTTCGCCGGTTCCAGCGCAAGATGGCGGAGATCAACAAGCGGCAGGCGTACCTGATCGACGGCGCGGAGGCGCTGCCGAATCCGCGCGGGACGGCGCCGGGACAATGGCTGGAGGTGGACGGCCGCATCGCGATGCTGTTGCCGGGACCGCCGGGCGAGCTGAAACCGATGTTCATTGACCAGTGCATTCCGCGGCTGCTGCGCCACTTGCCGCCGCAGGTGATCCGCACGCGATATTACCGCGTCGCGGGGATGGGCGAGTCCGACCTGGATCAACTGATCGCTCCGGTGTATACGAAATATGTAAATCCCGCCACGACCATTCTTTCCGGTCCTGGCGATATTCAAGTCCACTTGCGGGCGCGCGGCACGACGGCGGAAGAGGCCGAGGCGCTGCTGGCGGAAGTGGCTCCGGGGATCGAGGAGCTGCTGGGGGATCGAATTTATTCGCGCAACGGCGATTTGCTGGAGGCGGTGGTCGGTGCGATGCTGCGGGCACGTGGCGCGACCCTGGCGGTCGCGGAGAGTTGCACGGGCGGGATGCTGGCGGAACGGATCACGTCGGTGGCGGGCAGCTCGGATTATTTTCTCGGCGGGTTTCTGGTGTATTCGGACCGGATGAAAACGGAGCTGCTGGGGATCGACGCGGCGCTGATCGAAAAACATACGGCCGTGAGTGAAGAGGTTGCGCGGGCGATGGCGGAAGGCGCGCGGTCGCGAACAGGCGCCACTTGCGCGATTTCGGTGAGCGGAGAAGCGGGGCCGCAAAGCGCGACCGGGGCCGCGGCGGGCACGGTGATCATCGGGTATGCGGGACCGTCGGGGTCCGAGGCGCGCCGGTTCCACTTGCCGGGCGATCGCAAACGGGTGAGAACGCTGGCGGCGCAGACTGCGCTCGATTTCCTCCGGCGGCGTATTTGAAACCATACAGGCTCTAGAAGCATCTCAACGTTATGGGTGGAGGAAATATGATCCGCTGTTTCAGTACTCTTTTACTGCTGTCTGGATTGGCTAGCGCGGATACGCTGATTATGCGCGACGGGCGCACGATCGTCGGGTCGTTTGTGAGCGGGGACGCGCGTAATGTGCGGATCGCGATCGGGGACCGGGTGGAGGGATTTCGCATCGAGGATATTTCCAGCATCACGTTTGGCGATCCGGCTCCGCCTGCTCAGGTTCCGCCGCCTGCGCCGCCGGAACAGGTGATCACGGGTCCGCCGCCGCAAGATGCCGCTCCACCGCCGGCGGCCGGACCGGTGCTGGCTACGGGAACCGTGCTCACCGTACGAATGATCGACAGCATCGATTCGACACGCGACTATGTGGGGAAAACGTATCACGCCTCGCTCGACGAGCCGGTGAATGACGCCAACGGGAACACGCTCATTCCGCGCGGAGTAGACGTGGTGGTGAAACTGGTGGACGACAAGCAGGCTGGGAAGCTGGCGGGGCGAACGGTATTGACGCTCGACCTCGCATCGATTCAAGTGAATGGCCGGTCGATCGACATAAATACCGACAACATCACGGAGCAGAGCGCGTCGCGGACGGCGCGCAGCGGAAAAGTGATCGGCGGCGCGGCGGTGCTGGGCACCATCGTGGGAGCGCTCGCCGGCGGCGGAAAAGGCGCGGCGATTGGCGCTGCGTCGGGCGCGGGCGTCGGCACTGCGGCTGAAGTCTCGACCAAAGGCCAGAAGGTGCATATTCCTTCGGAGACTCGATTGACGTTCACGCTGCAGCAGCCGGTTCAGCTATAGAGTCGGCGATTCGATTGCATGGCACCGGTCCATGCGAAATTTCTTTGCAGCTATCTTTCTTGCGAGCTGCGTGAACGCGCAGTCTTTTCAGCACAACGACATTACTTTCAGCGGCGGCGAGAGCTGGGTGCTCTCCAAGCGGTTCGCCTATAGCAACACAGCGGTGAGTCTGGGCGCCACATACGGATATCGGATTAACCGCTTTATCGAACCGGAAGCGGGGTTGTTCGGAGCCATCAATCCGGTGCCGCCCAATTGCGAAAGTTATGGCTGCTACAACGGCGATAACCGGTTTTTCTGGGTTCCGTTCGGCGTCCGCTTCATTCTTCCTTTGAAACAGGATCGATATGAATTGTCAGCGGGCGGGGGCGGCTTGTATGAAAGTTTTTCGGTCAGCAATCTTGTGCCGGAGTCGGGCCTGGCGCCTTACAGCGGGTTTGGCGGATACTTTAAGGCATCGGCAGCCGTCGCGCTGGATCGGCGTAGGCACTTCTGGCTGAGCGCCACGCCGCGCTCGCTGCTGGCGAACCCGGCGTACGAACGGGATCGCTGGCTCATGATGACAGGAGACCTCAGCTTCCGCTTCTGAATGACGAAAAATTCGCTAGGCAAGGGCAAGATCAAAATTCTTCTGCTGGAAGGCATTCACGCGAGCGCTGTGGATGCGTTTCGCGCGGACGGATACAGCCAGTTGGAGTGCTTTCCCAAATCGCTGGCGGAAGCGGATCTGATCAAAGCCGCTCGCGACGCGTATTTCATCGGGATCCGGTCCGCTACGAAGTTAACCGCGCGCGTGATTGAAAGTGCGCCGCGGCTCACCGGGATCGGGTGTTTTTGCATCGGGACGAACCAGGTGGATCTGGAGGCGGCGCAGGATCGCGGCATCCCGGTGTTCAACGCGCCGTTCTCGAACACGCGCAGCGTGGCGGAGCTGGTGTTGGGCGAAATCATCATGCTGATGCGCGGGATTCCGGAGCGCAACGCGGCCGCGCATCGCGGAGCCTGGGTCAAAACCGCGGAAGGTTCCCGCGAAGCTCGCGGCAAATGCCTGGGAATGGTGGGATACGGGCACATCGGCACGCAGATCGGGCTGCTGGCCGAAGCGCTGGGAATGCAGGTGATCTTTTACGACATCGAAACCAAGCTGGCGCTCGGGAACGCGCGCGCGATGTCGTCGCTCGATGCGCTGCTGGAGATCGCCGACGTGGTGACGATTCATGTTCCCGAGACTCCCCAGACGTTGCGGATGATCGGCGCGCCGCAGCTCGACCGGATGAAGGCCGGCGCCCTGGTGATCAACGCCTCGCGCGGAACGGTGGTGGTGATTGAGGCCCTGGCTGACGCGCTGCGGCGGAAACACCTGACGGGCGCCGCGATCGACGTTTTTCCATCCGAGCCGAAGGGCGCCGGAGATGAGTTCGTTTCGCCGCTGCGCGAGTTCGACAACGTGATCCTCACGCCGCACATCGGTGGGAGCACGGAAGAAGCGCAGCAGAACATCGGCCTGGAGGTTTCGGGCAAGCTGATCAAGTACAGCAACAACGGGTCCACGTTGACGGCGGTGAATTTTCCCGAAGTTTCACTGCCCGAGCATCCAGGGAAGCATCGGCTGCTGCACACGCATCGCAATCAGCCGGGCGTTCTGTCGAACGTCAACGCGATTTTTTCGGCCGAGCGCATTAACGTCGCGGCGCAGTATCTGCAAACCAATGCCAAGATCGGTTATGTCGTGATCGATATTGAAACCGGTGGGCGCCAGGAGTCGCTGCGGCTGAAAGGGAAGCTCGACGAGGTTCCGGGGACCATTCGCACGCGCATTCTATACTGACTGAATGATCAGCGGCTTGCCCCGGACTGGGCCACGCGCCACGCCGTGGTACCGGCAGTTGACGCGCTATCACTGGCTGGTGCTGATCGTCGCGTCGCTGGGCTGGCTGCTGGACTGCATGGATCAGCAGTTTTTCGGGCTGGCGCGACGGCCGGCAATGCTCGATCTGCTGCACGTGCGCCCGGACGACGCAGCGATGGCGGGGACGGTCACCGAGTACGCGGGCTACGCCACCATGGTTTTCATGGTCGGCTGGGCGGTGGGTGGCGTCGTGTTCGGCATCATGGGAGACCGGCTGGGCCGCGTGAAGACCATGATGATCAGCATTCTTTTTTATTCCGCGTTCACGGGGATGAGCGTGCTGTCGACCGGCGTGTGGGATTTTTCGCTGTACCGCTTTCTGACCGGGCTCGGCGTCGGCGGCGAGTTCGCGGTGGGAGTGGCACTGGTGGCGGAAGTGATTCCCGCGTCTGCGCGGCCGTATGCGCTGGGAGCTTTGCAGTCCTGTTCGGGCGCGGGGAACGTCATTGCGGCGCTGATTGGCATCGGACTGGGCAATCTGCAACAGGCTCATGTGATCGCCAGCTCGTGGCGGATCATGTTCATCATCGGGGCGCTGCCGGCGCTGCTGGTGGTGGTGATCATGCGGCGGCTGGAGGAGCCGGAAGCGTGGCGCAAAGCCAAAGCCGAAGGCTTGGCGCACAAGGTGAAGCTCGGGTCGATGGTGGAACTGTTTGAAGACCCGCGCTGGCGGAGAAACGCGCTGGTGGGCCTGGCGCTCGCGTTTTCGGGCGTAGTGGGGATCTGGGGGATCGGATATTTCAGCTACGATCTGTTGAGCTCCGTGCTCGATAAGGTGTTTCGCGCGCAGGGATTTTCAGATAGCGTGATCGCCGGAAAGAAAACCGTGTGGACCGGCATCATTTCGCTGATGCAGAATTCGGGCGCATTTCTGGGAGTGTACGCGTTCACGTATTTCACGCAGTGGACCTCGCGGCGGCGCGCGTTCGCGGTGTCCCTGGTGGCGGCGATGCTCGCCACGGCGCTGCTGTTCTGGCGATTGAACCAGTTCAGCGACGTGTTCTGGATGCCGCCGCTGATGGGCTTCTTTCAGCTCGCGCTGTTCGCCGGGTATGCGATTTATTTTCCCGAGCTATTCCCGACGCGTCTGCGAAGCACCGGGACGTCGTTCTGCTACAACGTAGGGCGGGCAGTGGCGGCGGTGGGTCCGGTGGCGCTGGGGTTGTTGACCAGCCGCGTCTACGCCGGGACGGCGGAGCCGCTGCGGTATGCCGGCATCACGATGTGCGCGGCGTTTCTGATTGGGATGGCGGCGCTGCCGTGGGCGCCGGAGACTAAGGATCAGCCGCTGCCGGAGTGAGTGTGAAGCACGCTTCCGTTAAACCAACGATCGAGGTGAGAAGAATCTCGTCGGCTTCATGCTTCTGTTCGATTTGCAACGTCGTTCACCCAGCTAGTGCGGCGCCGCGGTCGATCATTTTCCTGATTTCGGCGTCGGCGTAGCCTAACTCTTTGAGCACCTCTCGGGTGTGCTGGCCGACCTCCGGGGCTAGGCGAGGTGGTTGCTTTTCGACGCCCTCAACATTGATGGGATTCCGGATCGTTTTCAGGCCAGGGCTCATTTCGACGAAGACGCCGTTTTGCTCCATTTGCGGGTCGCGGGCGACGTCCCAGGCGGGGGGAACGGGGCCCCAGATCAGGTCGTGTTCCTTTAAGATGCGGGCCCAATGGGTCAGGTCGCGGGCGGCGATGGCTTGGTCCATGCGCTCGATCAGTTGGGCGCTGTTGGCTTGGCGGGAGGCGGGAGTGGTGAAGCGCGGATCGCTGAGTAATTCGGGGAAGGCGAGGGCTCGGCAGAGATTCGGCCAGTCGCGAATGGGATCGAGAAGGCAGAAGAAAATGCGGTGGCCGTCGCGGGTCAGGTAATGGTTCACCAGGGGATTGATGGCGTTTTTGCGGGTCCACTTGGGCATAAAGTGGGCGCCGCACAGAGCGGCCTGGATCAGGCAGGAGTTGGACCAGGCGCCGTTCGCCATTAAAGACGTCGTCACGCGGGTGCCGCGGCCGGTCGACTGGCGCTGCTGGAGCGCCAGCAGGATTCCGGCGAACAGAGTGATGGAAGTGGGGTGATCGCCGAGGCCGGCGGGGGACTGGACGGGTTCGGCGTCGCCATTGTGCATGTGGAACATCAGACCGCTTCGGGCCCAGAACGCGGTGGCGTCGTAGCCGGGTTTTTCGGCGTCCTCGCCGGCTTCGCCGTAACCGGTGACGGAGGCCCAGATCAGGCGGGGGTTCAGCGGAGAAAGGTCGGAGTATTCCAGGTGGAATTTGCGCTGGGTCTGGGGCTGGTAGTTGGTGATGAAGATGTCGGCGGTGGTGACCAGTTTCATCAGGGCGCCGCGGGCTTCTTCGTCAGCCAGGTCTAGAGCGACGCTGCGTTTATTGCGGTCGTCGAGGAGCCAGCAGTAGTTCTGATCGGAGACGGGCATGCCGGGGACTTGGCCGAGATAGCGGTAGGGGTCGCCATGGGGCGGACGCTCGATTTTGATGACGTCGGCGCCGAAGTCGGAGAGAATCACGGCCGCGGCGGGGCCGACGATGTAGGTCCCGCAGTCGATGACGCGGAGACCGGAGAGGATGCCTGGCATGTCGTCGCATCAGAACATATGGGTCGCGGCGCTGTCAAATTTCAGAACCCGAGTGTGAAATCCATGCCGGCCACCGCGGCTCGGCCGGGCATGGCCACTCCGGGGATCTCCTGATATTGGGTGGAGGTGATGTTGGTGAGCTGGACGAAGGGGGACCAGCGGCCGTGGCGATATGCTGCATAAAGATCCCACAGGGCGTAGGGGTCGAGGCCATAGCGTTTGAGAGCGCCAACGCGGGTACGCAGGACGAATCCTCTGGGCAAGACGGCTTGCCAGGCAGCGGAGGCGTTGTGGGTGGGGTAATTGAAGGCGTACTTCGATTGTTCGCCGTTTAGAAGATCCTGCGCGCCGTGGAGGGCCGTATAGCTCAGGTCGACCCATTGGGTCTTGGCGGCGTGAATTTTCATGCCGGCGTTTGCGCCGGTGAAGTTCAGACGGTCGAAGTTGGTGGCGATCCAGATGGCGTCCGGGGAGGAACGGACGAAGTCGATGCCGTTGCGCTCGCGATTCATGAAGACCCCGAACTCGCCTTTGATACGATCGCCGTGGTTCCATTCGGCGGCGGCATCGTAGCCCCAGGCGGTTTCGGGTTTGAGATAAGGATTGCCTAGATTGGCTGGGTCGGAATAGTAGAGATCGGTGTAGCTGGGCAGGCGGAAGGCCCGGCTGGCGGACGCGCGCAGCTTCCAGTGTGAGGAAAGCCATGCGCCGGCGGAGGCAGTGGGGTTGAACTGGCGGCCTCCGCCGTGATAAATCTCCTCGCGCGCGCCTAGGGTGAAGGAGTAGCGCTTCAAGGCTCGAACGTCGAGAGCGGTATAGACGGCGCCGTAGTTGCGCTGATGATGGCCCAGGTTATTGCTGTCGATTTCGTCGCGAAAAGCCTCGCCGCCATAGCTGATCGTCATGTTCTGCCTCAGCCGGTTGTGACGGCGCAGGGCGGCCTGATAATTTTCGGTGTAGTGATGATTGGTGTAGACCGCGGGGTCGTCGCGCAGCAGCACGAATAGATCGGTGTGACGGCGGAAGGCGAAGGAAACGTCCGTGTTCTTGCCCAGGGCCTGGCGAAGGGAGGCGAACCAGGACTTGGTTCGCTCCCAGGAGTTGTAGGGGCCGTAAAACTGGTTCGCGCCGTAGGGCCGATCGTTGTAGGCGAGGGTGACGTCGGTAGCGCCTAGCGATGTCTTGACGTGGAGGATGGAGGCGAGGGACAGATTGCGATAATCGCGATCGTCCATGAAGCCGGTGGAGAAATCGCGCGAAAAAGAAAGCTGTTCGGTGATGTTTTGCCACACCGCAGTCAGGGTCGCGCTTTCCTGATTGGTCCCGAAGTTGCCGACGGCCGTGCGCAGGTGCAATTCGTTGGATTCGGGGACCGCGGTGATGACGTTGATGACGCCCCCTACGGCATCCGAGCCATAGATGGCGGAGCCGGCGCCCTTAAGGACCTCGATTCGGCCGACGGCGTCGGGGGGGATGGGGATGTCGAGGTCGAAATGTCCGGTCTGGACATCGTTCAGGCGAATGCCGTCGAGCAGAACCAGGGTCTGGCCGAAGTTGCCGCCGCGGATGGAAATATCGGTTTGAACGCCGTTGACGCCGCGGCTCTGGACATCGAGGGAAGGGTCGAGACGCAGGAAATCGAACAGGGTGTTGGAGAGCAGCTTGCGAATGGTGTCGAGCTCGATTACGTTCACGTCGCGGTCGGCTTCATCGAGCTGGACGGGCTGGTAGACTCCGGTGACCACGATCGATTCTTTAGGCTGGTCTTGCGCCAACGCGGCCATCGACAACACCAGCAGGAGGGACGTACGCATAGGAAAGAAGAGTGTAACAGCGCGCTTGACGGGTTCGCGACGTTACCGATGTGCTAAGCGGGGTTACTGCTGATTGGGAGGGTTCCCGCCGGTCGGCCCGGTTGGGACGGCGGTTTGGGTGGTCGTCTGGCCGGGCTGAGCTGTTTGGCCAGGCTGACCGGGCTGCCCGGGCTGGCCCGGTTGTGCAGGTTGGCCCTGCGGGGCCGCTGTTTGTCCGGGCAGGCCGTTCTTCAGGTCGAAAATAAACTCCCACTCCTGGTATTTCTGGCGATCCTTGTAAATCTTGATACTGGGGCCTTTGTGAGTGCTGGCGACGCCTGCCAAGCCGCCGGCCGCCGTGGTGTTGTTGAAGGCGGAAGGGCTGGGCGGCGCTTGCTGAGGATTTGTCAACTGGGTTTGGATCGCGCTCAGGGCCGGATTCTGGGGAATCCCGTTCTGTGCCGGATACTGCCCGGGTTGAGCCATACCCGGTTGCAGACCGTTCGGCTGCCCAGACAGGTTTGGCAACTGAATAGGCTGTCCATTAAGGCCGGGAATATTCGGAATTTGCGGAGCGATTCCGGGTTGCCCAGGATATTGTCCTGGCAGGCCGGGTTGGTAGCCGGAGGTGGGGCCGGGGGCCTGCAATTGACCCGGCAGTTGACCTGGAAAGAGCGGCTGGCCTTGCTGAAGCTGGCCGGGGTATTGCGGAGCTCCCGATGGTCCCGTGGGACCCGAGGCTGGCGCGTTGCCGATGGGGGGCCAGTAGCGCGGATCATTGGGATCGATATCGGCGGGATTGACGGGGATGGATCCGGGCGCGCCATTCACCAATGTGTTATCGCTGGGGCGGCGCAGGACAGCGGCGTTGACTTCCACCGGACCGGTGGCGCCTGAAGCACCGCTCGCGCCGGACGCGCCACTGGCTCCGCTGGCGCCGCTGGCTCCGCTCGCGCCGGATGTGCCGAGGGCGGCGGGCGGCTTCTGCACCAGAGAATCGGTCAATTGCCCGGCGCCGTTCACGTGGATCAGGCGCCACTCGTCTGTTCCGGTCATCGGATCGATGTAGCGGCGACGGAGGAAGCGCTTATTATTGGTATTTTCCAGATCCTCGATTTTCGCCGGATAAGTCTTGAATTGGACGAAATACATCTGAATGGCGCGCTTATATTGTTCGCCGCGATCGATCAACGTCTGTTCTTTGTCGCGCTCGCTTTCAAAAGCGACGCGCGGCATCTGCGCGTACAGCATCAGCGCAATGGCTGCGGCCAGCAGGAAAATGATCAGCAAAGCGAATCCGCGCTCGCCTTTGTGCGCGGCTTTCATCCAGCCAGTTCCTCGATCAGCGGCAGCGTCTGCTGATTTTTGTTCGTCAAATCTTCCACTACCACCGAGTTTACTCCAATCCTGACAATCTTATAGCGGTTCTTGATCACTTCGTTCTCGGCCGCCACGGCGATGTCTTCGCCATCCAGGAAAAAAGCCCGTTTCGCTCCATTCCTCGACGAATATCCGTAGAACTTGAGAGGAATCGGCACAGCCGGCGGAGACGGCGGCGGCGCATTGGGCGCATCGTTGTTCGCGGAACCTGGCGTTCCCGGTCCCCCCTTAGAAGCGCCCGGCGGCAGGGGTCCCACCTGGATTTTCGCAACCTGCGGCGGAGGCGGCGGCGGAGCCTTGCCCCAGTCGAAGACGCTGCCTCGGGGACCGGTCTCGAGCGGGACGCCCATCAGCTTGGCCAGCAAATCCAGCCGCAACGTCGGATCGATCTTGCTGACGTCGATTCCCTCTTTGGGCTTGAGCGACGGCTTGAAATCCTCGACCGGGCGGATTCCGTTTCGACCCGCGGCGCGCTGCGGCACCGCGGGGGATGAGGGAACGGCTGGACGCGCGACACCCGCGGCCGGCGTGGGGACCGGGGTTACGGTTAAGGGGGAGGACGAGGTATGCGCTTCGGGCGCGGACGGCTCGCGGTTCCATATAAACACGATGACCAGCACCACCAGCAACACGCCCAGATAGGCAAGCTTCTTGCGATCCGCGCCGAGCTGTTTGGGGATGAACTTCATTGCTCCCCCGGCTGTCCCACGTCTTCACGGACGAACGCGTTGACCTTCAAACTCACCGTCAGGATGTCGCCGGTTTGCTGGGGCGTCGCACTCAGCGATTCGATCATGAGGAATCTTTGCGACCGGTCCAGCTCATGCACGAAATGCATCAGGTCCGGGTAAGTGCCTTCGTAAGCGGCGACGATGCTCGTCACGCTCAGCGTATCGGAGCCTTCGATGGGCTGAATCGAAAACGTCGTATCGCGGGCTTTGAGCTTGGTCTGGCTGGCGGCCTGTTGCAGCTCGGCAAGCAAGGTGGAAGAGGAGGTACGGTTCGCCAGGAAGTACTGGCCGAGGAAGTTGTCGCCTTCGGACCGTCCTTTGTCGACGGCAGCGGCGTGCTGGCGCGTGGTTTCAAGCACGGACTGCTTGGCCCTGAGCTGGGCTTCAAGAACGACGCGCTGGCGTTCGAGATCCTCCGCGGAGCCCCCCGGAGGAAACAGAACCAGCCCGGCTGCCACGACGTTCGCCAGCACCAACACGCCCAGCACCACCCGCACCATGAGCTGCGGATCCCGGAATGGCGACCCTTTAAAGCTTCTGAGCATAGTTGACCGTCACGCGATATCGATACAACGGTTCATTTTGCGAAGGCGGCAGGGAGCTGTGCAGCTCCAGCGGTCCAAACAGCGGCGACTCTTCCAGCTTCTTCAGGAATCCGATCACCGATTCCGGCTCTTTGGTGCCGACCACCATATCGAGCATCACTTCATTCCGCGAATTGATCTGCGGAAGGCGCACTGAAATCAGCTTTACGTTGTATGGCAGGACGCTTTCCAGATCCGCAAAAATACGGGTCCAACTGACGGATTTGCGTTCGAGCAGCTGATTCAGCAACAGGCTTCGCTCCAGCACCACGGCGTTGGCGGGCTCCCGGAGGAATGCGTCCAGCTTGGCCTGGTCGGCGAAGACGGTCCGCAGTTGACCGTTCAAGCGGTTCACAGCGGCGCGCGATTCTTTGGCGCGTTCGCGTTCGGCCACAATGAGAAATATCAAGAGGCACAGCAGACCCGCGAGGAGCACGGCGCAGGCGCCCGAAGCGACCAGAATCGGACGATCCCGGCGGAACGGTTCGCTCGACAGATTGACGGGAATGCGCATTCAGTTCCAGGCCCCTAATTCTCTACCCATTAATTCTCCACCAGCTCCAGATAGCCAAGCAGGCCGGCGTTGAACGGACCAGGAGCGCCGAAACGGCTGCGGAGAGGCTCCACCTCACAACGGAAGCCGGCGACGGCTTCGGGCGGGAGACCGCATAGAATCAACTTGCCGACGGGCGCGTTCAGCTCATCTTCGACGTAGGCGAAGGTGGGATGCAGAACACCCAGGATCTCGTCTTCCGTGGCCTCATCGAGGGTGACGCAGCGGAACAGCTTGACGGTGGAATCGGCGATCACGGCGATGGTGAGGGCGCGTCCGGAAAGCTTCACCACCACTGCGTTTCCGCTTCCGCGGTACAGGTTCAAAGCGGCCAGAGCCGAAGTGGTGACGACGCCGGGATGATAGCCTGCGCTGCGAAACAGGGCTTCATAGCGCGCCATGACTTCCATCGACACGGTGACCGTGACCGAACACGGAGGGCCCATAGGCGCGGTTGAAGTCAAGCACCACCCTGCCGTTCTCCACCGGGCCAGTCTCCAGAAAACGGCCACCCGGGTAGGTGTCGGTCTTGCTGGTCAGATCACTGAAGACAAAAAACAGACCTTTGGCCGGATCGCCGCCCAGATCGGTCAGATGATATTCCTGGCCACCGATCTTTAAGATCGCTTCGCCCGCGATGGGCGTGGGTGTCACGTCGCCCAGCACGTTGGGAACATCTACCGTCTTCTTAGCGTCTGCAGGCTTCCATATGGCGGTTATGCGGTAAGACAAATCCAGCGGGAAAAACACCGGGTCGCGATACTTCTGCACAGCATCGCTCTCAACATCTTTCAGCCGAATCCCGATGCGCTCGCCCCGCACGATTACCTTCATGCGCAGGCTGCCCATCTCCACCACGGTCGCATTACCGGAGATATCAGGTTCGAGCTTGGCCGTAGTCACCACTTTACCCGCGATAGTGGCGTGGGCGTCGGGCGAAAGCTTCAATGTGACATTCTTCCCCTCGAGCTCAAAAACTCCGGCATGCGCCAGGCCCTTGGGAAAAACAATCGCGCCGCTTGAATCGGTACCAAAGCTGTTTTCTCCCGGCTTAAGCCAGAACAAGCCCGCTAGCGTCAGCCAGTTCTGCTTGCGGTCCTCCACCAGTTCGGCTTTCCACTGGTCGAAGGATTGCTGATAAGCCGCGTCCACCGCGCCTTTCGGCGGATTCGCCGCCGAGGCCACGAACCCAAACAGCCAAGCCGTCAGCAGCGCAACCAACGATATCAGCTTCTTAATTCCAGCATCCATGACTCACCTCTGTGACCTCCGTGGTTGGCTCTTTCGCGGTCACAGAGCAACTCGGGGCCTCATTTCCCATACTGCCGCGGATCAGGCAACGCCTCCAATCCGTTTCCCTTGAAGATATTCTCAAACTCGTTCAGCAAGTCTTGATGAACCAAACCATTCGATGCCAGCGTCTCCCGGCTGCTGATCTGAAACGGTCCCCCGCTGAAATCGGTCACGGACCCGCCCGCCTCTTCTACAATCAGCACCCCCGCAGCCGTATCCCAGGGATTCAGATTGAACTCCCAAAAGCCGTCAAACCGGCCGCAAGCCACGCAGCATAAATCCAGCGCCGCCGATCCCGCCCGCCTCACACCGTGAGTCTTAAGCGTGATCTGATGATAAAAAAAGATATTCGGATTCTTGTGCCGCTTGTGGCTGGGAAATCCGGTGGCGACCAAAGACTCGGCCAGGTTGGCAGTCTTCGACACTCGAATACGCTGCTGGTTCATGTACGCGCCGCTTCCCTGCTCGGCCGCAAACAATTCGTCCCGGGTAGGGTCATAAATCACGCCGGCGATCCGCGTGCCCTTGTGCTCCAACGCCAGCGAAACGCAGAACACCGGAAATCCATGAGCAAAATTCGTGGTCCCGTCGAGCGGGTCAACATACCAGCGATAGTCGCTGCCGGTCTTCGCCAATCCCTGCTCTTCGCCTAAAATCTCGTGTGTAGGCCACCGGCTTAGAATTCGTTCGCGAATCAGGCTTTCTGATTTGCGATCTGCCACAGTAACCAGGTCGGCTTCGCCTTTGTACTCCACCTTGACATGCTGACGGAAATACTCCATCAACAGCGCGCCGGCTTCACGCGCAATCGTCTCCATGGCGGGCACGAACTCGCTCAATCTTTGCCTCGCCTGGCGTTGTCTTCGGCGATGTACATGATCTCGTGCTTGAAGATGAAAAGGTTGGGCTTATCGTCGCGCGTCAGCCGGACCATGTTCTTGTCGTAATACTCGATCCAGCCTCGTACCACTTCCCCGTCGGCCAACTTGACGCTGACCGGCCTTTCCTTGTCGCCCAACATCTTCAGGTAAGTTGCCTCTTGCGAGGTTTCGTCGGGCGGAGTGCTTCTGGGCTTTCGCGCAGCACCCGGAATCCCTTGTCCGTGAAAGGTCATACAGGCATTTTACACGGCTGGGATTCGAGATGATTAAGGTCCGTGCATTGATCGAATTGGGAAATGAAGTTCACCTAAGTGCAAGCCCGCGATTAGAAATTCGATCCAACCAACGCGATCAGAGGTACAATCTGCGGAAGCATTCGCTACACCCTAGGAGGTCCGAAGTGAAAATCGCGATCCTGCTGTTCAGTGTGCTACTGCCTGCGTCGTCGGCCTACCCGCAGGGCCGCTCCATGCCCGTGCCTGCTGGTGTGCGCCAGGCTGACCAGCAGCAAGACCAATTTTATAAGAACTCAGTGCCCCCGACTTATCAGCTCCCGCCCGTGGATTTCACCAAGCTCAGGCACGATGCCGAGGAGTTGGCCAGCTTGTCGCAATCCATTCCTCCTGACATTGACCAGACGACCAAGGGAATGTACCCGAAGGATCTCGATCAAAAGCTCAAGAGAATTGAAAAGCTGGCCAAGCAGTTAAGGTCTCAGGTCTCTCGCTGACCCTCCGTGGCGCAAGAAAAAACCGTGGCGGTCAAACCGCCACGGCTGTCTTCAGACGAAAAGATCTGTCCTTAGAACGAGAACTTCAGGCCCCACTCAATGGCGCGCATTGCACCCAGAGCGTTGGTACCTGATTGCAACCCTGCACGATTGGTGCGGTTGAAGTTGTACGGAGTACCGCCGATTGTCAGAGGCCCCTGTGTGGGAGCAGCACTGGCGAATCCCAGTACACCGCTTTGCGTGTTGCCCGGCAGGTCAAAATTGGCGAAGTTGAAGGTGTTGAATATGCCAACCCTTGGCTCAATCGTGAACCGCTCCATGAATCTGTATCTCCAACTGATGCTGGTGTCAAACGTTTTCAGCCATCCGAGTCCGGTTGCACCGGGCACGGTATTAGCCAGTGCTTGCTGCACTCCTCCAATAGACTGGAGATCGGCTAGGGTGAAGATGCCGGCGTTAACCAAAGCGGCGCCAGCCGGAGTCGCCTTGCCCGCATCGTTGGTGTTGTAGTTGCTGATGACGTTCTGCAGACCGCTCACGCCGAAACTGCGCATGAAGTCACCAATTTGTGTTCCCGGTACCGGGTCGCCCACAGTTCCGTCACCCGTGACGTCGGTTTGCAGGATCGCCGCAGCACCGCCCGCAGACGGACTGAACAGCACGCTCTGTGGCAGCGGGCTGTAGAAGTGCCCGATGAAGCCGAACTGGAAGAACCACGGCAGATCGAACGTTCCGCCGAGAGAGAGCTGGTTCTTGCGATCCAGTGCATTGGGACCAGTGAACCGATCCGGGTTGATGTAGTCGGTTGCCGTGTTGACAAAGTCGGAATCTTGCACTTGGCTGACGTAGCGCGATAGTGAATACGATACCTGGAAGTTAGCTTGCTTTACTCCAGGCACAAAGAAGTGGCTGGTTTGCTGTTTCAAGACCAAGTCCATTCCGTTGTAAACGGAGCGTCCCTGAGGATAATTCACCTGGTTCACTCCGAGGTTCGGATGGATTCCAGGAAATGCGCAGGTCGGGCAGGCGCCACCGCCGGTAACCTGCAGAGGTCCGCCGATTCCAGCCCCGCCATAGGCAGCAAGAGCCCCAGCTGCGCCGGCAGCTCCGCCGCCGAAGGACCCGATCATGCAGCCGACTTCTCCTGTCCCTGCTGGGCAGTTAACTGTGCCGCCGAATATGGTGGCAGCGTTGGCTTGGGCGAAGTCACGATCTGCTGCCGCGTTGGCAGCATTAAACGTGCTCACCGCACCACCCTGGTTGACATCCTCAGCCAGAGTTGTGCGCGTACTCACGTTACGGATATAGTCGGCGGTAAAGATCAAGCCGGGCCTGATCTCGTGCTGAATGCCGATGTTCATCTGCACCGAACGCGGTGTCAGGTAACTGGGAGCAAGAATACCTTGGCCATCAACGGCAGCTCCGTTTCCCGCGCCAGCGGCGATCAGATTTGGGAAATAGAGGCCATTTGACGCCGGAGGGGCAGCCACAGCGGCCGCCTGGTACGCCTGTTCAAGTGCAGTAGCCGGGCCAGCAGCCATGCCCATGGACTCTCCGCACCAGGTCGGGCTCACGGTGCCGTCCCCATTGGACACGCCACCGCCGCCGGCGATGGAAGTGCCTGCCGCGCCCGGACTGATTGGCCACGGGAACGCTAGGTTGCTTCCGCCGAAACAGATCACTGGAAAGTTCGCGAACTTGCCGCTTGGTATCCGGTTGGGGCGGTCAAAGAGAACGTTGTTGAAGATCGCGTTTTCGTAGTACAGCCCGGCTCCTCCACGAATTACGGTCTTGCCGGTGCCGATTGGATCCCAGGCAAACCCTATTTGGGGCGCGAAATTCTTGTCCGGCAGATTTACCTGGTTTCCCAGCCCGGGGAGGTATTGATTGAGCGCAGGGATGGCCGGCAAGTCGCTATCCGAGCGGCCCTCGTCGCGCAGCCAGCGCAGGCCATAGTTCAGAGTAAAGTTCCGCTTAACCTTCCAGCTATCGGCGAAGTAGAACGCTAGGCGATTGTCGTGCTGGCCGCCCTCCGAGTAGCCGAACCCGGGTACCTCAGTGAAGAAACCCTGGCCGTTTCCGATGATGGAATTTTGCGCCGGGTAATTCAGCGGGTTGGTCGGATCACCATTAGACCCTCCCACGCCCGCAGGCAGGGGAGTGCTGCCATCATCGCTGAGGGTCGGAGAAAGCGCGAAGAAAGACGCGAAGCCTCCGCCATGAATCCGGTTGTAACCCCCACCGTAACGGAGCAAGTGCGAGCCCATGATATGGCTGCCGTCGTACTTGATCTGACGATCGGACTGGAACGTCTGCTGCGGCGCCAGCAGGTTGGGGCCGGAGCAGAAGAGCGCGCCGGCAACGCACTGAGAAAACGCACCGCCGCCGATGTTGATGGTAGCTGTCGGTATCGGATTGGCCGCTCCCGTCACTTCGGAAGCGCCGTTCGAAATCAGGTTGTGGAACTTCAAATACTCGAAGCGGATCGCATGGGTGAAGTTGCCGGTATTGAAATCCACGCCTGCGGCATGGGAGGGAGTATTGTCATGGTTCAGGAAAGGCTGCAAGCTGGGCCCTGCGCCGAACGGACGAATATCTCTGTTTTCGTCGTAATTAAAACGATAGAAGGCGCGCGCCGTCTTGGTTAGCTGATAGTCCAAACGGGCCATGTCTTCGTTCTCGCGGAAGGGTTCTCCGAGGTTCGAAGGTATGGCATTGAACGGGGCCGGCAGCGGAACGGGGTTAGTGAGATCCTGCCGGCTGCGCTCTACGTCCATGAAAAAGAAAAGCTTATCCTTGATGATGGCGCCGCCAAAGTTGCCGCCAAATTGTTCTCGTTCCCAAGGTGAACTGCTTCCACCCGGGAGGGCGGCCACGCCCACTGTACTGTTCCGGTAGTAGCCGAAAAGCTCACCGTGATAACTATTCGTCCCAGACCGGGTAACCACGTTCACCGATCCCGACGATGTTAGTTCCGTCGAAATGTCGAGCGAAGACTCGCCAAGCTGGAATTCCTGAATCGAGCTGGCGGGAATGTTCTGCGTAGTCGTGCCGACGGTCTCGTCGCTGACGTCCACGCCGTCCACCTCGATACGCGCCGTGCGCCCGAAGCGGCCACCGAACGAGATTGACGAATATCCGTTCTTGGTGGGATCGAAGGTGCTGCCTTCCTGAATCTGCACGCCCGGTTCAAGCTGGGCCAAGTCGAGGAAGTTGCGGCCATTGACCGGAAGGTCTTCAATCTGTTGCTGGTTAAGCACTCCCTGCACGGTCGCCTGCTCGGTGTTGACAGCAATCGCAGCGCCGGTCACTTCCACCGTCTCGCTGGTCTGCCCGACCGTCAGTTTGAAATTCACGGTCGAAGTAACACCCACTTGTGCCACCACAGGGGTTTCCACACTCTTGAAACCCTGTGCCTCAGCCCGGACCGAGTAATCGCCCGGGATCAACGCGCCGGACGCAAACGAACCCGAGGAATTACTGGATGTGCTGACCACCTGCTGAGTGGCTTTGTTCGTAATGGTGACTTTCGCACCATTCACCACCGCGCCTGATGGGTCGGTGACCGTTCCTTGAATACTGGCAGTGCCGATGGTGGTCTGCGCCAATGCGACCACAGACGACAGCAATAACACAAATGCCATTAGCAGCCAGCTAAATCGGCCTGCGTAGCGGCAACGGGGGTTGGAGTTCGATAACATCTTCCACCTTCCTTTCAGAGTAGGTGCTTACGTTAAACTCATTTCGAAAGATTGCAGGTCATGCAGAACATCGAGGCAGTAGGACACACTATCCACACATACCTAGGAACTGCCTTTCGGACCCTATGGAGCAATTGGTGGACCAAGGCTTAGTCGCCCCAAAGAATTGTATTAAGTCTATCTATATCAGCTAGTTAATACGCACTTTCACATGAGTTTCCGCCCCACCTGGGACCCCAGCCTTCCATATTTGGTAGATTGCTTACTGAAAACCAAAGTGATGGATGCTGACGCGACCTCAGTCAGCAAGACAAAACACTTGATTGTGGAGCCTAGAACTTGGATTTGGACGTGTAGTACCCCGCCCGGTGGCGTACCTTGAAGCTCGTTCCGGAGGTGGGACCGTGCACCACTACTTGCAGCCGGTGGAAGCCGGATCCGGTGAGCCGTCGCGTGGGATAGTAGGCCAGAAGATACTGTGTGCGCAGTTCGTCGCTGATCTGCTGGAAGGCTTCATCCAATTGTGGCACGGAGGTGGCGTAAAAATACCTTCCCCCGGTGTCCTCGGCAATCTGGATCAGAGCGTGCTCGCCGCCCGTATCGCGGCCTGCGCTGGCTTCGATGGGAACTACGATAATGCTGTAAACGTTCGCCTCAGCTTCCTGTGCGGCGCGCAGCGCCTCTTGGTAATTTACCCGGCTGACGGTATCGCCGCCGTCGGTGATGACCACGATTACTTTGCGGCCTTGCCGCGACTCCAGTGCTTGCGAGCCCAAATAGAGCGCATCATACAGAGCTGTCGCCGATCCCAGGGGCATGTGGTCAATTCCATGATCGATCCTCTTTAGGTCGGACGTAAAAGGCACGGCCTCGCTGACCACCTCACTGAATCCGTAAAGACACAATCCATCCACCGGCCGCAAAATGGCATGTGCGAAGCGCCGTGCTGAAGACAATTCTATCGCCAGGTCCTTGCGGGTGCTGAGACTGGTGTCAATGTCCATCACAATGGAAAGCGGCAGCGCCGATTCCTTGTCGAAAACCGAAATCGTCTGTGCATTCCCATCTTCCAGCAGTTCGAAGTTTTCTTTTTTCAGCCCGGCCACCGGGGAACCGTGATCATCCGTGACCGTAACGAATACGTTAACCAGCTTGACATCCACTTTGAAGGTGGTGTCAGGTTGTTGGCCTGGTGCTTTATCTGAAGTGTTGGGAGCACTCGCGGGAGCGGTTCTGGAGGTTCCGGAGGATCCCGATGCCCATGGCGGCTTGGGCACCTGGGCAACACAATTGGCTGCCGCGATCGCCAAAAAAAAGAGTATGAGATGTCGCATCCGGAGGCTGCTCACTTAGATGCAAGCCTTATTGAATGGCTGCTTTCAGCCTTCGCGATATCGGGCGGAAAAGGCTCTCCGTCCGCCCATACGGCCCCATCCTCGAAGTACTCTTTTTTCCAGATGGGCACCGTGCGCTTCAGGGTATCAATCAGCCAGCGGCAGGCATCAAAAGCTGCCGCCCGATGCGCGGAGACCACCACGATCAGCACGCTGGTCTCACCGATTTCGAGCCGCCCCAGGCGATGAACAATGGCTACATCGCGAATCTTGAACTGCACCATAGCTTGCTCGGCCAGCGCCTCCATTTGCTTCAAAGCCATGCTTTCGTAGGCTTCATACTCAAGATAAAGTGTGCGCCGGCCGCGCGTGTTATCGCGTACTACGCCCTCGAATACTACGGCTGACCCATCTTCCGGCCGCTTGATTTCTTCGAGCGCCTGCTGCGTTTCGATTTTTCCGCGGATGATCGCGACCTGCCGGCCGCAAGTAAGACGCGCTGTAGTAGCGTGTCCTGATCCTCCGCTGACCGGCGGCAGCAATGCGATCTCGTCTCCCGCTTTCAACTTGTCATCGGGACTGGCGTACTCCTGATTGATAGACATTGCCAGCGATCCTGCCAGACGCTTTAGCCCCGGT
>CAWJHI010000042.1:0-97753 GCA_963842485.1 Terriglobia bacterium | reverse complement strand
TCGCGCCCGGACCCACCGCCGCGGACCGCTGTGGCACCGCTGCCCGAGCGCGCGGTCGAGCCCACGCCGGTCGTCGGGAGTCGGCCAGCTCCGGACGACTGCCGCGCCGGCCGCGGCGATGCGCAGCCCGACGGCCGAGAGCGCCCCGGCGCGTGGCGGACGAGACGACGGCGGCATGCCGAGCGTGTCGGCGACGGCACAGCCGTGCAGCGGTCCTGCGCCGCCGAACGCGACGAGGACGCAGCGTGCGGGTCGACGCCGCGCGCCACGGTCACGGCCCGGACCGCCTCCTCCATCGCCGTGTCGACGACCGTGACGACACCGGCAGCGTCGACGCCGGCGCGGTCGAGCGCGGCGTGCGCCCGCGCCGCGTCGAGGCGGCCCAGGTCCGGGAAGGTCGCCTGCGGGGTCGATCCGCCCGAGGGCGAGGTCCGCGTCGGTGACGGTCGCGTCGACACCCCCGCGTCCGTAGCACGCGGGGCCCGGGACGGCCCCGGCGCTGCGCGGCCCGACGGTGAGCGCGCCGCCGGCGTCGAGGA
Source organism: Terriglobia bacterium (assembly GCA_963842485.1). Lineage (GTDB taxonomy): Bacteria > Acidobacteriota > Terriglobia > Bryobacterales > Bryobacteraceae > Palsa-187. The sequence continues at coordinate 97,214 of CAWJHI010000042.1, read as the reverse complement.
GGGCGATCGGACCCGCCCCCGGCGCCGACGGTGTGCACGTCGAGCGCGGGGAGCCGGATGGGATAGCCCGCGACGGCGCGGCTGGGCGCGGGCAGGGCGACGCAGCCGCGGATGAGGCAGACGTCGGTGCTCGTGCCGCCCATGTCGAGCGACACCGCGTCGGGGAGACCACACGCCGCGGCGACGGCCGCCGCGGCGCGGACGCCACCAGCCGGGCCGGAGAGCAGCAGCGCGGCGGGGAGGCCGGCGGCGTCGGCGGCCGGGATGAGGCCCCCGGCCGACGTGAGGACGAGCACCTCGTCGGCAACGGCGGCGAGCTCCTCGAGGTAGACGCGACAGACCGGGCGGAGCAGCGCGTTCGCGACCGTGGTGACCGTGCGCTCGTACTCGCGGAACTCCGGGGACACCTCGTGCGAGCAGGTGACGTCGACGCCCCGGGCGCGCAGCGCGGCGCCGACGGCGCGCTCGTGGCGGGCGTCGAGGTCGGCGTGCAGGAGGCACACCGCGACCGCGCCCACGCCGGCGGGCAGCTCGGGGATCGTCGCGGGGTCGAGCGCCTCGAGCTCCCGGCCCGTGCCGTCGAGGCGCCCGCCGACCTCGAGACGGTGGCCGCGGTCGACGAGCGGCGGCGGCCGGTCGACGTGCAGGTCGTAGAGCGCCGGGCGGGTCTGGCGCGCGATCTCGAGCACGTCCGCGAAGCCGACGGTGGTGAGGAGGGCCACGGGCGGGCCGCGGCGCTCGAGGAGCGCGTTCGTGGCGACGGTCGTGCCGTGGGCGAGCACCGACGCGGCGCGGGGAGGGAGGCCGAGCGCCTGGCGGACCGCGCCGGCGGGCGCGCGTGGCGTCGACGAGACCTTGACGACGCGGCCGTCCTCGGCGACGAGGTCGGTGAACGTGCCTCCGGTGTCAACGCCGACCCGCACCGGGTCAGCGTCGCGCGCCGGACGCGTGCCCGATCAGGCGCTCAGCTCGCGGCCGGTCCGGCCTGGAGCAGGTAGCCGCGGGCGCGGACGGTGCGCAGCTCGAGCCCGATCGGGGCGACGCGGCGCCGGAAGCGCAGGACGTGGACGTCGAGGGCGTTGCGGGTCGGCGTCCCGTCGGGCCACGCCCGGCGGGCCAGGGTGTCGCGCCCGACGACCGCGCCGAAGCGCTCGGTGAGCGCACCGGCGAGCGCCTGCTCCACCGGGGAGAGCGCGACCCAGGCGCCGCGGAAGTGGAGCAGCCCGTCGTCGTCGACGTGGGGGGCGTGGGCGGCGGCCTCGCGGGCGCGGAGGCGCTCGAGGCGGGCGGCCAGCTCGGTGTTGTCGGCCGGGAGGCGGACCCAGTCCTCGAGGGGGTCGACGGTCACCGGTGGGGCGCCGCCGGCGTCGACGAGGAGGAGCCGCGGGGTCTGGGCGGTGCGCAGGCCCGCGAGGCGGTCGGACTCGTCGGGCCAGCGCACGAGCGCTGGGTCCTGCATGGCCCGACGGTACGGAGCCGATGTTTCGGGTTCGTTTCGCTTCGGTGACGCCACGATCTCGACCGCCGCGCAGAATGGCGACTGGCAGACTGGCACGCGGGAGGAGCGGATGGCCGCCACACTGTCGGAGAAGATCTGGGACCGCCACGTGGTCCACGCCGCCCCGGGCGAGCCCGACCTCCTCTACGTGGACCTGCACCTCGTCCACGAGGTGACCTCACCGCAGGCGTTCGACGGGCTGCGCCTCCACGGGCGGACCGTGCGTCGCCCCGACCTCTGCGTCGCGACGATGGACCACAACGTGCCGACCACCGACGTCGACGCGCCGATCGCCGATCCCGGTCTCCGCCCGCCAGATCGAGGTGCTCGCCGCCAACTGCGCCGAGTTCGGGATCCGCCTGCACGGCATGGGCGACCCCGGCCAGGGCATCGTCCACATCATCGGCCCCGAGCAGGGCCTCACGCTCCCCGGGATGACGATCGTGTGCGGCGACCCGCACACCTCCACCCACTGCGTGTTCGGCGCGCTCCCGCGTTCGGGATCGGCACGAGCGAGGTCGAGCACGTGCTCGCCACCCAGACGCTGCCCCAGGCCCGACCGGGGACGATGGCCGTCGTCGTCGACGGCGACCTGCCGCCGGGTGTGGGACCGCGAAGGACGTCGTGCTGGCGGTCATCGCCCGAATCGGCACGCAGGGCGGCATCGGCTCGGTGTCGGGATGCAGAACGCGGCGGGATTCCGCTGAGTAGCGCGTGCCAGTCTTCAAGATGCTCAATGACCTCGAAAGCCGTCATCAGATGAAAAGCGGCGTCCGCGAACGGGAGTGCTTGAGCCGAGGCGCGGAGGAACTTGGCATTGGCCATTCGGATAATGACCGCGAGCATAGTGGATCGCTTCGGCTGCCAGATCGATACCGGCAGCGAACCGAGCGCGGCCAGCGAGTTCAGCTACCCCGTATCCCGTTCCGCAACCGATATCGAGCACGCGGCCGCGTCCGGCATAGCGCGACGCAAGGGCGTAACGAGCCAGGTGCTCCGCCCAAAGATCGTCGTTGACCTCGCCGGGAATCACGCGTTCGCCCGTGAATTCGATCACAGATCGAGCGCTCCAGACATTGCTTCCGCCGCGATTCTGGAGTTGACCTCTACGCGGCAGGGGAAATGGAGCTGGCCGTAAATCGGCGTGGCGGAAGTCGCCATGTGGAGCGCGACCGCGTTGTCGATCCAATCGCACATTGAGTACTGGTCCAAAGTTCCGTCGGCCACCGCGGGAGAGAAGGAAAATGTGGAAGCGTATAGCGCCGGCAATTCGAGATAGAAATCCACCGTGCAGGCCTCCCCCGGGGCCAGCGGCGGAAGAATGTAGCCCTCGCGAGCGGTATTTGTTCCCGCGAAATCCACTCCCAGGTGGTTTCGAAACATGAAGCCGACGATGGGCCGGTCCAGGTTCGCTTTGGCGCGAACACTGATCCGTACTACGATTGTAGTACGGGGTTCGAGCGCCGACAGTTTGCGTCCGGTATTGTCGTAGATTCCGATTCCGATAACCTCCGCCCGCTGGTCTCCAAAGCGATGGTCAATGTTGGGAATCTCCTCGATGATTTCGACCGGCATTTGGCTGGAGCGGGGTTCGTGAGAAAGTGGTTCATGCTCCAGGTACTTACGGTCCTTGGCTGCCATCGCTGCAAAGTACTGTGAGCACCACGATATCCGTCTGTCCGATGGCCATCAGACGCCCATGGTCCAGCCACATGGCGCGGTCTCCGAGCGCCTTCACATCGCCGGTCGAGTGAGATACGAAAAGAATAGTAATTCCACGGGAGCGTAGCTCGTGGACCTTGCGCATGCATCGCTGGCGGAAGTACACGTCGCCGACAGAGAGTGCTTCGTCCACCAGGAGAATCTCGGGGTCCAGGTGAATTGCAACGGCGAAGGCCAGTCGAACCACCATTCCGCTTGAATATGTTTTTACCGGCTGGTGAATAAAGCCGCCAATCTCTGAAAACGCCTCGATCTCCGGAAAGCGGCGGTCCATCTCCTTATTGGATAGCCCCAGGATCGCGCCATTCAAATAGACGTTGTCACGCCCGGAGAATTCAGGATTGAACCCCGAGCCGAGTTCGAGCAGCGCGGCAACTCGCCCGTTGACAGTGGCAGTTCCCGAAGTCGGCTGCAGGATTCCAGCGCAGATCTGCAAGAGCGTGCTCTTGCCGCAACCATTCTCGCCAATGATGCAGAAGGTCTCTCCCCGGGTTACGCCGAAGGAAACGTCGCGAAGGGCCCAATAATCGGTGTGAAAGCGCCGCTGGTTGAAGGTCACCAGTTCCTTGAGACGGTCGCCTGGTGCGGCGTAGATGGAATAACTCTTGGAAACACCCGAGAATTCGACGGCCAGCACTATTGCGATTGTAGACTATGCGGTCGTTTGAATAGAAGTGTATATTCAGATCTGTTTATCGATACTTGACACGATTCAAGCCTGCCCCATACGCTGGTAAGTAACGCCGGTGTAGCTCAGGTGGTTAGAGCGACGGTCTCATAATCCGTAGGTCGCAGGTTCGACTCCTGCCGCCGGCACCAATTTCAGTTCGATCCCAAAATGTGCTGGAACAGCCGGTCCAGCTCGGCCTGGGAATAATATTCGATTTCAATCTTTCCGCGCTGGTCGCTGAGCTCGACAATGCGTACGCGGGTTCCCAGGGCCCGCTCCAGTTCGTCGACAGCCGCTTTCACGTTGGGATCCTGGCCCGCTTCGCCCTTGCTCCCGGCTTTCTTGGGACGCTCGAAAGTAAGCTGTTGGACCAGCGACTCCACTTGTCGAACCGACAGCCCTTGCGCAGCGGCCTTTTCCGAAATTTCGATCTGCATTTCGGCAGTCGGCAGGCCAAGAATCGCGCGGGCGTGACCCATGGAAAGCCGCTGGCTGGCAAGCAGGCTTTGGACTTCGTTGGGGAGCTTGAGCAGACGGACCATGTTGACAATGGACGTTCTGTCCTTCCCCGTGCGCCTCCCGATCTCTTCATGGGTCAGACCAAGCTCACGATGAAGGCGCTCGTAGGCATGCGCCGTCTCGATCGGATTGAGGTCCTCGCGTTGAATGTTCTCGATCAGTGCGAGCTCCAGCATGCGCGCCTCGGCGACATCCTGAACGACAACCGGCACTTCCGTCAACCCCGCCAACTGCGCTGCGCGCCACCGGCGTTCCCCGGCGACGATCTGATAAGCCTCGCCGGCGCGTCGTACAATTAATGGCTGAATAATCCCGTTGACACGGATGGAAGCCGCGAGCTCTTCCAGCCTGTCTGCTTGGAAAATGGTCCGCGGCTGCATCGGATTCGGTCGGATTGAGTCGATGGGCAGCGAAGAAGGTGCCGTTTCCGCCGCTGGCGGAGGAATGTGACTGATAGCGAGCGCGGACCGCGACGGCAAAAGGGCGGACAGCCCCTTACCGAGCGCCTTGCGTGACTTGTCGGTTCCGCTGTTCATTTCGGAGGATCTCCTTCGCCAACTTGATGTAGCTCTCCGCGCCTCGCGAGCCTGGGTCATACATAAGAATAGGCTTACCGAAACTAGGAGCCTCGGCGAGCCGGATGCTGCGCGGGATGACCGTGGAGAGGACGTCTTCGTTAAAGAACTCTTTAAGGTCCTCGGCCACCTGTCGCGTCAAATTGGTCCGTTCATCGAACATAGTCAACAAGATACCCTCAATCTTCAGGGGATGGTCGAAGCCGTCGCGAATCCGGTCAATGGTATCCATGAGTTGCGAGATCCCTTCCAGGGCAAAGAACTCACATTGAATCGGAATGAGTACGCTATCTGCTGCAACCAGTGCATTTAGCGTCAGCAGATCGAGAGCCGGCGGGCAATCGATCAGAATATAGTCATAGCGCTCTCGAACAGGCGCAAGCGCCTGCCGGAGCCTGTATTCCCGATCCGGCAAATCCACCATATCCAGATTGGCCGCTACCAGATTCTTGTCAGCGGGCACAATCTCCAGTCCGTCGCAATCCGTCGTAATGATGGTCTGCTCCAGCGGCACCCCGGAGAGCAATGCATTATAAAACGTTAAGCTATCGGGGTTTTTCTCAATCCCCAGGCCTGACGTAGAATTGCCCTGAGGGTCCGAATCGACCAACAGAACTCGCAAGTCATTGGCAGCTAAGGACGCGCCAAGGTTAATCGCCGTCGTGGTTTTTCCCACGCCGCCCTTCTGGTTCGTGATGGCAATTATCTTAGCCACGCTTGTCGATATTACCATGTTCCACGTGGAACGTCGCGATTACCCGATTCGTTGACCAGGGAATTTTCACCACGTACTCAGCTGCAGGAAGATTCGCGAGATCCTCGGAGCTCATCAAGAGAGCGGCTCTTGGCGCCAGACGAAGCGCCAATACTTCGGCGGGTTTTACGGCGCGCGCGACTACCCACTCGCCCCGCCAGCTCGATGACTCAGCACGCCCAGCCAGCACGGAAGCGTTTGGAAGATCGCGCGAAACTTCATTCAGAAAGACTGCTTTGCGGCGGTGTGCCTCAATCAGGCAAACGGTGCAATCGCGACGGAATACGGCGATAGGGATGCCCGGAAAACCTGCACCGGAGCCAATATCTGCGATCCTCAACGGCCCTGCGGGGAGGCTCGAGGCAAGGAGCAGGGATTCACAGTAATGTAGGCGGACGGCGTCTTCGATGCTCCGGATTTTGGTTAAATTAATCCTTTTGTTCCAACGCGTTAGCGTAATGAAGTGCTGCTCTAACTGGGCCAGCTGCTCCTGGGTAAGTGATCCGAATTCGGCGATTAGGAGCTCCCGGAACATAGGGTCAGATAAACATCCAAAACCGAGACGGCGGCGGGCGTCACGCCAGGGATTCTTCCAGCTTGGCCTAATGTATCCGGGCGAACGCGCTGAAGCTTTTCGCAGACCTCGCGGGACAGGCCGGGAATGCCTGAATAGGAAAAATTGCCGGGGATTCGACGACGTTCCGAATCCTTTAAACGGTCGACCTGGCGCTGCTGTTGGGCGATATACCCGGAATACTTTAGCTCCGTCTCGAGGGTCTGCAACAAGCCGTGGACGGGAGCCTCGCCAAGTTGCGACTCAATCCAGCCGTCCAGCCGTTTGATCTGCGCCTCCGGGCGACGGATCCAGGTGGCTAGGTTTGGACGGTCGTCCTGTGCGAGGCCGAATTTGACCGGATCGATCCGAACGGTCTCCAAAAGTTCCCTAAGACGCGCCTTTTGAGCCTGCTTGCGCTGGTACAGAGCCCAGCGATCATCCGTGACCAAGCCCACACGTCGACCCAATGGCGTCAAGCGATCATCAGCATTGTCGATTCGGAGGTGCAAACGAAATTCCGCGCGCGAGGTGAACATTCGGTACGGCTCGTCCGCACCTTGATTCACCAGGTCCCCGATGAGGATTCCCGTGTAGCCCTCCGTTCGACCTATCAAAAGTGGGTCTGCGCCACCAATACTCAGCGCAGCGTTTAGCCCCGCGAGCAGGCCCTGGCAGGCCGCTTCCTCGTAACCAGAAGTGCCATTGATCTGCCCGGCAAGGAAAAGTCCAGATATGGCCTTAACCTCCAAAGAATGAGTGAGTTCCCGTGGATCTACTGCGTCGTATTCTATGGCGTAGCCGGGACGCATCATCTCAGCTGTTTCCAAGCCCGGAATAGACGCGACTACCCGAGTCTGGACGTCTGTCGGCATGCTGGTGGATAGGCCGTTGACGTAGATTTCGTAAGTATCGAGGCCCTCGGGCTCCAGAAAAATCTGATGCCGCTTTTTGTCGGGGAACTTCACGACCTTGTCTTCGATGGAAGGGCAGTAACGGGGACCGACTCCTTCTATCTGACCGCTATACAGCGGGGAGCGTGCGATGCTGTCTAGGAGTATATCATGTGTATTTTCAGTAGTATACGCGATGTGGCAGGGTATTTGGGCGCGATCTATTTTTGTAGTAAGGAACGAAAAGGGAGTGGGATCCGCGTCGCCGTATTGAGCCTCGAAACGCGACCAGTCGATCGTGCGGCCATCCAGGCGCGGCGGAGTGCCGGTCTTGAGGCGCATCCAATGGAGGCCCAGCGAGCGGAGTTGATCGCCCAGCAGGTTTGATGGGGCTTCGCCACTTCGGCCGCAGCTCACTTTCTGCTCTCCGATGTGTGCCAGGCCGTTCAGGAAAGTGCCCGTAGTTACGACTACGGCTCCGCTTTCGATGGTGCGGCCATCGCGTAGCAAAACTCCGTTGATTCGGCGGGGTTTGGATTCTGAAATCTGCAACTGGGCTACTTCGGCTTGCAAGATCCGGAGATTCGGCTCTTTTTCTAGAACTTCACGCATGTACAGGCGGTACTGTTTCTTGTCGCATTGCGCTCGGGGCGACCAGACGGCCGGACCGCGGCTGGTATTCAAGAGGCGGAACTGAATCCCGACCGCATCCGTCACTTCCCCCATGACGCCGCCCAGGGCGTCGATCTCCCGCACCAGGTGGCCCTTGGCGATTCCGCCTACCGCGGGGTTGCAGGACATCTGGGCGATCAGGTCCAAGTTCATAGTGACCATCGCGGTCTTCAGCCCCAGACGCGCGCAGGCTCGCGCGGCTTCACAGCCTGCGTGTCCGGCGCCCACTACAATCGCGTCATAACGATTCGCCACGTCACCTTATTCTACCGTGGGTCACTTAAAACCCGCCTTCGGCGAGGTAAACTGGCATTTCGTGAAAATCCTTATTATTGGAAGTGGCGGACGCGAGCACGCGATTGCATGGCGGCTGGCGCAGGAGGGTCATACGATCTGCGCGGCGCCCGGGAATCCTGGGATTGCTCAGCTGGGTAAGCTTTTTCCATCCGATTACCTGGCGGCTGCTAAGGCCTTCGAGCCCGATTTGACAGTGGTGGGCCCGGAAGGGCCGCTGGCGGAAGGGATCGTCGACCAGTTCCGCGGCCTGGGGTTGCCGATTGTCGGGCCTACTCAAAAAATGGCCCAGCTTGAAGCGAGCAAGATTTATTCGAAGCAGTTCATGCATAGGCTCGGGATTCCTACCGCTCGATTCGTGCGCGTGGAATCTGCGGCGGCGGGTATCAATGCTCTTCCGCAATTCGACTATCCGGTGGTGGTGAAGGCCGACGGACTCGCGACCGGTAAAGGTGTGATCATCGCGCATGATCGCGCGACGGCGGAAGGGGCGATCCATTCTCTGGGACCCGCGTTGGTGATTGAGGAGTTTCTTCAAGGGGAAGAAGTCAGCTTCATCGTGCTGAGCGATGGCCGGAGCCTGGTCGCGTTCGAACCGACGCAGGATCACAAAGCCGTGGGCGACGGCGACACAGGACCGAATACTGGGGGCATGGGGGCTTACTGTGACGGGCGAATCTTAACGCCCGCGGAATCGCAGCGGGTTCTCGATACGATTGTTGAGCCGGCGATTGCGGCGACCGGGTTCACCGGATTCTTGTATGCGGGTTTGATGATGACGGCGGATGGGCCGAAGGTGCTCGAATACAATGCTCGGCTGGGCGACCCGGAGACGCAGGCGCTGATGCATCGGCTCGATGGGCCGGCGGATTTTGGGGATGCACTGATGCGGGCGGCTTGCGGAACTCTGGGCGGAGCGGCGCTTCCTTCGAAGGCGGCGCCGTCGGTGACGGTCGTGCTGGCGGCCGCTGGCTATCCAGGCAAGGTTCGGACGGGCGATGCCATTCGCGGCGCCGAGGATTGCGGCGCTCAAGTGTTTCAGGCAGGAACCAAGATTGGGGCGGCGGGGCTGGAGACGGCAGGTGGTCGGGTGTTGAGCGTTACCGCGTCGGGCGATGATCTGGCCGGCGCGATTAGGCATGCTTATGCGGCGGTTGGGAAGATCCATTTCGACGGAATGCATTACCGTCGTGACATTGCGCAGAAGGGCTTGAAACGATGGGTCTCTGCTTAATAAACTTGCACGGAACTAGGCATAAAGGTAGAATATTTTACAGTAAGGTAGAAAGTATGAGCCTGAATGTTAAAGATCCGGAGGCGCATCGACTCGCCCAAGCCATCGCGCACGCGACTGGCGAGTCCATGACACGTGTCGTCACTGAAGCTCTGCGGGAACGATATAACCGTCTTCAAAGCGGCCGGGGGAAAGCCTCACTCGAAGAACTTCGTGCCATCGCCGAACGCTCCGCCGCTCACGTCAAATGCCCTTACCTTGATCACGCCGAGTTTCTCTACGATGAACCCGGCCTGCCGAAATGATCGTGGACACCTCCGCACTGGCGGCGATCTTGTTTGGTGAACCTGAAGCCGACCGATATACTCAGCTGATCCACGACGCCGATCGGTGCCTGATCAGCGCCGGAAACTTCCTGGAGCTCGCGATGGTGATTGAGGGTCAGTTAGGCGCAGCTGCGGGGCGCCAATGCGATACGTTCTTACGCCGGGCCGGCATCGTAATCGAACCTTTCACAGTGGACCAAGCTCACATCGCGCGGCAAGCTTTCCTTGACTTTGGCAAGGGCCGGCATCCGGCGGGGCTAAATCTCGGCGACTGCTTCGCCTATGCACTCGCAAAGAGCACAGCGGAGCCTCTGCTCTTCAAGAGCGAGGACTTCCGCAAGACGGATGTAGCGTGCGCAATTTAACGGCGACCAAGGAGCGTCCCTTGTGGTCGCCTCGAATTCGCAATAGTACCTGCAGAGTCCGTCAGTGCGATGGATTGCTACAATCGAAGCGTAAACACACGGGGACGTAGCTCAGTTGGATAGAGCGGTCGCCTCCTAAGCGACAGGTCGGCAGTTCAAATCTGCCCGTCCCTACCATCGATCTCGCGTTGTCACCGGCGGAGTCGCTGTGGTTAAATGGTTATTTCACCCCTGCCAGAGCGGCCCAGGCTACAAGTGAGATTTCTATGGCTTATGTGATTGCGGAACCCTGCGTTGGTGTCAAGGACTCGGCTTGCGTCGATGCCTGCCCGGTGGATTGCATCCATCCGAAAAAGGACGCTGAAAAATTCGCCACCGAAGATATGCTGTACATCGATCCAGTGGAGTGCATCGATTGCGGCGCTTGCGTTCCGGTTTGTCCCGTGTCGGCGATCTTCGCGCTTGACGATCTGCCGGAGAAGTGGTCGGATTACGCGCAGAAGAACGCGGCGTATTTCGGCCGTTAGGGCCGGTAACTCGCGCTTTGGATGTCGGTTTCCCATACCTTCACTTCGCGAATGCGGACGGGGACCGACGTCGCGCTTAGGGTGCGCGACATTTCCTGGTGAAAATATTCCGCGATATTTTCGGCTGAGGGATTTTTCACGTCGAACGGCGGGATGTCGTTCAGGAAAACGTGATCCAGACGGTCGATGATGGCGCGCATGGCGCTTTTCACGTCAATGAAATCCACTAAGAGGCCGGTTTCGTCCAGGCGCTCGCCTTCAATGACGACTTGCACACGGAAGTTGTGGCCGTGGACGTTTTCGCATCTGCCTTTGTAGTTGCGCAGGGCGTGGCCGGCGGCGAAGGTCTGTTCTACGGAAACTTCAAACATCGAAAAATTTCTCCACGTCTTCCCGGTTGGTGGTGAATCCGTACGGCGGCAGGCTGTCGAAGAAAATCTGGCCGTAGCGGGTTTTGGAAATGCGATTGTCGAGCAGAGCGAGCACGCCTCGATCGGTACGGCTGCGGATCAGGCGGCCGAAACCTTGCTTCAAAGCGATGGCGGCCTGGGGGACCTGATAGCTGTTGAAGGCGTCGCCGCCGTCGTCGCGGATCGCCGCGATTCTCGCCTCGACCACCGGATCGCTGGGCACGGCGAAGGGAAGTTTGTCGATGATCACGCAGCTTAGCTGGTCGCCGGGCACGTCTACACCTTGCCAGAAAGAAGCGGTCGCGAACAGCACGGCGTTGGGTGTGGAGCGAAATTCTTCCAGCAATGCGCTGCGGGGGCCCGTGCCTTGCAGAAGAGTTTCGTAGGGGACTTCCATCGAAACGCGATCGTAGATCAGACGCATCTGCTGATTGCTGGTGAAGAGGACGAAGGCTCGGCCACGGGTGAGGAAGAGGAGTTCGATGATTTCGCGGGCGGCGGCGGCGGTGAAGGCGGGACTGCGCGGGTCGGGCAGATTTTGCGGGACGTAGAGGAGAGCCTGATCGGCGTAATCGAAATGGCTGGAGACTACCAGAGTTCGGGCGGTGCGCAGGCCCAGGCGGACCTTGGTGAACTCGAATTCGCCGGCAACGGCCAGGGTCGCTGAAGTGAGAATTACGGAATCCACGGCGTCGAAAAGCTTTTCATCGAGGAGCGTTGAAACGTCGATGGGAGTGGCTTGAAGGAACGTCCCGCGGCCACGCTTTTCGATCCAGTAGACATATTGGCGATCGCCGCTTTCCATAAAGAATTGCAGTCGGCGAGCGATTTCCCGGGCACGCTGGGTAAGGGGAATGGTCTCTTCGGGTGCGGCTTTCAATAACTCGAGTTGCAGAGCGATCAGTTCCAGGCCGGCCAGCACGTCGCGATAGGCGTCTTCGTTTTTCATCAGGAAGGCTTCGTGGGAACGGAAGCCGGAGCGGCCTTCCGCGGCGCCGAACAGTCCTAAGAAGTAATTGGCGCGATCGGCGACCATGATCAGAATGCGATCCAGTTCATGGGAGCTGAAATCCTTCTGGCGGGCGATGGCGGTAACGTCGCGAATCAGCTCGTCGAACTGATAGCTCGACACGGAGACGCCGAAGTATTGGCCGGCTACCTCCTCCACGTCGTGGGCTTCGTCGAAGATCACGGCGCCGTATTCGGGGATGATGCCCGCGGCGTCGCTATCGCCTTTCACGGCGAGATCGGCGAAGAAGAGGTGATGGTTGACGATGATGAGGTCGCTTTCGAGCGCCTTCTGGTGCATCTTGGTGATGAAGCAGCGCTCGAATTGCGGGCATTTCTGGCCAGTGCAGCGGTCGGAGCGAGCGTCGATCTTGGCCCACGCGGTGCTCGATTCGGGCAGGGTCTTGATCTCGGCGCGGTCGCCGGTTTCGGTGGATTTTTCCCAGTCGCGAATGATCTGAAAATCGGCGACTTCTTCCAGGCCTTCGAGCACCGGCTCCTTTTCGGCGTCGTAGATTTTCTGCCGGCAGGCGTAGTTGGCGCGGCCCTTCATGTAGCAGGCGCGCAGCGGACCCAGACGCTTTTCGAGGAACGGAATGTCCTTGAAGAAAAGCTGCTCCTGAAGATTTTTGGTGCCCGTGGAAACGACGACGCGGCGGCCGCTGAGAATCGCGGGAACCAGGTAGGCCAGCGTCTTGCCGGTTCCGGTTCCGGCTTCGACGATCAGGTGCTTTTTATCGGAGAGCGCGGATTCGACGGCTTCGGCCATTTCGAGCTGGCCGGCGCGATATTCGTAATTCGGGTGCCATTCGGACAGCAGACCTTTGCGGCCGAAGAATTGGCGAACCGTGAGGGTCTTGGTGGGCACCTTAACAGACGATTATCTCACTCAAATCAGCTGGCCCTTCCAGGTGCCCCGGCGAAACACGATGACAGCGGTGACGGCGTAGATGGACGCCGAAATCGCGACGGCCGAAAATACGCCGTTCGGGCCAATGCCCATCTTGAATGCGAGAAACCACGCTAGGGGCATCTGCACCACCCAGTTCGTGCAGATGCTAATCGCCGTGGGAGTATACGTGTCTCCGGCACCGTTGAAGGCCTGCATCACCACCATGCCCCACGCGTAGAAAATGTAGCCATAGCTGATGATACGCAGGGCTGTGGAGGCAACCTGAATCACGTCGGGGTCGTCCGTGAAAATCGATGCCAGCGGCTTGGCGAAGATCACGAACACCACCGCCACCAGGCCCAGAAAGGCCATGTTGTAGAAACCGGCGCGCCACACCGATTGCTCGGCTCGATCCGGTTTGCGCGCACCCAGGTTCTGGCCCACCAGCGTCGCCGCCGCATTCGCCATGCCCCAACTGGGAAGAATCGCGAAAATGAATATCCGCATCGCCACGGTATAACCAGCGACAGCCACGCTGCCGAAGGACGAAACCATCCGCACCAGGCCGATCCAGCTCGCCATGCCGACGAAATATTGAAAGATGCCGCCGATCGACAGGCGGATCAGGCGCAGCATGGTTTCCAACCGGAAATGAAAATGGCGGGCCCGCACCACTACGCGGCTGCTGCCGCGGGTCAACATCCAGAGCTGAATCAGGACTCCGCTGGAGCGGCCGATGGTGGTGCCGATCCCCGACCCCAGCACGCCCAGGCGCGGGAACGGCCCCAGCCCGAAAATCAACAAGGGATTCAGCACGATGTTGATCAGGTTCGCGATCCACAGGACCCGCATCGCAAGCACCGCATCGCCCGCGCCACGAAAAACACCGTTCACCAGAAAGAGCAGCATCACCGCCGCGCTACCGCCATAGATGACGCGTGTGTAACCGGCGCCGATGGCGACAATGGAATTCGACGCGCCCATCACACGCAATATTTCGGGAGCAAACCAGGCGCCCGCGAATCCGGTGACGGCCGCGATCATTAAACCCAGCAGGATCGATTGCGCCGCGGTTTCCGCCGCGCCCGCCGGATCCTTCTCGCCGATGCGCCGCGCGACCATGGCCGCGGTGGCAACGCTCAAGCCCATCGCCACCGAGAACAGCAGCGTCAGCACCGCTTCAGTGAGGCCGACGGTGGCGACAAAATCGGCGCCCAGATGCGCCACCCAAAACATGTCGACCACGGCAAACAACGATTCCATCGTCATTTCAAGCACCATCGGAATCGCGAGCAGGGCAATCGCGCGACCGATGGGCTCCTGGGTGAAATCGCGGTGGCTATCGCCGCGGATGGCGTCGCGAATCGAAGCAAACACGCCGCGATTCTCGAAAACAACGTCTTGCATGGAAGGTATCCTCCAGATTTCTCGTTTAAGGGAAACAGCCTCCGAGTCCCAATGGAGCGGGGCGCGAGCGCCGCTCGAGGGAATCGGCAAATCGAGGCTTAGAGGATGATACGCATGGGCAACTCGAATTTCGAGATTACCGTAAAGACGGGTGATAAATCAAATCGGTGGTTAGAATCCTTCGCGGCGTCCTAGCTCAGATTCCCGTGCTCACCGAGTGTCAACGCGCGATATCCGGTTCTTGCCAGTTCCACACCGTGGCGACAGATTTCGATTTTATCGCTCAAAAGGCTTGGCTCGACGTGATGCCGTTCGACTGAAGCGCGACTGCCATCTTTTCGAGCGCCGACTTGTGAATCTGCGATACGCGGCTTTCGTTGATTCCCAGTACGCCGCCGATTTCTTTCATCGTCATCTCATTGGTGTAGTACAACAGAACCACTTTGCGATAACGCTCCGGCAGGGTTTTCATGGCGACGCCGAGCACGCTGCGCAACTGCTCCCGGGCGCAGATTGAGTCCGGCTGGCTTTCGGGTTTGCCGGGAAAATCGGGGGCGGGAAGGTCTTCGTTTTCGTTCGAACGCGTGGACGCCGAGATCAAGCCTACGTTGCGCAGGTCCAGCATCATGGTGCGCCACCGGTCCACGTCCATTCCGAGTTTCTGGGCTACCTCGGCCTCGGTCGGATTCCGTTGCAGGGAAGAAGCCAAGTCGCGCGTGGCGGCTTCCACTTGCTTGTGACGGCGGCGCATGTCGCGCGAGGCCCAGTCGAGTTGGCGCAGGCTGTCGAGGATGGCGCCTTTGATGCGGTGCTTGGCATAGCTCGAAAAGACCACCTGCTTTTCGGGATTGAATTTGTTGGCGGCGTCGAACAGGCCCAGAATGCCGGCGTGGACCAGGTCGTCCAGGTCCACGTGGACGGGTAGATTTTCGTGAACGCGGACGGCGATGGCTTTCACCAGCGGGAGATGCTCCAGGACCACACGGTCGCGCCGAGCCAGACGGGCGGCTTGCGAGCTGGCCGCGGGCTTGGACTGCGCCGGTGCGTGCAGGGTCGTGGACATCCCCATCGGCTTCACCGGGGCTGTACGCACCCGCGACGTGGCGTCATTCGAAGGAATCGCGCGCACGGCAATCGGTCCGACAGCCGCGGTCTTGTATTTAGTCATCGTCATCATTTCGACTTCTTCTCCTAATTCAAATCAACCGGCACTTCACGAAATGCACGCCCCGGACCACTCCATCGCTCTAGTGGGAATGCGCTCTTCCGCCGATACAACAAGCGGCTGCAAAAACGAGCGTTGTACTTTGGAATCAGAAAGAAACCTTAGACCCACGAACACTCTGCGCATCGTGAGCTTCGAACCAGCGCTCGAAGCGCCCGGCCTTTCCGTACCAATTTGAAACCTGTTTCCCACCCGTTTACTCCCAGACTGAAACGTTGGGGACTGTTCCGGAAACCGAAACAGTGCAACCTGCTGGCTTATAGCAGCGTAATGGTGAACGGAGGGGTTCGTACCTCCATGCTTTACCCTAGATAGGACCTAATAAAATTCTCAGGCGGGATATGTCGAGGCTCTAACTCTGATCACGCTTCAGTACTACCAACCACGTTTTGATCGCGAAAAGACCTAGAATTAGCCATGTAGCGATGCGAATCCGGCCTGAAAGGGTGAAGCCGGCCAGGAGGGCGAGTCCGGCGTAAGTCGACATGGCGGCTATAAACTTTAGATCCACAGGGACTTACCTACTTAGTCGGCATATTGTAGGCAAAAGCCAGCTGAAGACGGATCTGATCGCCTTTATATTCGGAGGGTAAGGGGGGAAATGGGTAGGAGGCGCTAATGGCGGCGACGGCAGCGCGATCCAGTGCATCAGTGCCGGCACCCTCTGCTATCACCAACTTGGGGACTGCTCCGTTACGATCGATCGCAAACTGGACCAGGACGCGGCCACGGCGGCCCATGCGGGCGCTTTCCGGGAGAATCGCCATCCAGTTGCGCCGGACGGCGGTCAGTACTTGAATCAGGTAGGGCTTGAAATCGACGCCCTTGGCATCGCTTAAGAGCTGTAAATTGCTGCCGGTACGGCCTGCGGACGGGCTCTGGCTCAGGTTGGGGGTGTTGGTAGAGCTATCGCCTAGGTCGCCGACCACAGCTCCGCCTGCGCCACGAGCGAGGTCCTGAACAGAAGTTGAGGGGATGGGGACCTGCGAGTTTGGCTTGCGGGCGACCTGAACGGGCGTAGTTCCAACATCTTCGAACGCAATCTTTGGCTTATCGGCGGTCGGCTGCTGCGGCGGAGGAGGTTTGGGCGGCGTGGTGGGGACTGTCGGTGGCGGCGGAGGAGGAGCTGCGGCGATCTCGATTTTGGGGGGTTCCACTGGCGTGACTGGCGCTGGTGGGGGAATCTGAGTCTGCACCACGGGTCCTGGAGGAGGCGAAGGTGGGCGGAAGCGCGGAGCCTGCGGCTGGGGGGCCGGCTCGGCGCTTCGAACGTCCAGCTCGCGGGATACTTTGCCTTTGTTCGGAGCTTTCTGGGTAGGCTCGAAAAAATTGGGCGCGACCAGGCGCACGGCTTTGTGAACGTCCGGAGTCATGATCGGCGCATAGGGGGCTGGCACCACCTCCGGCAAAGAAACGATGAACAGGATCAGGAGGATATGGACGACGATCGAGCCTAAACTATCCCGAAGAATGAGCCGGGGCGTGATGGGTTCGCGCCAGGGGCGGAGGAAATCAGGCTCCACTGGGCCGGCGACACGTATAGCTGGGGGCATTCGTAAGCCAAACTTAACGACGCATGCGGGTAGTCGAAGATTACTATGCTGAAAGGCCTATGGCGTCCCGAGGGTTTGCGCAACTAAACCAGCATGCTCTTCGATCTTAGCAAGAATGGCTGCGGCTACATCCAGTGCGGCCAGCGCCTGTTCGCCGGTCACGCGCGGAGGCCGGCGCGTGTGGATGGAATCGATGAACCCTTCCAGCTCCAGTCGCAGGGGCTCGTTTTTTGTCACGGGAAGGGCCGCGAAGTCGATCTTCATGGGCGGGCTGACTCGGAAGCGTACGGCGTCCTGGCGGCTGTAATCGAGGGAGATATATTCGTGGGGCTGGAACAGCCGGAGTTTGCGGACGCGCTCGGTGGAAACACGGCTGGCGGTGAGATTGGCGACGCAGCCGCCGGGAAACTGGAGCCGGACGTTGGCAATGTCGACTTTCGGCGAAAGAATCGAAATGCCGGCGGCGCGAATTTCTTCGGGCATCAGGTGCGTCAGTGACAGGACGATGTCAATGTCGTGAATCATCAGGTCGAGCACGACGTCGACGTCGAGGCTCCGGGGGCTAAATTCGCTGAGGCGGTGAATCTCGAAGAAAAGCGGCGTGGATACCACGGGTTCGAGCGCGAGGACGGCGGGGTTGAATCGCTCCAGATGGCCTGCTTGAAGGATTTTCCCGTGGCGCGCGGCGGATTCGACCAGCCTTCGGGCGGCGGTTGGTTCGTCGGCGATCGGTTTTTCGACCAGGACGTCGAGGCCGAGTTCAAGCAGGCGGCATCCAATCTCGGCGTGGGTAACGGTGGGGCTGGCGACTACAGCGGCGCTGGCGTGGTGCGCCAGTTCGTCGAGGGAACTGAATACGGGGCAACCGTGTGTGGCGGCAGCTTCGGCGGCTCTCTGAGGGTCGAGGTCCAGGACACCGGCCAATTCGGCCTGTTCGTTTTCATGGATAACGCGGAGATGGTTGCGGCCGAACGCGCCAGCTCCAATGACTGCGATGCGGGGTTTAGACACCTAGGAAAGAGCCTAACACGTCTAATGGAATCAATGAGAACCGCCGATTTTATAGCCACATGCGCGCTACCGTACTGGCCTTTCTGATCGGTACCACCTGCCTGTACTCGCAGCGCTACAATTTCAAGTTTTACGGCGAGGAAGAAGGGCTGCAAAACCTGGCGGTCCACGTAGTGTTGCAGGATCGAGCGGGGTTCCTGTGGGTGGGGACCCAGAATGGTCTGTATCGCTACGACGGAAGCCAGTTCGTGGGGTTCGGCAAGAACGAAGGGCTGCCGGGTGCACGGGTCGAATCTCTGCATGAGTCGATTGATGGGACGCTGTGGGTGGGGACCCAGGCGGGGCTCGCCCGGAAGCAAGGGGACCGGTTTGAGATGGTTCCTATGGGCGTCGCGAAGGGAGTGATCAGCCGCGAGGGAATCGCATCGGACGCTTCGGGACGTGTCTACCTGGCCACGGAGCGCGGGTTAGTGACCGGGCCGCCATTCACGTTGATTCCCAGCCCGGGAGGCGGGGCTTCCAGCGTGTATGTGGACGGATCCGGGACGGTGTGGTTTGGATGCGGGCCAAGTCTGTGCCGCTTGGAACATGGGGAAGCTCACGAGGCCGGCGCGGATGAAGGGCTGCCAGCCGAGGGCTGGGACGCGATTCTCGGCGATCTCGAAGGGAATCTGTGGGTCCGCAGTGAGCGGTCGCTGTACCTGCGCGCGAACGGCTCGCACCGGTTTGAGATTCGGCGTGGGCTGCCGGAATCCACCAACACTTATCCGACGCTGGCGCTCGACCCGGCGGGCAGGCTGCTGGTTCCCACGTATCGCGGATTAGCTCGCCAGACGGAAAAAGGGTGGGAGATTCTGGATGCGCAACAAGGGTTGGCGACCAACGACATTTCGGCGGTGATGCAGGATCGCGAAGGGTCGATTTGGCTGGGGCTGCTGGGGTCCGGACTGGCGCGATGGCTGGGGTACAACGAATGGCAAAGCTGGAGCGATCGCGAAGGGTTGAGCCGTGAATCGATCTGGTCGATCGCGCGCGACACATCGGGGCGGCTGTGGGTGGGCACGCAGTTCGGGCTGAATTATGCGGAGCAGCGCAACGGTCGAATGGTATGGCGGCAACAGCCGCTGGCCGGCGTCGAAATGATTCGCGCTTTGGCGGCTGCTCCAAACGGAGCGTTGTGGATCGGAGCGTGGCCGGGCGGGTTGCGCTGGCTAAATCCCCGCACCGGGCAAACGCGATCGATCGGGGCGGAGGAAGGGTTAAACAGTAACTTCGTGCGGCACGTGATGGTGGACCGCGAGGGGCGCGTGTGGGCTTCGACGCGGGATGGTCTGTTTCGGGCAGAGGCCGGCTCCATGCGGTTTGAGACGCTGATTCCCGGCGAGACTTTTCACATGACGATGATGGACCGCAGCGGCGCAGTGTGGGCTGCCGGCGCGAACGGGTTGGCGCGATTTTCGCATGGCCAGAAAACCCGCTTCAATACACGCAACGGGCTGAAGTCGGACGTGGTGGCGCATGTGGCGGAAGATCCGGACGGCTCGCTGTGGATCGGATATTACGACGCGTTTGGGCTTACCCGGATGACTTTCTCGCGCGGGGAACCGCGGCTGGAACATTTCACGACCTCCACGGGCCTGCGCTCCGACAAATCTCTATTTCTGGGCTTTGACGCGCGCGGGTGGTTGTGGGCCGGGTCGGATCACGGGGTGGACGTTTTCGATCGGACACGATGGCGGCACTATGGGCGATCGGATGGAATGATCTGGGACGACTGCAATACCAACGGCTTCATGGCGGATGCGGATGGCGGCGTGTGGGTGGGAACCAGCCGCGGACTTTCGCAATTTCGTCCCGTGGCTTCTTCTGCGGCGAGCGTGCCTCCGCCGGTGGTATTCACATCGGTGAAATTCGGCGACCAAAGCGTGGACCCGGCGGCGGCGGCGGAAGTGCCGTATCGGCGAAACTCACTGCAAGTCCGGTTTGCGGCGCTAACCTTCGTCGAGGAGTCGAGCGTCTTGTTCCGCTATCGCCTCTCGGGCCTCCAGAGCAGTTGGACGGAAACCGCGCAGCGGGAGCTCGATTTCCCCGGGTTGCCGACGGGCCAATACACGCTCGAAGTGATGGCCCGCAACAAGCAAGGGTTGTGGAGCGCGGAGCCGGCGCGGTTTAACTTTCAGGTGCTGACGCCGTGGTTTCTGATGTGGTGGTTCCGGATCGGAAACGTGCTGGTAGTGCTGGCGCTGGGCCGTTACATGTGGCATCGCCGGACGCGACGGCTGGAGGCGGAGCGGAATCGGCTGGAGACCGCGGTCACGGTGCGTACCCGTGAGTTGTCGCTCGAAAAGCAGCGGCTGGTAGACGAGAAAGCGCGGACGGAGCAGCAGAAGGTGGAGATCGAGAGACTGCTCGACGCAGCGCAACAGGCCAGCCGGTCGAAGAGCGAGTTTCTAGCCAATATGAGCCACGAAATCCGCACGCCGATGAACGGCATCCTGGGCATGACAGACCTGGCGCTGGCGATGCCGCTCACCGGAGAGCAGCGCGAGTATCTCGAGACCGCCCGCCTGTCCGCCAAGTCCCTGCTGACCATTCTGAATGACGCGCTCGATTTTTCGAAGATCGAGGCGGGGCGCATGGAGCTGAACCCGATCGAGTTTTCGCTGCGGCAATGCGTACACGATACGGCCAGAATGTTTTCGGTGGCGGCGGCGGAAAAGAAGCTGAGTCTGGACGTGAGGTTCGATGAGAGCGTTGCGGACCACGTGATCGGCGATCCCGACCGGCTAAGGCAGGTATTGTTGAATCTGGCGGGGAACGCGATCAAGTTTACGTCCACCGGCGGGGTGACCATCTCGGTCGAAGCAGAGAAGAATGAGGGAGAAATGCTGATTGCGCGCTTCGCCGTCATCGATACGGGGATCGGGATTCCGAAAGAAAAGCAGGAACTGATCTTCGAAGCGTTCCGGCAAGCTGACGGATCGACCACGCGCAAATATGGAGGCACCGGACTTGGTCTGGCGATCTGCGTCCGGCTGGTACAGATGATGGGCGGGGCGGTTCGCGTCGAAAGCGAACCGGGGCGGGGCAGCACTTTCCACTTCACCGCCCAGTTCGGTGTGTCGCGCGAAGCGGGCGGCGAGCGGCCCACCGACACCCTGAGCCTCCAAAATATGTTAGCCGCGGTGGGAACCAGCACGGTGACGCCGCGCAGCCTGCACGTGCTGCTGGCTGAAGACAACCTGGTGAATCAGCGCGTCGCGCTGCGGCTTCTCGAAAAGCGCGGGCATCGCGTGGCGGTGGCCGTGACTGGACAGGAAGTGCTGAACTGGCTGGACCGCCAGCGCTTCGATCTGATCCTGATGGACGTGCAGATGCCGGACATGGACGGCATCGAAGCCACACGCTTCATTCGCGACCGTGAAAAGAAGACCGGCGGGTACACGCCGATCGTCGCGCTGACGGCGCATACGATGCAGGGCGATCGCGAACGGTGTCTCGAAGCCGGCATGGACAGCTATGTTAACAAGCCGATTGAGGCAGCGAGACTTTTAGAAGTGGTCGAGTCGACCGCGGCGGCGCACTCGGTCAGGCGCTAGTTTTCGTAGCGCCTTTGGCCATCATCTCGGCCATGCGAATTTGCATCTGACGGGTCAGATGCGGCACGATTCCAATCATCCGCTCCATCAACATCAGCTGCCCGCGATGGTGCATTTCATGCTCCTTTACGCCGAGAAGCATTTCGAAGCGCGTCTTGCTCACGGGCGTCGCTCCGGCCGGCAATGCTACAGGTTCGCCCAGAAAATGCTCGGACAAGCCCTCGAGGAAATGAGCGAAGTGCTCACCCTGCTCGTTCAGCAAGGTCAGAATCTGGAGCTTGGTGTGGGGTTTCGCCGAAGTCTCCATGAGCGGTTTCATGAAAGCGAAAAAATCGAAGCCTTCAAGCGTCTTCAGCTTGGCGACGCCGTGAACATGCTCTTGAAGCTTCGAGCTGTAAGAAATATGCACCAGAGTCTCACCGACGGTGCGCGTTTCCGGCGCGGGGCGGAATCCATAATGCTCTTCGCCGATTTCCTCAGCGATGGTCAGGGTATTTTTTCGAACAGTACGAAAACTTTCTGCGAGCTCTTTAGCTCCGTAATAGTTCATGGATCTATTTTACGGTATATTCACACCAGGATTGTGCTTCGATCTCCAGCCCACTTTGACAGGCGAGCTCCTCACGCTCAGGCCGCTTCGGCCAGAGGATTTTCACGAACTTTACGTGGTCGCTTCCGATCCACTCATCTGGGAACAACATCCGGTCCAGGACCGCTACAAGAAAGAGGTCTTCCAGGGATTTTCTCACGAGGCCCTGGAATCCGGCGGGGCGCTGATTGCGATCGATTCCAGAAATGGCCGTGTCATCGGGTCGTCGCGATTTCATGGATACGACCAGGAGAAAAACGAGATCGAAATCGGTTGGACGTTTTTGGCCAGGTCCTACTGGGGTGGTATTTACAACCATGAGATGAAACAGCTGATGATCCGGCACGCGTTCAAATTCGTGAACAGCGTGGTTTTTCTGGTTGGCCCGCAGAACTTGCGTTCGCAGAGGGCCGTGGAAAAAATCGGTGGAGTTCGCGCGGGGTCGAGGCGCGACGGTGGCGGCCGGGAGAGTTTTGTCTATCGAATCACCAAAAATTAGCTGCGGCCGCGTGCCGCGGCGGCAGGTGGAGCAGTGGACGGCGCGGGCGCCGCGGCTGCGGGTTGTGTTTCGGTTCGCACCAGATTCAGAAGTTTGCGCAGCTCCGTGTCGAGTTTCTTCTTCACGTCGGCGTTATCCTTCATGAACTGCCTGGCGTTGTCGCGGCCCTGGCCGATGCGCTCGCCTTTGTAGCTGTACCACGCGCCGCTCTTTTCGACCAGATTCTGGGCCACGGCGAAGTCGATCAGGTCGCCTTCCTTCGAAATTCCCTCGCCGTAGATGATGTCGAACTCGGCTTCGCGGAACGGCGGCGCCATCTTGTTCTTCACGATTTTGATCTTGGTGCGGTTGCCGGTGACCGTCTCGCCATCCTTGATTGCGGCAATGCGGCGGATATCGGCGCGCACGCTGGCGTAGAATTTCAGCGCGCGGCCGCCGGTAGTGGTCTCCGGATTGCCGAACATCACGCCAATTTTCTCGCGGATCTGGTTAATGAAAATCAGGCACGTGTTCGACTTCGACACGATGCCGGTCAGCTTGCGCATGGCCTGCGACATCAGGCGGGCGTGCACGCCCATGAAGCTGTCGCCCATTTCACCATCGAGTTCGGCTTTGGGCACCAGGGCGGCGACCGAATCGACCACCAGGACGTCGATGGAACCCGAAGTGATCAGCGCGTTGGTAATCTCCAGCGCCTGTTCGCCGTAATCCGGCTGGGACACCAGCAGATTATCGACGTCGACGCCGAGCTTGCGGGCGTAAGCAGGGTCGAGGGCGTGCTCCACGTCGATATAAGCGGCCATTCCACCGACGCGCTGCGCTTCCGCCACCACTTGCAGAGCGCCACCGTGGTCTTGCCCGACGATTCCGGACCGAAGATTTCAGAGATGCGGCCGCGTGGAAATCCGCCGATACCCAACGCGTAATCCACGGAAATCGAGCCGGAGGAAATAGCCGGAACGGCCTGCACTGCTTGCGCACCGAAGCGAATGACCGAGCCTTTTCCGAACTGCTTCTCAATCTGGCCCAGCGTGGCGCCCAGGGCCCGGCTGCGCTCTTTGTCGTCGACTCTTGCTTCCATGTGTGGAGATCCTTCTTCTCGGGGGAAATCCAATTATAAAACGTATTCACTTCCGCTTGTTGCCGTAATGGTCGGCCAGGTCGCCGTCAAAGAACGTGTGCGTATAGGCTTGAGGATCTTCGGGCAACATGGTCGCGTTCCAGGTTTCGTATTCGGTTGACCAGTTTGCGATAGACCTCCGGCTGGCGATCCTTGAGATTCGCACGTTCGAGCGGGTCGGCAACGACGTTGAAAAGAAAGGTGTTGCCGGCGATTTGGAGCCACTTCATATCGCCGTCGCGCACCGCCCGCTGGGCGTTGAAGCGGTAACGCCAGAACAGTTTCCGCGGAACCGGAGCGGCGTTTTGGGTCATCGCTGGAAGGAGATTCAGGCCATCTGACGGATAAGCGGGATCGGGCGCTGTACCGGCGGCGGCGAGCAAGGTCGGGAGCCAGTCCATCGTGATGGCCACCTGCGAAGTCGTGCTGCCAGGACGAACCTGACCGGGCCAACGAACCAGGGCGGGAATCGCAAGGCCGCCCTCCAGGAGTTCGGTCTTCTTGCCGGTGAAAGGCCAAGTGTCTGAGAAGCGTTCCCCTCCGTTGTCGCTGGTGAAGACCACGATGGTGTTGCCGGCGATTCCGCCGTCGTCGAGAGCCTTCAGGACGCGGCCGACCTGCAAATCCATCTGGCGGACCATGCGCGCGTAGGTTTCCTGCGAGCCGCCGTCGAAGTCGATCAGGGCCTTGACCCGCTGCGACTCGGCTTCGTCATCAGGTCCTTCCCAGGGCCAGTGCGGCGCGTTGAAGTGGAGGCTCAGGAAGAAACGGGCGCTTGGCTTTGGCATAGTCGCCGACCACTCTGACCGCGCGGTCGCCGAGCAGATCCGTCAGATAACCGGTCTGATGGATCGGCGCGTCATCGTCCCACAGATCGTCCGTCTTGCGTGTTGGCGGGACCGCCTTTGTGGGTGAAGTAGTCGATCTGCGCCACCGCGAAATCCCCAGAAGTGATCGTAACCGCTCTTGAGTCGGGCTGAAATCGGGCAGCCAGCCGAGATGCCATTTTCCGATCAGCGTGGTTCCGTAGCCTGCGCTTCGCAACAACGATGGAAGAGTGGGATGATCGGGCGGCAGACCTTGATGTCGAACTGGAGATGCCAGCGGCTCTTCGAGTCCAAGGGGAAGTCGATACTGGTAGCGGCCGGTGATCAGCGCAGTGCGCGTCGCAGAGCACACTGATGAGTTTGCGTAGGCTTGGCTGAATTTGATGCCGGAAGCGGCCATCGAATCGAGGTTGGGCGTAGAGAAGTCGGGGCGCCCGTAACAGGAGAGGTCGGCGTAACCCAGGTCGTCCGCCATGATGAAGAGGATGTTCGGTTGAGCGCCGGCTCCCGACACCAGCGCTAAAGGTGCGGCTGCAGTCGCGGCGAGAGCTTGGCGGCGGGTGATGGAACGCATACTTTCTCCTGGTTTAGAGACACGAAAGCCGGACCCGTTTGGAGGGCCCGGCTGGAAAATCTTTAAATTACGCGCACCCGATGGGCTCAGGCAACGTGCTGCGTTCTGCTACGGGCCAGAATGGTATTCATCTGGTCCTTAAGGCGCAGCTTCAATTTCTTCAAGCGAACCTCCTCGATCTGTTCCTGCTCGGTCAGATGCGATTTGGATTCGAGCAGTTCCAGTTCCTTGTGAAACTGGGCGTGCTGGGCAGCTAAAGTACGAAACTCCTCGCTGCTCGCCATCAGATGCGCTTTCAATTCATCTTGCGTGTTAGTCTCCATCAAACACTCTCCTATGTGGTTTGCGAGATCCACGCCGAGTCTGATTGATAGGATTGGTCGGGCTCGGTGGGTCGTAATCATGCGTAAAGACAGCCGGTCACCGACGGCCGACTGCTGCATCATGACGATATCATGAAAAAAAGGTCATGACAATAGCGGCCTCTGGGGGGGCGTTGTAGTACTCGGGGCGCCTGCCGGATGGATGGAAGCCCAGGCTTTCATAGAGTTTGATAGCCGCGGTGTTGGACTCACGAACCTCTAAGAACCGGGGGCCGCGGGAACTGGAGAGCTCGGCATCGAGCAGGCGCCGCGCGATGCCGCGGCGGTGCTGATCCGGGCGGACCGCGATATTCAGGATCTCGCGTTCATTGGGGGCGGTTTGACGGCAGACCAGAAATCCCACCACGTGGTTATTGGCAATGGCGACACTGCAATCGTAGTTGAGATAGCTGGCGGGGTCCCAGCTTGAGCCTCCTTGTATCGCGGCGATAGCGGGGAGATCGGCCTGGGTCGCGCTTCGCAGGGTTACCGGGTCGCCGAGCAGGTCACGCAAGAGTTGACGCTGGCGCCATCCGATCGCGCGCCAATCGAAATGTTTTTCGGCATGCGCACGGCCGGCGCGGGCGATGGACCATCGCAAAGGGTCGTCTTTCAGTAGCTTATCGATGCCGCTGGCAAAGTCCGTTGGCGTGTCCGCGATCCAAATATCGACTCCGTCGGTCAGCCCGAGACCGGCGCAGCCAGAAGTAGTCGAGATGACAGCGCGCTCCATGGCGAGCGCTTCCAACACCTTCACGTTGGTCCCCGCCGATTCCAGAGTAGGAACTACTACAAGGTTCGTTCCGACGTAAAGCGGGCGAATGTCGGCGACGAATTCGAGGATGCGGATGTTGTCGAAAGACGGCCGCAGCGTGCCCGTATGATGCGTCCAGTGCATCCACGGGTCCGGGCCCGCGACCACGGTTAGCTCGACGGCCGGCGCATGTGGCAGGATCTGTTCCACCAGAAAACGGAAGGCCTCTATGTTCGGAAAATGCCGGAAGGAGCCAATGAACAGGATTCGTTGGCCAGGGCGCTCGGCTTCGCGTTGAAAACGAGCGAGATCCACGCCATTTTCGATCACCCGAGCAGATTCGACACCCAAGAGCGCCCGATCTTTTTGCGACATCACGATCACGCGCTTGAATTTCAGGATGAGTCGGCGTTCGAAACGCTGCCAACGCCACCAGTCCCACCAGGAGCTGAGCGTGCCGAGGCGCGCGTGGACCTGGGCGTAGAGATCGAAGGTGACGTCGTGCTCCACCAGGAGGTCGCCGCCATAGGTAGCAAGGTACGTGTACTCACCTTGTAGTAGATCGGTTTGGCGGGCGTCGATCAGACGGTGCATGGCCGGGGATCGATACTCGCAGACTTCGGACGGCGCGAGGGTCGACCAGCGAGGCTCGCGATAACGCGGCTTGGGGACCAGATAAACCGATGTCACCAGGTCAAGCACGGGCGCGAGGTCGGTTTCGGAGCCTTCGGAGAACGCGTAGAGCACGATATCGAATTCGCGCGCGATCTCGCGAAGAAGGTGAAACATCCGCACTGCGCCGCCGTGCGAGAGCGGATATGGAAAATACGGGGTCAGCACCGCGATCGACTGGCGCTTGGGACCGCGAGGGCGGCCCTGAATCAGCCGATACGTGTCGGGCCGCACGGTTTTGTCGCGGCGCCACGGACAGAGCCAGCGCGGCCGAAGAAAAATGCGATCGAGTGAGACGCCTCTCAAGAATAGCCAGGAGGCGAGGTTCAGCTTCAGGTGATGGCGTTCCAGTCGCTGGTTATAGGCAAGAATCTTGGTCGGGGCGAGCAAGAACGCGGCGCGGCGAAGCTTGCGATAACTCAGGTCGCCGGTAAACAGCACCGGTGCGAGGCCGATCCGGTAGCCGCGAAAACGCTTGCGCAGCTCGTGCCAGGATTCGCTCGCGTGAGCTTCGAAGTGCCGGCGCGAGGGCTCCAGGCGTCGGATCTCCTCGCACATTGCGCGGGAAAGGGATTCATCGCCGGAACAGAAGCTGACCACCACCGCCTCGGGATCTTTTCCAATCAGGGCGAACAGCCAGGTCTTGATTCGTTGCTTCAGCGGCATGTGGCCCGAAGGATGACCACGCCGATCAACGGCAGCGCCGCCATGCTGAAGCAGACCGTCGTGAATCCTACGTGATCCACAACCGTGCCGATCGCGGGTGAGATAAATGTCTGCATCAGGCCGTAGGCGAACGTCAGAGCGGCGACGCCAAAAGCGGCTCGCGAGGGGCCGAACAGGTCGATCGGCATCGCGTAGAGATTGGTCGACACGCAGATCGCCCAGAACGAACTGATGCTGATGGCCGCGGTGGCGAGCACCACGTTGGGCATGAACGGAATTGCTGCGGTCGCGATCAGCGACGCAACAGCACAGATCCAGGAGACACGCAGCCGCGCATCCAGCACCGGCAATCCGCCGCGGATCCAGTGGAACGCCATCCAACCGCCGAAGAATCCGCCAATGGTGGCGACTACTTGCGGAATCCATGCGAAGCTCGCGTTGGCGTGCTCCTGCGTCATGTGCCACTGTTCGACGAAATACAGGGTGGTCCAGTTGGTCCACAAGGTGTATAGCGACATGATGAAGACCGTAGAAATCACCAGTCCCCACAGGCGGCGGTCGGCCAGGAGTTGGGCGATTGGGGTAGTGGCTCGCGCGGTTCTTGTCGCATGGGCGGGGACTCGCCTGGCGGTCAACAGCCACAACGGGACCCAGATCAAGCCGAGCGCACCGGAGAAGATGAACGTCGCGCGCCATCCGAAGCGCGGCGCGATAAAAGCGACGACCAGCGGCGCGGCGGTGAGGCCGAGGCTGATGCCTATCTGGTTAAACGCGGTCCCCATCGCGAGCTCCCGAGGCTCCAGGTAAATGCCATTGGCTTTTCCGAAACACGGGATGCCCGCGGCTTCCGCAATTCCTAAAACGGTGCGCGAGGCGAGCAGCCCCCGGAAGCTGTTAGTAAAGCCCGTCGCCGTCCCGGCCAGCGACCATACCAGCACGGCGAGGCTTACGCCGGCGTTCAGCCCCACCCGATCGATGAACAATCCGGCGAGAGGCGCTACAGTGGCGTAAAGGATCGAAAATACCGAGACGACTTTGCCGTAGTCCTGATTGGTGAGATGAAATTCCAGCTTCAACGCCGGCGCCACGGCGGCGAGCAGAGACCGGTCCAGATAATTTAACGCCGAGGAAAAAAGAAAAACACTGATGGCGATCCACCGCAGCGGGATCCGCGGCATCAGGGGAAGTCCACCATGGCGATGTCGCCCACCACGTTCAGCCTGGCGTCGGCTTTCACGTTATAAATGACCCTGATTTTGCGCGGCGGGTGCTGAACGCCGCAGCCGAACTTGACTCCTTCGTTGCCATGGACCGACAGATGATTCGGGTCGCGAATCATCAGACGAATCGCGCCGCCGCCATCGATGTTGATGGTCAGGCGCATCGGTCCGCCGGCCAGGCAATCGACACGAGCGAGCATCCCGGACAATTTCTCGCCGGGAGGATCCTCCCACCACACCTCCGGTTTCTCGCCCGGCTTCAGGCCGCCCAGCTTCTTGTTGGCAGCTTCCTCGGCGGCGTGAACCTCGGCGGCAGCGGCGTCCTTCACGCGTTGCAAGTCGGCGGCCTGCTCCGCGGCGATGCGTTTTTTCTCGGCCGCTTCGTAGGCAGCGCGCCGCGTGTCGAGATCCAGCCGGACCTGCTTGATGCGGGTGCGCTCCCCTTCGTTGGGCGCGGCCCTCATAGCCGACGCCCAGGATTTATCGGCGTCGACGTAGAGATTCGCGTCGGTCTGCGCTTCGGCCAGCGCCTGCCAGTAGGCGGGATTTCGCGGTTCGAGCGTCGCGGCGAGTTTCAGCTCCTTGATCTTCGCGGCGGGTTCGGTTTCAAGGGCGGCCAGGCGCTCATGCGGCTCACCCCATCGGGGATTCGCTTTTGCGGCCAGCTCCAGTGACGGCCGATTTCCTTTCGCCAGCAGTCCGCGTGGGCTTTCCGGCGCGAAATCCTTGCCGCCGGCGGCGAGCTCGGCGAACAGAGCATCCAAAGTTTCTTTGTCGACGTGCTTTTCGATGAAATCGAGATTGGGGTTCAACGGTTCGCCCGAAACCGGTGCGGCTTCGAACTTGCCGGCGCGGACATAGGCCTCCACCTGCTCATCCAGCTTGGCGGGGGTTAATCCGAACGCGTTGCGCGTGGCCAGCAGCAGGTCGCCGCCGCCTTGCAGGTTGTTAAGGTACACGCGGACTTTGCCGCTGAAATCCGGATTCGTCGCCACCAGTTGCATCTTCGCCCAGGCGCGCAAACGGTCGGGCGGAAGCTCGCCGGCGGGGAGCGGAGCGCCCAGCATCACCTTGGGCCCGGTGACCTTGATGGTGGAGAACAGATCGCACAGCGCGGTCTCCACCGGTTCGGGCATGCGGCCGGCGTTCTGGTCGATCAACGCGCGCGTCAAGGCACGGAGCCAGTCACGCGGCATGGCGTTGTCCGCCGTCCAGGCGCTGAGCATCGCGGAACCGCCTTCTGTGAACGGCTGATTGAGCGCGTGCGGGCCGTACTCCTTGGTGCTCGAAAACAACACCACGTGAATCGGCCAGATGGTTTCAAGCTGGCTCTGCTGCGGCCCGCCGACACCAAGGCTGTCCTTGCCCAGCATGACGCCAAGAACATGGCGGAGCTGCTCCATTTCATTGAGCCGCTCGCGAGAGGATTTGTCGCCGGCGTCGCTGACGACCCGGAATGGGCCGATGCGGTACTCAATCCAACTAGCCGCCTGCGCGGAGGCGGCGAGCAAGATTGCTAGGACGAGGCGGTGCATCCCTTCTTATCATGACAATTCTCATGACAAGCCGCCGGGCCGGTTAGTGGCTATCGCCGTCGTGGTCAACGTCCCCCGCGGCTCTTGCCGCAGCGCTCAAGTGGACCGAATCTTCCTTTTGGACCAGTTTCGGGGTCGCGGCCGGTTTAGCCGGCGGCGTCACGGGCTGTTGGCTGACGTGATGGGAACTGCTTACATGGCTAATCATGCAATCAGTATCGGCAAAGACTTCCGCAATAAGAGAATTATGTTGGCGGCGGCGACTAATCTCGTGTGGGGCTTGCGCAACGAGATCGATTGGTGTTGCCCGTGGTTGCCGTGGCCGTGGGGATTCTGCTGGGTAAATGGCTCGGTTTTTCCACCCATGAAGCTGCTTGGCCGATTCTTGCGTTTCTTAGTTTGGGTCTGATCGCGCAGCGGGTGAAAGCCGCTACCGCCGTGAAGGTCTGCACCACGGTTGGGTTGATCTTCGTGGGTGTGTTCGCGGAGGCGTGGCATCGGCCTGGTCCGCCGCCGGAGATCGACGCGGGATCCCGCGAGACCATGATCCTGGAAGGCTGTGTGGTGGAGCCTACCGTCTTTTCGGCCAATCGCGAGCAGTTTACCTTGGAGCTCGACCAGCGGGCGCGGGCACGAGTGAGCCTGACGCTGAAAGATGACGACCCGCCGCAGAGGCTCGATTACGGGCAGCACGTCGAAATCGAAGGGCGCGTGCGGCGGCCGCATAACTACAACAACCCGGGGTCGTTCGATTATGCCGGCTACCTCGCCCGGCAGGACATTTTCTGGACCGTCGCGATGACTTCCGGGGAGAAGGCACGCATCTTGCCGGGACGCTGCGGGTCGCGATTCATGGCGGCGGTGTTCGCGCTGCGCGTGGCGGCACTCGACCGGATCGAGCGGCTGTACGGTGAAGACACCTATTCGACTGGCATGATGGAGGCGATCCTGATCGGCGAAACGTCGAAGCTCGAAAAGGTGTGGACCGACAATTTCCGCCGCACGGGAACGTTCCACGCGCTGGTGATTTCGGGCGTACATGTGACGGTGCTGGCGGGGGTGCTATTGTTCCTGCTGCGACTGTGCGCGCTGCCGGAGCTCCCGGCGTTGGCGATCACGGCTGCGGCGGCCTGGGTATACGCCCTGGTTTCAGGATTTTCGGCGCCCGTGGTGCGCGCGGCCGGCGGATTCACGTTGTACCTGTTCGCGCGATTTTTTTTCCGGCGCGGGCGCCTGATGAATCTGCTCGCCGCCGTGGCGCTGGTGTACCTTCTATGGGACCCGGGGCAGTTGTTCGACGCGAGCTTCCAGCTTTCCTTCCTGTGTGTCGCTGCGATCGGGGCGTTGGCTCCGCCGCTGATTCAAGCCACCTCCGGGCCTTTCGCGCGCGGGATGCGGTTCCCCGGCGACGAAGGGGTCGATCCCGGGTTAGAGCCGCGCGTGGCACAATTCCGCGTCGAGCTACGGCTGGTGGCGGAAACACTGTCGCTGTGGACGCGGCTACCCGTGCGCTGGGCGCTGGCGGTAGTCGCGGCAATCTGGCGCGTAGGGCTGTTCGCGTTCGAGATGGCTCTCATTTCGACAGTCGTGCAGATTGGGCTCTCGTTGCCCATGGCGGAGTATTTCCATCGCGTGTCGTTCACCGGCCTGACCGCGAATCTGCTGATTGTGCCCCTTCTCAACATGGTTGTGCCGCTGGGATTCGCCGCGATTTTCACCGGCTGGCACTGGGTTGCGGGCATCGCGGGAGCATTGTTGAAATTATCCGCGAAAATCGCGGCGTGGCACGCGTCCATGGAGCCGAACTGGCGCGTGGCAGACCCGCCGCTATGGCTGGCCCTCGCATTTGTCGCGGCGCTGATCGGCGCGGCTCTGCTGGCCGGACATCTTAAGTGGAGATGGCCGGCGATCGGCGCGGTCCTGGCGGGATTTGCGCTGCTCCTATGGCACCCGTGGCCTCCGGCCATCGCGCCGCGGGTCCTGGAGCTGACGGTGATCGACGTCGGACAGGGCGATAGCCTGCTAGTGGTGTTTCCACAGGGCCGGATCATGGTGATCGACGGCGGGGGCCTGTTGCAATACGGCCGGCAGCGCAAGTCCAACCTGGATACCGGGGAAGACGTTGTGTCGCCGTATCTGTGGAGTCGCGGAATCCGCCGGATCGACGTGCTGGTGGCGACACATGCGCATGAGGATCATTCGGGCGGAATCGGCGCGCTGCTGCAGAATTTTCGTCCGCGGGAGCTATGGGTGGGCGCGAATCCCCTCGATCGAGTGCTGGAGCGCGCGGCTCGTCTGCATGTCCCGGTGATCGAAGAGCGCGCCGCTGCGCCTGTCGCTTTCGGGGGTGCGACCATCGAAGTTCTGTCGCCGCCCGAGGGTTACGTCAACGCGAAGCCCGGAAACAACGACTCGCTGGCTCTGCGGATTACTTACGGCGCGCACGCTTTTCTGCTCACGGGAGATATGGAGCGGCCCATGGAATCGCTCCTGCTCTCCGACAGCCGTACGATTCAAGCCGACGTGTTGAAGGTGGGCCATCACGGTTCCAAGACCTCGACCACTGCCCCATTTCTCGACGCAGTGGCGCCGTCGGTCGCGATCATCTCGGACGGATTTGAGAACTCCTTCGGGCATCCGAATCCGGACGTGCTGAGGAGGCTCGTTGGGCGGCATGCTGCGGTCCTCCGCACGGATCTCGACGGAATGGTTACAGTGCGAACCGACGGGCAGCGGCTGTGGCTCGAAACGATGCGGTGGCGCGGCGAATCCGCGTGGTGGAGGGGAGAACGATCATTTAACTGGGCCATGGCCAGCGGCTGGTAGATCAGTTTAAACGGCCCAGCCGGCGATGAATCGCGCCGAGCTGCTTCAGGATTTCGGCCCGGTCGGAGGCGTTGGGCTCAAGCGCAAGATACTGTTCCAGGTCCCGGCGGGCGGCCTGGTAGCGCCGCAATTCAAGGGACAACATTCCGCGGAGCTTGTGCATTCCCGCGGCGCCGGGGGAATTGGGGCTGAGGCTGAGCATCAACAGGTCCAGCGTCTCCGCCGCGCGACCCCAGTCGCCACGCCGCATGTAGCCGCGATGCAGATTGCGTACCATGCGACGGAGGATGTCCTGGCTCGAAACCCGTTCCAGCAGACCCGGATCGGCAGCCGGCGCGCCGGCCAGCGCAAAACATTCGCGAGGGGTTATGGTCCGGCCGCCATGGAACGGGTCGATATAAGTCTGATAGTTTCCGTCGTCGTACTGGATGATGAAATGCCGCGGCAGGCCAATGCCGAACACCGGCATCATCAAACGCCGGGCCACTTCGATATACAGCACGCAGAGGCTGATCGGAATGCCCGTGCGCCGGTCCAGCACCTGGTTCAGGCAGCTATTTAAGGGGTCGTAATAGTCGTCTTCATTGCCGTGGAAGCCGAGTTCCTGGAACAGATAGCGCTGCGCGGTCTCCACGAAATCGCGGCCGTCGTTGAAGTTTCGCAGGCGATCGCCCAGTTGTGAGGCAAGTTCGTTCAATCGGTCCAGCACCGGCTGGATGGCGAGGGCGGGGAATTGAATTGCCGCCAAGTCGAGCGCCGCCAAGTCCAGACGGACCTTGGTTGGACCGCGCGGGCTTGATTCGCCGTGGTCCGCAAGAATTTGCCGCAGGTAACTCACGGCTTCCCCTTTTACTTTCGCAAATAGGCGTCGTCGCCCCGAATCCAATCCTCCCGCGGCGGCGAAAATGTTTCTACGACAATCGCGTCTTCCAGCACCTCAGCCGAGTGCGGCAGATGCGGCGGGATTTGCAGAACCTCGCCCGGGCCGAGAATCACTTCCTTGCCGCCGATCAGAAACCGCATGCGCCCTTTCTCGACGTTGGTGATCTGCTCGTTGTGATGGCTGTGCTCGGGGACGGCCGCGCCTTTCCGCAGTTCCATGCGGGCAATGGTCATCGTCTGGCTGTGGATCATCTGGCGAACCATCAGCGGATTCACCTGTTCTCTGGTAACTTCGCTCCAACGATACGTTTGCATAGTCAACACGCCAATCCAAGATACTTGAACCCGGCGCGCGACATACGCGCGCGGTCCAGCACTTGCCTTCCATCTAATACCACTGCTGTGCGCATCAAACGCGCCAGCGGTTCCCAATCCATCTCCCGGTATTGCGGCCACTCGGTTACCAGCACCACCGCGTCGGCATCGCGAACCACGTCCTCCGGGTTTTCGCAACAGACCACGGCCATGTCCGGATAATCGCGGCGAAACTTCTCCATCGCCACCGGGTCGTGCGCCTTTACGCGAGCTCCGCGCTCGATCAACTTGCGTGCGATCTCTACCGCCGGAGCTTCCCGCAGATCGTCGGTGTGCGGTTTGAACGCCAGCCCGAGCAGGCCAATGGTGCGGCCCTTCAAGATTCTCAGCTCGCCCAGCAGCTTGTCGATCACGCGCTCGCGCTGGCGGCGATTCACTTCGCGCGCGGCGTTCACGATGGGCATCTCCAGGCCGTATTCGGCCGCCGTGGCGATCATCGCGGCCGTGTCTTTTCCGAAACACGAGCCGCCCCATCCGATTCCCGCCTGCAGGAATCGTGTCCCGATGCGCGCATCCAGCCCGATGCCCTTGGCCACCTGCGCGATATCGGCGCCCACTTTTTCCGAAAGCAGGCCGACCTCATTGATGTAGCTGATTTTCAGCGCCAGAAACGCGTTTGCCGCGTACTTGATCAACTCCGCCGAAGCGAGATCCGTGGAAATCAGCGGCACCGCCGCCAGTTCCTCCGGCCGCGGCAAGTACGGCGGCGCCTGAAACTTCTGATCCAGAATCGGACGGTACAAGCTGTACAAGACCTCCGCCGTGTGCCGTTCATCCGCGCCGATCACCACCCGATCGGGGTACAGGCTGTCGTGCAGCGCCGAGCCTTCGCGAAGAAACTCGGGGTTCGACGCCACGGCGAAAACTCCGTCGGCTTTGTGGCCATGGCGCTTCTCATAGGCCTCCCGCACCAGGGAGCCAACCCAGTTTCCGCTTCCGATCGGCACCGTGGACTTGTTCACCACCACCGTGAAGCTGCTGCCCAGATGCTCGCCGATGCCACGCGCGGCAGCCTGCAAATACTGTAAGTCGGGCGCGCCGTTCGGCCCCGGCGGAGTGCCGACGGCGATGAAGATCACCTGCGCGCCGGGGATTGCCTGCGCGTAATCCATGGTGAACTTCAAGTTAGGCCGCGCTTCAGCGATCAGATCCGATACGTGCGGCTCATAAAACGGCACTTCGCCGCGTTCGAGCATCGCGATTTTCTCTTCCACTGCGTCCGCGCACGTGACCCTGTGGCCCAAAAACGCGAGACACACTCCCGTCGTCAACCCGACGTACCCCGTTCCAAGTATGGTAACGTTCACAAGCTTTTATCTTACGACAGGCAATGCAATCGAAATCCTGAATTTCAGGTGTGAATGCGCCTCCCGCAGTGCGCGATCGACCAGATGGGGCTCGGCGCCGCGCGCGAAAATGAAGCCTAAATAGCTGGCCCCTTCCGGCAGCGGAACCAGCGTTTGACCTTCTTTCGCGCTGATCATTAAGTCCTCAATGCCGTCAAGTTCACGCGCGTTTTCCACACCATCGGCTCCCAGGTAAACACCCGCACGCGGGATGGGAATCATCATTACCCCGTGCGCTCCGTCCGCCAGATGGAACTGCGACACGTTTTCCCCGATCGCATGGCGGAGGATCACTTCCTCGAATGTCGCGCCTCCTTCGAACTGCATCACGCGCGAGCACAGCCCGCCAATAGGCCGGGCAGCGGCTTCGAGCATCCACACTCCTGCGCTGTTGACGCGCATTTCCGCGTGTACCGGTCCATAGGTGAACCCAAGCGCCTTTACGGCGCGTTGCGCGGTTTCGAAGATCGCCAGTTGCACCTCGCGAGATTCGCGCGATGGCGTCAGATAAATGGTTTCTTCAAAGAACGGACCGTCCAGTGGATCGGGTTTGTCGAACAACGCGAGCACTTGCAGCCGGCCGCCGGTGACCAATCCTTCGAGAGCGAACTCGCGGCCGGGGATGAACTCTTCCACTTGTATGGACCGGTCTTCTTCATGCTCGACCAGCCTTTGGATTCGCGCGAATGCCGCGGCGAACCCGGCTGGATCGTTCGCGCGGATCACGCCGCGGCTCCCGGAGAGTCCGATGGGCTTCAGAACGCAAGGATACCCGGCTGGCGGCGCATTCAAACGATACCGCGGTGTCGGCAGGCCGGCGGCCTTGAAACGCTCCCGCGCCAGGAATTTGTGATTCGCTGCGCGGACGCTGCTCGAAGGGCTGAAGCGCAACCCCAGGCGTTCGGCCGTTTGAGCCGCCACAAACGCCGGACGATCACCCACCGCAACCACACCCTCAAACGGTCCCCGAGCGGCAAGCGAGTCCAGGGCTGACAAGGGATTGTCAAATCGAACCGGAACCGCGTCGTCGCCCCACGGATCGTCCAGGATGTGGCACCGATCCGTCGCGAGCACCAGGTCCAGCCCCATGCGCCCCGCGGCTTCCGCGAAGACGCGAACCTGGTAGCCGGTGGTGGATGCGACTAATAAGACTTTCCTCATCAGACAAGCGCAACCTGCGCTTCCGTTGGTTCCGCTCAACAATACCAGGGCTCGTCGAGATACGGAATTGTCGCGCGCGGCATCAGATCGAAGTTTTCAAGAGACAAGCCGGCCAGCACGGCGATGTCGTGAAAAATCTGGCTTCGCGTGCGGGATTCTTTCTGCCGCTGGTCAACCAGACGAAACACGCGGGCGGCCAGCCAATCCACCTCGGGGTCCCGATGTTTCCACGGATACACCAGCGATTTCGGATCGAAAGGACCAACCTGCAGATCCTCCAGTTCGAGCAGCCGCGAGCCTGACGTCACCAGCAGGCGTAGCGCGAGCTGAACCGACGGAACGTTTTCCACCAGATCCAGATCGGCGAGCACACGCAACAGGTCGCGATAGGATTCGACCGTAGTCCACGGCATGAATGCGATGAACGTCGGCTGAATCGTCAAGCCGGCTTCCCGGGTAAGCGCGACCGCCTGGATAAAATCGCGTCGCGTGTGATTTTTTTCAAGTCTGGCGAGCACTGCATCGTCCACCGATTCCACCGCGCTCGTGATGAACAAACACCCAGTGTCGCGCAGCACCCGAAGCAGGTGGCGATGCTTCAGCAAGTGCTCAATCTTGATGGTCACATCATATGTAACTTCGGGGAATTCAGCATGCAGAGCTGCGACGATCCTGCTCGCGTGCGTGGGGCCGTTGAAGAAATCAGGATCGCCGAAGGTCACGTGCCGCGCGCCCGCCGCGATCTGCTGCCGCACGTCGGCGAGCACGGTTTCGCGCTGGACGATCCGAAATTGACCGCCATAGACCGGGACCACCGGGCAGTGCCGGCACAGATGTTTGCATCCGCGGCTCGCTTCGGTATAGGCGACCGCCTTCGATTCGGCTCCATGCCGCAACCTCGCCCGGCCACCCGGCAGATCGTTGCGGTCCGGCGTAATGAACTGCAAGCGCTCCAGGGACACAGGCGAAGCGTTGTGGCCGCGCGCCAGGTTAACCAGCGCCTGCTCGAACTCGCCGCCGGCAATCGCGTCGACTCCCAAAGCCTTGAGCATTTCTGCGTTGATCGGCGCGTAAAGACCGTAGCAGACGATTCGCGCGCCAGGATTCATGCGCTTCACGCGCTCGATCACCGGCACCGCCAGCCGCGTCGCGGTATGCATCGGCAAGTAGAACGCGATCATCCCGGCATCGCGGATGGCCGGCTCCGGCAGGCATTCTATCGCAAGATCGACGGCGCGCACCGTGTGGCCCTCGCGCGCGAGCCAAGCCTTCGGAGACGCCAGCCCGAACGGCTGATGTCCAAGCTCGTAAGTCGAAATGAGGACGACCTTCACCTGCTTCCAGAGTATCCACTACTCTGTAATGAATGCGACGAGTTGCCGCCGCGCTGGCTCCGACGTTTCGCTACTGGATGCAAACCGAGGTCCATGTGTACGCATTTTCGGTCGCGGCGAACGTGTTGTTGTCGTTCTATCCGTTTCTGATCGTCACTATGTCCGCTCTCGCGGCTGATGTTCAACGAACGGACCGACCATTGCGGCCATCCAGCTCGCCTTGCGCGACTATTTTCCGGATTCGTTCACCAATTTTCTATACACCAAGGGCCAGCACGAAAACCTGCCGCCGCACGGCGCCATCGAAATCGTGTCCATCGTCCTGCTGCTGTTTACCGCCAACGGAATTTTTGAGCCGCTGGAGGTCGCGCTTAACAGGATCTGGGGCATCCGCAAGAACCGAAGTTTTTTTCGCAATCAACTGGTCAGTCTGGCGCTGATCTTCGCCTGCGGTGTTCTGGCGTTCGCGTCGATGGCTCTCACCGCTGCCAGTCAGACTTCGCCGGTCAGCGTGATCGGATTCATGCCGACCCTCTTTTTCAAGCTCGCGGCCGTGCCCATGGCGGTGCTGGTCCTGTTTCTGATCTATTACTTTCTGCCGAATGGACGGCCTCCCGTGAACCGGGTGATCGCGGCGGCCATCCTTGTCGGAATCATGCTCGAAGTCATGAAGTACTTCAACAAGCTGATCTGGCCGTGGTTTCAGAGGAAGCTCGAAGCCGAATACCGGATTTTTCAGTATTCTGTTTCTCTGATTTTTCTCGGATTCCTCGCGTCCATGCTGGTGCTGGCCGGGGCCGAGTGGGCCGCTCGCGGCCATCCGATCAAGCTCAAAGAAGAGGAGCACGCACATGCCTGAAGAACGGCCCCTGGCCGCCATCACCGGAGCGTCAAGCGGCATCGGCGCCACGTTTGCGCGCAAGCTGGCGGCGCGCGGCTACGACCTTCTCTTGATCGCGCGGCGCGAGGACCGTTTACGATCTCTGGCCGGCGAGCTCGCCGCCGCGCATCGCATTACCGCCGAGCCGATGGCCGGCGATCTCGTCCGCGACCCCGACGTGGAGCGCGTAGCCGACCGGCTTCAGAAGGATCCTCGGCTCCAGTTGCTGGTGAACAACGCCGGCTTCGGGACCCTCGGATTCTTTTACGAAGCCGATATTCAGGGCCAGAAGGACATGCATCTGCTCCACGTGATGGCGGCCATGCGCCTGAGCCATGCGGCCTTGGCGAACATGGTGCCGCGCGGGCGGGGCGGGATCGTCAACGTGGCTTCGGTGGCAGGCTTCGTGATTTCACCGCAGAGCGTCAGTTACTGCGCCACCAAAGCCTGGATGAACCGGTTCACGGAAGCGCTGTCGATCGAGCTCGCCGTGAAGAAATCCGCGGTCAAGGTGCAGGCCCTCTGCCCTGGATTCACGCTGTCGGAGTTTCACGACACCGTGGGGATGGACCGCAGCACCATTCCGCAATCCCTGTGGATGACCGCGGATTTCGTAGTCGGGGAGTCCCTCCGAGGCCTGGACGCCGGGAAGCTGTTCGTCATTCCCGGCTGGCGTTATAAACTGATCGTCGCCGCGACCAAGTTACTCCCCGACGTCCTGATGCGGCGAGCCTACGCCAGCGGCGGCCGCCTTCGCAGACCGAAAAGGTAGCTTATTGAGGACCACCGCGGCCGAACCCTCGGCCCATGGGGCGTGGTCCGCCCATTCCGGCCGGATGCTGATTATACGCAGTTTGCTGGGCAGGCGTCAGAATGGCGTAAAACGCCGCCTGTGCGGTCGCGTCGCTCACCGTCAGTTGCGCTGTCAGAGTGCCGATCTCGTTCGCGGTCGTCTCGATCCCGTTGCTGTTATTGGTCTGGATCGCCGTCGTCAGGGCTGTTCGCGCGGTCTTCATACTGGCATGGGTGGCCGCGTCGGCGGTGAACTGATTCGTGAAAATCGTGGTCGCCGTTGCCTGCTGAGCCGCCGTCAGAGTCAAACGTTTGGTCAGAAATTGCACCTCCCGCTGGGCCTGGGTCGCCGGATCTGGAGGAGTCCTCGGCTGAGCGCACACCAGCGTGGCGGTAAATAGGAGGGCGGAAATTAGCTTGTTCATGCCTGTTATGACGAGATTGGCCGACGCGAGTTTACCAGCCGCCGGTCCGTCACGTTAATCCCCGTTAATCCCTTGGAAAACGACCATGCTAAACTCGACCTTCGAAGGACCAATACGTGGATCTCAATCTAAACCCGCAAGAACTACAGTTTCGCGACGAAGTGCGCGCCTGGTTTGCCG
Organism: Terriglobia bacterium; assembly: GCA_963842485.1. Classification (GTDB taxonomy): domain Bacteria; phylum Acidobacteriota; class Terriglobia; order Bryobacterales; family Bryobacteraceae; genus Palsa-187. The sequence continues at coordinate 56,488 of CAWJHI010000042.1, read as the reverse complement.
CCAACGTTCCCAAGGACTGGGTGCAGCGCCGCAACGCCGAAGAGTCGATGGAAGCCCGCTTCGCGTACCTGCGCCATTGGCAGCGGAAGCTCTACGACGCCGGATGGGCTGGAATCTCGTGGCCTACGGAATACGGCGGACGCGGCGCCTCCCTGATGCAGCAGGTGATTTTCATTGAAGAAATGGCGCGCGCCGAAGCTCCTCCCATGGCGAACGTGCTGGGGCTCGGCCTGATCGGGCCCACCATCATCGCCTTCGGCGCCCCCGCGCAGAAGCAGCGCTATCTCCGGAAAATTCTCAGCGCGGAAGAGATCTGGTGCCAGGGATTCTCTGAACCCAACGCCGGCAGCGATCTGGCGGCTCTCTCCACCGAAGGCAAGCTGGACGGCGATCATTTCGTGGTCAACGGCCACAAGTGCTGGAACAGCTACGGCTGGGCCGCGGATTGGTGTGAGCTGGTGGTTCGAACGGATCCCGCCGCGCCGAAACACAAAGGCCTGACCGTGCTCCTGGTGGATATGAAATCGCCCGGCATCGAAGTGCGCGGACTGAAGCAGATGAGCGGCGAAAGCGAATTTTGCGAAATTTTCTTTCGCGATGTGCGCATCCCGGCGGAGAACGTCGTCGGTAAAGTGAACGACGGCTGGTCGGTCGCCATGGGCACGCTGATGCATGAGCGCGGCACATTCGGAGCCGCGCTGCAAGTCAATTACCGGCGCAATTTCAATCGCCTGGTCGAGATTGCGCATCACACCCAGCGCAACGGGCACACCGCCGCGCAGGATCCGGTGCTGCGGCAGAAGCTGGCGCAGTGCTATGCCGAAATCGAGGTGATGCGCTGCAATCAGATGCGCGCGTTCAGCCGCATCAATGAAACCGGCGTTCCCGGGCCCGAAGGGTCCATTCAGAAAATCTTCTGGAGCGAATTGAATCAGCGCTTCCAACAGGTGGCCATGGAGATCATGGGTCCCTACGGGCAGCTGGCCCACGGCTCCTGCGACGCGTTTGATGAAGGCCAGTGGGCTTACAATTATCTGCGCAGCCGCGGCAACACCATCGAGGCCGGAACGTCGGAGATCCAGCGGAACATCATCGGGCACTTCGTGCTCGGTCTGCCCAAGAGCTACTAGGAGATTACGAATGCAATTCGGACTGAGCGAATCCCAACAAATTCTGAAGAACAATGCGCGAAAATTCTTTGCCGCGGAATGCCCGGCGAGTGAAGTGCGCCGCATTATGGAAACCGATACCGCGCACGATGAAAAACTGTGGCGCCACATGGCCGACCAGGGTTTCGTCGGCGTAGTGATTCCGGAGGAAGCCGGCGGTATGGGCCTGGGCAACGTGGAACTGGCCGCGCTGGCCGAAGAGATGGGCCGCGCGCTGGTGCCGGGCGCGTTTATTTCCACCTTGCTGGCGGCGGCCGTGATCGATGCGGCCGGATCGAAGAAGCATCTCGCTGAAATCGCGAGCGGGAAAGTCAAGGCCGCCTTGGCCCTGCTCGAATCCAGCGCCAATTGGGACCCCAACGCCGTGAAAATGCCGGCTCTGACAGGCGAAAAGTGGTTTGTCCCGGATGCCGCCGCGGCAGATTTTCTGGTGGTCGCGGCTCGCGATTCCGGCGAACTCGCATTGTATCTGGTGGACGCGAAGGCGGTGAAAATTACGCCGATGCCGGCCGTCGATCTCACCCGGCGTCTGTACAAAGTCGCGTTCGCTCGCGCCCAGGGCGAGTTGCTGGCGCGCGGCGCGGCGGCGCGAAAAGCGCTCGATCACGGCCTCGACGTCGCCACGGTTGCCTTGTGCGCTGAAATGACCGGCGGCATGCAGCGTACCCTGGATATCGCAGTCGAATACGCAAAGACCCGCAAGCAGTTCGGCAAACCGATCGGCCAGTATCAAGCCGTGCAGCATCAATGCGCCGATATGCTGGTGTGGACAGAAAGTTCCCGGTCCGCCGCATTTTACGCGGCGTGGATGCTCGACAGCGGCGCACCGGATGCCCGCGCTGCGGTGAGTGTCGCGAAGGTCTACGCCAGCGATGCATGCCGGGAGGTTGGCAATCGCGGCGTCCAGGTGCAAGGTGGCATGGGATTCACCTGGGAAAACGACACGCACCTATACTACCGGCGCGCCAAGTCCAGTGAAATCGCATTCGGCGACGCGACGTTTCACCGCGAAAGAATCGCCTGCCTGGTCATCGATCAGGCGAATGTTCACCAGGCGCATACCGCATAAGTATCGTTACGGTATGATGTAGCAAGATTCATTTCGCCCGGCCGGGGCGGACGTGCGGGCGCCCCGTGGGGCTATTTTAAAGGACCCTCTAGAGGCCTAAGGAAGGATGCTCCATGGAAAAACAGGCGCAAAACATTCAAGAAGCATTTCTAAACAACACGCGCAAAGATAAGACGTTTCTCACCATCTACTTGATGAGTGGGGTCAAGCTTTCCGGCCGGATCAAGAGTTTCGATAAGTATTCGGTGATTCTCGAAACCAACAATCAGGAACAACTGATTTTCAAGCACGCCATTTCGACAGTGGTGGTTTCGAAACCGTTCCACACTCCCGCGCAAAGCAATGCCGCCAGCGCCGGAACGCACGGCATCCCGGGCGCTCCACTGGTGGAATCAGAAAACTAAGTTGCCGCAAGAAATAGTCCTCCTGGTGGGCCTGCGCGTCACGGGCCGCGCGTCGCAACGCGCTCCATCGGGCCCCGACGATTCCCTGATCTCCGCCGACGAATCCATCGCGGAGCTGGCCGCTCTGGCTTCCACCGCCGGAGCACGCGTAGCGGAAAGCCTGATCCAGTCGCGCGCGCGGCCGGATGCGGCCACCCTGGTCGGCTCCGGCAAAGTCGAAGAGCTCAAGAGCCACATCCATTTTCACGAAGCGACCACCGTCATCTTCGATCGCGAACTTTCGCCCACCCAGCAGCGCAATCTCGAAAAAGCGCTGGACGTCAAGGTTCTGGACCGGACGCAGTTGATCCTCGACATCTTCGCCCGTCGCGCGCGGACGCGCGAAGGCAAGCTGCAAGTGGAGCTGGCCCAGTTGAATTATCTGCTGCCGCGCCTCACCGGCCACGGCGCCGCGATGTCCCGGCTGGGCGGCGGCATCGGCACGCGCGGTCCTGGCGAAACCAAGCTGGAAACCGATCGCCGCCGCATTCACCAGCGAATTCACGCCATCGAAAAAAGTCTGGATCGCGTCCGCGGCGGCCGCACCACGCAGCGCCGCCAGCGGCAAGCCGTCCCGCTCGCGACCATCGCGCTGGTCGGCTACACCAACGCCGGCAAATCGACGCTGTTCAACCGCCTCACCGGCGCCGGCGTCCTCGCCGACGCGAAAATGTTCGCGACGCTGGACCCGACCGTGCGCCACATCACGCTGCCCTCGCACCGGCGCGCCCTGGTCAGCGACACCGTCGGATTCATTCGCAATCTGCCGACCACGCTGGTCCGGGCCTTTCGCGCCACGCTCGAAGAAGTGGTCGAGGCCGAGCTGCTGCTGCACGTCGTCGATGCCAGTTCCCCTGACGCCGCGCATCACACCGCGCACGTGCTGGCGACGCTCACCGAGATCGGCGCGGGCGGCACTCCGCAAATCCTGGTGCTAAACAAAGCCGATCTCATACCAGGCGATCCCGACGCCGCGGCGCTGGGCCGGCGAATCCTGGGAGATCCCGAACAGCAGCCCGCCGGCGCCGTGGCCATCTCCGCCGCCACCGGAGCCGGGTTCGACGCCCTGCTCCAGAAAATCGACGAAGTGCTGTCGCTCGACCCCCTGTCCGCCTGCCTGTTCCGGTTCCCCATTTCCGAAGGTGCGCCGCTCCACTTGCTGCACGAACACGCGCAAGTCACCGCGACGCGCTACAGCGGCGACGCCTGCGAAGTGGAGGCCAACGTGCCCGAATCCATTCGCCGGCGCCTGGAGCGCTACCTGATTCCCGCTTCATAAAACTCTGGGATATGATCTAGGAAGCGGATGAACCTCCCTAATCTGCTCACGCTTTTGCGAATCTTTTTCGTCCCGCTGCTGGTCGCAGCGCTGCTGGCGGATGGAGCCTACGCTGAGCGTTGGCTAAGCCTGATTCCAGTCACGCGGGAGTTTTTTGCGTTGGGTGTTTTTCTGGCCGCCGCCGTCACGGACCTGCTGGATGGTTATCTCGCGCGCCGCTGGGGACAAGTGACTACGGTGGGCACGCTGCTCGATCCGATTGCAGACAAGCTGCTGATCTCGGCCGCCCTGGTTTCGCTGGTGGACATTCATCGCGTCCCCGCCTGGATCGTGATTCTGATTATCGGGCGGGAGTTCGCCGTATCCGGTCTGCGCTCCATTGCCGCCGCCTCCGGCTACGTGATTCGTGCCAGCGAACTCGGGAAAACCAAAATGGCCGCGCAAGTCGTCGCGATTTCGCTGGTGATCAGCGGGATCCGCTGGCCGGATCTGAATCAGCTCGCGCTGCTCGCGATGTGGGCGGTGATGCTGTTCGGAATCGTTTCGGCCGCAGATTATTTCCGAAAATTCTGGCGCAAGGTGGACGATCAGGTCAAGCGCCGCCGCCGCCGCGAACTTTTACGACTGGAACGCCAGAAGCAGCGCGCCGCCGCCCTCCGCGCCGTCCCTGCCGCCGTCGTGTCACGCAACGTAGGCGGCCAAGGCTAGTCGCGCCTCTATCAGTGCGGCGCGGCTACTTCCCGCGCCTCCGGCAGCTTACACGCCCGCCACGCGTCGAACCCGCCGATCACGTTCATCACGTTCTCAAACCCCGCCCGCTGGATCAGGCTGCATGCGATCGAGCTGCGATACCCGCCCTTGCAGTGCACCGCGACCGGAACATCGCGCCTTAGCTCGCCCAGCCTCGATACAAGCGTGTGCAGCGGCATCAGCTTCGCACCCTCGATGTGCCCGTCATTCCACTCGCCCGGACGCCGCACGTCGACTACCTGAACGTGTGCCAGCTCCCGGCTCAGTTCCTCCACCGGAATCTGCCCGACCTCGGCAACCGCTCCCGTCCACGAAGCCATTCCGCCCTTCAGCGTGCCCACCACGCGCTCCAGCCCGACCCGAGCCAGCCGCAGCCGCGATTCTTCCAGCCGCTCCTCGTCTTCCGCAATCAAAATGATGTCATGCTCCAGCCCCAGAATCGTCGCAGCCGAAGACGCATACTGCCCCGCCAGCGCGATGTGCACCGCTCCCGGAATATGCCCCGCGCCGAATTGCTGCGCCGGCCGCGTATCCAGCACGATCGCTCCCGCGGCCCGCCGCGCCAGGACTTCCTCAGGCGACAACTGCGAGATCGCCGGAAGATTCTCCACCGACGGCGCACCGCTCCGATTGATCTCCGCGTCCAGCGCAAAATACCCCGGCCGCTCCGGCAGATCCGCGGTCAGCAGCCGCACGAATTCTTCCTTGGTCGCCGGACGCAGCGCGTAATTCCACGCCCGCTCCTTGCCGATGGTCGATTGCCGCTCCGGCCGCATCGCTTTGCCGCACAGCGATCCCGCTCCGTGCGCCGGATAAACTTCCACCTCATCTGGAAGCGTCAACAATTTCTGATGCAAGCTGTCATACAGCATCCCCGCGAGCTGCTGCGGCGTCAGATCCGGTGCCAGATCGGGCCGGCCCACGTCGCCGATGAACAACGTATCCCCCGTCAGCACCGCCACCGGTTTTTCTCCGCGATCCAGATCCGTCACCGTAACCGAAACGCTTTCGATGGTGTGGCCGGGCGTCTCCAGAAACCGCAGAAGCACGCGGCCGAAACCAATCTCCAGGCCGTCTTTCACCGCAACATGCGGGAACTTCGCACCTGCGCGCGCGCCGACATAAATCTTCGCGCCGGTCCGCTCCGCCAGTTCGCGATGCCCGCTGACGAAATCGGCGTGAAGATGCGTCTCAATGATGTGCTCGATCTTTAGACCCTGCGCCCGGGCCTCATCGAGGTAAATCGAAACGTCGCGCTGCGGATCCACCACACAAGCCACGCCCTCCGACCCGATCATGTAAGACGCGTGCGAAAGACAGGTGAGATAGAACTGTTGAAAATACATATCGCTCATTTCCAGTATGGCTCCGGCTCGGGAATCGCGGCGCCATCCTTGCGCGGCGACGATGCGCCATAATTCACCCGAGCTTTCGAATCGCGCATCACCGCCTGCCCGCCGCCCACCATTCCTGAATAATCGCCCAGCACTTCCACTTCATGGCCGCGAGCCCTTAACTCCTCGATGGTCGACGCCGGCAGGCGACCCTCGATTCGCACATCGTTCCCACCCAGCGTCATCTTCGTGAATCGAGGCGCTTCCAGAGCAGCTTGAATATTCATCCCGTGATCCACCACGTTAGAAACAAACTGAGCCTGCGCCTGCGCCTGATTCATCCCCCGCATGATGCCGAACGCAATGTGTTGGTGATCCCGCTGCATGAAGCCCGGAATAATTGTGTGATACGGCCTCTTCCGCGGCTCCAGCGCGTTCGGATGCGAAGGGTCGTTCGAAAACGCGCTGCCTCGATTATGCAAATGAAATCCGAACCCGTCGATTACCACGCCCGACCCCCACAAGTCCGAAATGCTCTCGATCCACGAAACCGTATTGCCTTCCCGATCCACCGCTGCCAGGTAAATCGTATGCCCGACCGACGCCGCGCGCTCCTTCGCGTACGCCTTCGAAAGCATCTTCTCCATCGGAATCTTACGAAATCGAGGATCGCCAATATATCGCCGCTGATCCGCAAAGGCGAGCTTCTGCGCCTCAATCTTCAGGTGAACCGCCGCCGCGCTCATCGGGTCCATCTCCGGAAGCGGGAAATTCTCCATGATGTTCAGCATCTCCAGCGTCCCGATGCCCTGGCCGTTCGGAGGAAGTTGATACACGTCCCACCCCCGGTACTCAATCGACAGCGGCTCGACCCACTCCGAGGAAAACTCCCGCAGATCCTCCGCCGACATCGTGCCGCCGAGCCTTGCCGAAGTCTGACGAATCGCCGCCGCAAGTTCGCCTTCATACAACGCTCGGGGCCCTTCGGAAGCCAGTATCCGGTACGCGCGCGCCAACTCCGGATTGCGAAAAATCTCGCCCACCCCCGGCGCTCGCCCGTTCCGCCAAAACAGACCCTCGGTCAGCTTGGCATTCTCGTGCTGCCAATCGTATTGAATTACCTCAGTGACCGGAAACCCGTGCTCGGCGTAGTAGATCCCGGGCGCAAACAGATCGGCCCAGGCGAGCTTCCCGAACCTCGCCTGCATTTTCGACCATCCGTCCACCGCGCCGGGGACCGTCACGCTGTGAATGCCCGCCGCCGGCACCGCGAAATTCAAGGCTTCGAGCGTCAGCGCTTTCGGAGCATAGCCGCTCGCATTCATTCCCGTCAAAGCGCCGGTGCGTGAATCGCGATGAATCGCGAACAGATCGCCGCCGATGCCGCACATCATCGGCTCCACCACGCCCAAAACCAGGTTGGCGGCAATCGCCGCGTCCACCGCCGACCCGCCTCGCGCCAGCACCTGCGCGCCCGCCTGCGACGCGAGTGTCTGGCTGGTCGCGACGATCCCTCCCTCCGAGATCACCATCGACCGTGCCTGGCTGCGATTCAAAGCGGCGGAATCCTGGATCATGAGCCGGGCTTCAGATACTTCGCCAGGTACTGATAAACTTCCTGCCGCGAATCGCGCGCCAGCTTCGTATCCAGCCGGTTGAACTGATGCCCGCCCGGCGCGTCCTGATAAATCTTGTAGTCGAACCTCTTCCCCTCGGCCTTCAGCGCCGTGATCAGCCGCTCCACTTCCAGCACGTTCACGTCTTCATCGTTCGTGTTGGTGTGGATCAGCAGCGGCGTCTGGAGCTTCGAAACATAAGTGATCGGCGACCGCCGCTCGTATTCTTTAATGTCTTCCCGGACCGTCTTGCCGATATGATAGGGCGCCGAATACTCCGCGCGATAAGCATCGGTCTGGTAGCCGAGCCGCAGCACCAGGTCGCTCACCGGCACGCCCGCGTAAGCCACCGCGAACGCTTCTGGATGCTGAAAAATATTCATCAGCGTGATCAATCCGCCGTGGCTCCAGCCGACGATCCCCACGCGCTTCGAATCCAGAAAAGTGTACCGTTCCAGCATCCACTGCATGCCGATGTACACGTCATCCACTTCGCGTCCGCCGTAATCGATCTGCTGATAATACCCGCGCCCGTAACCGGTCGAGCCGCGGTAATCGGTGGATATGATGCTATAGCCCTGCTCCAGCAGCTCGCGCACGATGTGGGCTGATTCGGACGTGAAGTTCGAATGCACGCCGCCGTGTATCATCACCAGCAGCGGCTGCTTCTTAGACCGGTCCAGCTTCTTCGGGATGAACGTGTACGCGTAAACGATCAGCGGATTTCCCGCGCCCGGCGCAGTCGGGTTCGGATTGCGGCGCGGGGGCAGGCTGGTGTAAGCGACCTTGTCGAAATCCGCAATGTCGCTGATCTTCAGCCGCCACTCCAGGTCGTCGATGCCCTTCAGAACCTCATCGTTCCCGGGCCCCTGTTGTGGGCCGGCAGCTTGCGGCGCGGCGCCAACGGCTGGCGCTGCCGGAGTGGCCGCGGAAGCTTCCGGGGACGGCGCCGGCGCAGTTCCTCCGCGCCCTCCGCGGCCACCCGGCTGCGGTGTTTGCGCGATCAGCGGCGTCAACAACGCGAATGTGAGAATCAGCTTCATTTCAATAAGTACTTCGCTAGAAATTTATAAATCTCCTGCCGCGACTGCCGCGCCAGTTCAGTATCCAGCCGGTTGAACATGTGCCCGCCCGGAGCATTCTCGTAAATCTTATATTCAAACTGCTTACCTTCGGCCTTCAGCGCCGTGATCAGCCGCTCCACTTCCAGCACATTCACGTCTTCATCGTTCGTGTTGGTGTGGATCAGCAGCGGCGTCTGGAGCTTCGAAACATAAGTGATCGGCGACCGCCGCTCGTATTCCTTAATGTCCTCGCGAACCGTCTTGCCAATGTGGTACGGGGCCGAATACAATGCGCGATACTGGTCCGTCTGATAACCCAGCCGCAGCACCAGGTCGCTCACCGGAACGCCCGCGTACGCCACCGCATACGCATCCGGATGTTGCAGAATGTTCATCAGCGTGATGAAGCCGCCGTGGCTCCATCCAATCATGCCGACGCGTTTCGGATCCAGAAAGCTATACGTGTCCAGCATCCACTTGCGAGCCTCGAACACATCGTCCACTTCGCGTCCGCCATAGTCGATGTCCTGATACAGACCCTGGCCGTAGCCGCTGCTGCCGCGATAATCCGGCGCGATCACGGTGTAACCCTGGTCCATCAGTTCCCGCATGATGTGTCCTAACTCCGAGGACGAAACATTGCCGTGAATTCCCTGATGCGCCAGCACCAGCAGCGGCTGCTTCTTGGTGCGGTCCAGCTTTTTCGGAATGAAGGTGTACGCACGGATGATCAGCGGGTTCCCCGCGCCCGGAGCGGTCGGATTGGGATTGTGTGCCAACGGCAGGCTGGCATAGGCGATCTTGTCGACATCGGCAATATCGCTGAGCTTCATCCGCCATTCGATGTCGTCCAGCGACTTCAGAACCTGATCGTTGGGATTGACCTGCTGTTGCGCCAGCAGCGGTACAAAAAGCGGGACCAGGAAAGCGAAACCAGTGAAACTCCGCATCAAAGATAGTCTACTTGAATCGGCGCGCGCGTTAGGAGGGCCCAAGACTGCCTAAGAGGGCAGAAACTGGCGTATGGTTCCGTACACCGTCTTCACAAAACCGATCGCCGTCTGGTCGGCCGAATCGGAATCGCGATCAATCACTGGAACCATCACGCGGATGATCGCGGTATCGGTCCGGTCATACCGGATGGCATCGGCGATCACCCAAAATTTGGCTTTAAACTCGTCCGCCACCGCCCGGTCTCGCGACTGATACCAGTACAGCGCCACTTGCCGCGCTTCCCCATGCGAAATCACGTATCGATTCACCGGAATCGGCGCGGCCGCGCCCACGTCGATCTGAATCTCGCCGGAATCCAGGCGCAGCCAGCCGTTGCCGGGAAGGCAGTTCTTCGGAGAATGCGGCGCCTTTCCATTGCGCTGGGAACGGAACGCCGCGATGTACAGGTCGGCGCTGCGTCCTATCGTCGGGTCCACGTATATCCGGGTCAGCAGGTCATCCGCCTTCAGGATGTCCAGAACCTCCTGCTCGATCACGCCTTCCCGCGCCATCTGCCATGGGCCGATGGTCTTCGGAAACTGCGCCAGCGGGCGCCCCGGCGGCACTGCCTCCGGACGAATCGAGCTGTACAGTAAGGCTCCCTGCAGGATCAGCAGTACCGTAACCACCCGCGCCGGCGTGGACTTGAGGAATTTAAGCAGGTGCTTCCCCCTTCTTCTCGAATTTCCATTTGTAGACTTTGCTGATCGCCAGGTGCAACCCTAGGAGCATCAGGCCTGCGATCAGGAAAATAATCCAGCCTTCCACGGCATGGAAGAATCCGTGCGCCAAGTCCGGTTTCCATTCGGCCAGCAGCGCGGTGATCGTCACTCGGCCCGCGTTCGCCAGAATCGCGATGGGCACCACGCCGGCCAGCAGCGCCCAGCGCATCCAGACCTTCCGGTCGAAGGTGTACGCGAACACCAGCGACAGGAACGATAAGGACAGCAAACTTCGAATCCCGCTGCACGCCTCCGCCACGTCCAGTCTCTCATTGTTCGCCAGTTCCAGCACGTTTCCGTCGCGGAACACAGGATGGTTTAACCAATCCAGCACCGTCTCCGCCACGCTGCTCGCGAACAGTTGCAGTGGAAACGTAATCTGGTTATACACCACCGCTGGAATCGGAATCATGAACGGCAGCAGCAACAGTGGAAACGCCAGTTTCCTCACCACCTGTGTTCCGCCCAACACCAGCAGCACCCCTACCAGCGTGATCAGGAGGGAGGTCCGCTGCAGGAACAACTCCGCGCCCAGCAAGCCGATGTATCCCTGCAGCATGCCCCACAGCATAATGCCCACGCCCCACCAGGCCGGCTTCCAGGGCAGCTCCAGAAGCTCCTCCCGCCGCTGCCAGGCGACATATCCCGCTACCACCGGGACAAAAAACCCGTGGCCGACGTCGGCATCGTTAGCCCACTGCCATACCAGAAGCTTGAGAATTGGAAAATAACCGGCGATCAGCAGCGCCAGGAACCACGCGATGGCTGCCCACGGCACCGGTCGAGCCCCGTCTGCGGACACCCGCTCCGGCAGTTGGCCCGTCACCGTTGCCATTCTCTTCAGTTAATCACAAATCAAGCGAACCGGTTACCGCGTAACGGGTTTCGCCTAATTCGCCAGCGTCGGAGCATCCGCTTTCAACCGGTTCGTCACCCGAGTCACCAGGCGCCGCGGATCCAGCAGATGCTGCGGCCGGAAATGCCGCTGGGACCACCGGTTCCCCGGCTCAAACTCGATCCCCAGGAAATACCCGATTTCACGAAATACGCAGTACTTCACTTTGCCCATCAGCTCGCCATTCGGGTAGCTAATCCGGAATGTAGTTCCGAGCGGCACCGGACGATCCACCTGCAGGCAAGCTCCGGACAGCGAAATGTCCTCTAGATTGGCCACTCCACGACGGGTCCGCCCGCTCTGGTCCTTCCACTGGACGTCCACCAGATCCGCGCAGAGCATCCTCGGTTCAATTCGCCTATCCATCATAATCTAGTAACTTAATCGGTCTGCCGAAGACGATTGTTTAGCGTCCCGGCCCTAGACAAATTTGCCCTAAGTGCACTTTAGGGCTGTCATTACACATGTTACGTCAGTTGGGTTGGTACTATGGCAACGTCGAATGCCGACTCTTTTATATTACCTGCATCGCGAAGGGGTAGAAATGCGCGAGCGCTTCAACCTGCGCGTGATTCTAATCCACATCGCGATCGTCGCAGTCTTCGGCGTTCTCCTCCCATGGATGCGCGGCATTGATTTTCTTGACCCCGTGATGACCGCGGCCTATGCCTGCCTAGGCGTACTATTCTCAGCACCAGCCGCCGCTCAAGGCTTCGCTCTCCGCCGGCCAGACTCAATGACGGATGCCCTGGTTCAAATCGCGGCTGCCGTAGCGTATGGCGAAGCGATGACCGTCGCGATTCTCCTGGCCGGGTTCACCACTGTGTACGCCACCAACCGCTTCGCCTTCGCGCCGGACCTGCTGACGCTCGGCGAGGCCTGCGTACTGGGCGTCACGGCGTCGCTGGCGCTGTCGACGGGGGCGGCCTGGATCACCCTGCGTTTCTCAGCCCGCGTCGCCCGCAACGCCATGCGAGTGATGTTCCTGCTCCTGCTCTATCTGTTTTTTCTCAAATCGCGCTGGCTCCCCGACGTGGCTGTCGAGGGCTCGGTCATCAGTTTCGGCGTGGCCCTTCTAGCGCTGCTGGCCGTTCGTCGGCAAATCGGCGCCCGGCCGATAGGCCACGCCTAATTCTTCAGCCATCGCGGCGAAACGCGCTCTATGTTTTCGCGATGCCCGCTCGCGGCGTCTGGGTACGTCCTGCGCGTCAGGCTCCGAGCCTCGGAACGTACGAAGGCGCTGGGCTGCCGCGTGGCTCACCAGAGCTTGCAGGCCCCGACGCACGGTCTCTGTATCCGTGGTAGCTCCGCAGGCCGTCTTTGCGTCCCTGAGCAGCTTGTCGTCGATATTGAGCGTCTTCTTCATACATACGAGCATGCCATACTTGTATGGCTTACACAGCCATACCATCTACTCGATCCGCAGGGCGTTCAGAACGAAGGCATAGTTGAATGCCGTTTCCTTCAGGTGCTCATACCGCCCACTGGACCCGAAGTGTCCGCTCCCCATTTCCGTCTTCAGCAGCAGCGGATGCTGGTCCTTCTTCACCGCCCGCAACTTCGCCACCCACTTCGCCGGCTCCCAGTACGATACCCGCGGATCGTTCAACCCCGCCGTCACCAGCATGGCCGGATACGCCCTGGCCTCGACATTCTCATACGGCGCATAGGATTTGATGTAGTTGTAGTACGGTTGCCCGTTCGGATTGCCCCACTCCTCGTACTCGCCCACCGTCAGCGGAAGCGACGCATCCAGCATCGTATTCAGCGCGTCCACGAACGGCACCATCGCCACCACCACCGCGAACAGGTCGGGACGCATATTGCTAACGGCTCCCATCAGCAGCCCTCCCGCGCTGCCGCCCATGATCGCCAGATGACCCGGAGACGTGAAGTGTTGGCTCACCAGATATTCCGCGCACGCGATAAAGTCCGTGAAAGTATTCTTCTTCTTGAGCAGCCGCCCATCCTCATGCCACGGCTTGCCCAGATCCGCACCGCCCCGAACATGCGCGATCGCATACACGAATCCCCGGTCCAGCAAACTCAGCCGGTCCGACGCGAACCCCGGGTCCATACTGATGCCGTATGCTCCATAACCGTATAGCAGCATCGGCGCCGCGCCATCCTTCACCAAACCTTTCCTGTAAACCAGCGAAACCGGCACCTTCACCCCGTCCGGAGCCGTCGCGTACACCCGTTCCGATTCGTACTTCGACAGGATCGTACCCGCCCAGCACCTCCTGCTGCTTCTTCAGCTCGCGCTCGCGCGTTTCCATGTTGTAATCGAACACCGAATTGGGCGTCACCAGCGACGTGTATACGAAACGCACCATCTTGCGTATCGTACTCGGCGTTCGCGCCGAGGCTGGCCGTATAAACCGGCTCGCGCGAACGTCGATGAAATGCGTGTCGCCGTTGCGAAATTCGCGAATCCGGATCTTCGTCAAGCCGAGATCCCGCTCCTCCACCACCAGATGACCCTTGAACGCCGTGACACTCTCGATGGTCGCATCGTCGCGCTTGGCGATCACCTCTTTCCAGTTCGCTTTCGACGGATCCTTCACCGGCGCTTCGACCACTCGAAACGTCTTGGCCGCCGTCGTTGGTCCGGATGAAAAATGAATCTTCGTGATGCGTAATGTCGTACTCCGTCTCCTGCACGCGCGGCAGCACCACCTGAAACTTGCCCTTCGGCCGGTCCGCGCTCACATATCGGACTTCCGACGTCAGCGCGCTCCCGATGTTGATCAGAATGTAGGCGCGGCTCGAGGTCTTCGCCAGTTCCACCGTGAATCGTTCGTCCGGCTCGTGATACACCAGTGCATCGGTCTTCCGGCCGAGCGTGTGGCGAAAAACTTTGTACGGCCGCTTGGCCGCGTCCAGCACCGTGTAGAAGAACGTCGCATTGTCATTGCCCCATTCGAGCGAATAATACGTGTTCGGAATCTGGTCCGCCTGCAGCTTCCCCGTCGTCAGATCCTTGACGTGGATGGTGTACTCTTCATCGCCATCGTAATCCACCGAATACGCCAGCAGCCGGTGATTCGGGCTCACCGAAAAATTGCCGATGCGAAAATATTTCTTTCCCGCCGCCATGGCGTTCTCGTCCATCAGAATTTCTTCCGGCGCATCCAGAGTCCCCTTCTTGCGGCAGTGAATCGCGTACTGTTTCCCTTCCTCCGTCCGTGTGTAATAGAAATATCCGTCGCGTCGCGTGGGAACGCTTAGATCGGTCTGCTTGATCCGCCCCAGCATTTCCGCATACAGCTTGGATTGAAGCGCACTCGTGCCCTTCATCACGGTTTCGGTGTAGCCATTCTCGGCTTCCAGGTACTTCGTCGTGTCCGGGTCCTTCCGGTCCCGCAGCCAGAAGTAGTTGTCGACCCGCGTGTCCCCCAGAACCGTCATCGATTTGGGAACCATTTTTGCGACGGGCGGGGAAAGCAGCGAATCCGCGGCCGTCAAGGTTAGGGTGCTCATCAGAAGGAAAGATGTTCGAAACACCTGTCCTCTATTCTATTGGTTAAAGAAATTCCACGCGTCCTGTACGATGTCGCGCAGCGCACTTCGCCTCGGCTCCCACCCCAGCGTACGCCGCAGCTTCGTGGCGTCCGCCACCAGCTCCGCCGCATCGCCCTCGCGCCTCGGCGCCATCGTATAAGGAACCGTCAGCCCGGTCACGTCCTCCACGGCCTGCAGCACTTCCATCACGGTGTTCCCTCTGCCGGTCCCCGCGTTGAATGCATCCGACCCTCCCCCGTTCAGCAAATGATGGAGCGCCGCCACGTGCGCCTCCGCCAGGTCGCTTACATGGATGTAATCGCGCACGCACGTACCGTCTGCAGTCGGATAATCGTCGCCGAAAATCTGCACTGCCCGGCCGCTCTTCAACGCCCGCATCAACAGAGGAATCAGATGCGTCTCCGGTTCATGCAATTCCCCCAGTCCAGCCGCAGGCTCCGCTCCGCACGCGTTGAAATATCTCAATGCCACGCTGCGCAACCCGCCGAACCGGTCCAACTGCCCGAGCATCCGTTCCACCACCGCCTTCGATTCTCCGTAAGGACTGACCGGCGCAAACCGGGCATCTTCGGGAATCGGAATGGACGCAGGATTCCCGTACACCGCGGCGGTCGACGAAAACACCAGCTTTCGCACCCCGGCCTCCGCCATGGCATCCAGCAGCGACAGCGTCCCGCCCACATTGTTTGAAAAATATAACTCCGGCTTTTGTGTCGACTCGCCCACTGCGATATAGGCCGCGAAGTGCATCACCGCGTCTACGCCTTTAAGGCACGCCGCCAGCGCCGCCGTATCCTGCAATCGAACCACCCGCAGAATTTCCGGTGGAACGCTGTCGCGATGCCCGCGGGAAAGGTCGTCCACCACCACAACTTCATGCCCGCGCGCGCGCAAATGATGAGTCGTAATGGAGCCGATATACCCGGCGCCGCCCGTCACCAGGATTTTCGGCATGCCCGGATTACTGCTTCAGCGCCTTCTCGATCGCCGCGTCCATCTGCTCCGGAGTCACCGCCGGCTCAAACCGCTGGATCACTTTTCCGCTGCGATCCACCAGGAACTTGGTGAAATTCCACTTGATTTCCCCGCCCGTGGATGGATTTGCGCCGGTATCGGTCAGATACTGATACAACACCGCTTTGTCGTCGCCTTTTACCGAGATCTTCGAAAACATCGGGAACGTCACGTTGTACTTGTTGGAGCAGAATGTCTTGATCTCTGCATCCGTCCCCGGCTCCTGCGCCATGAAGTTATTGGCGGGAAACCCGGCGATCGTGAATCCGCGATCTTTGTATTTTTCATACAGCGCTTCCAGGCCCTTGTACTGCGGCGTAAATCCGCACTTGCTGGCTACATTCACCACCAGCACCAGCTTGCCTTTGAACTCGCCCAGCGGCACCGGCTTGCCGTCAATCGACTTCATCGTGAAATCATAAAGCGACGAGCCAAACATAGCGGATGACATAAGACAAAGCACTCCTGCAAGTTTTCGCATGTCCATGATTATAGCGGGTGTGTCACGCATAGGTCATATGATTCGATTGTGCTAATCACGTTTAATCTGTTACAATCGAGCACTCCACCTATGGATATCGTACGAATGATCGCTGAGCTCCAAGCCGAGCGTGCCGCCATCGAAGACGCCCTTGTAGTTTTGGGAAAGCTGGCCCAGACGCGCGGCAAACGGCGGGGAAGGCCGCCGTCCTGGATGACCGCCATCCGCCACGCTGCCGGGTCGCCCGCCACCGCGCGTAAGACCCGGGTTCTCAGCCCTGAGACACGCAAGCGCATGGCGGAAGCCCAGAAAAAACGCTGGGCCGCATATCACAAAGCCCACGCTTAAGAGCGGTCGCCGCCCGGCATAGCCTGGAACCAACCGCATCCGCGACTCGTATGCGTTTCGGAGTGGAAAAAGACTGGCAAGCCCGCTTCAAGTTCAGCGAAAGCGCGCCGCCATCGCTGGACCCGCTCGGCTTGCTCGTGGAATTGATACCGGATTGCCTTGCCTTTGCAGCCATCGTGGCCACCCTGCTACTGCTACTGCTGTTGGCCCATTCTCTTTTGCGGATGCGCGTCAGCTCCCGCGGAGTATAGTGAGAACATGTACCGCTATCTGCTCTCGGAGCGCGAAGGTTCTCTCGCTGTAGTCACGCTCAATCGTCCGGAGCGGCGCAACGCCATGTCGCTCGACCTGATGCTCGAGCTGATCGCATGCCTGGACGAAATCTCCTCTAAAACCGATGTTCGCGCCGTGATTCTGGCCGCCGCGGGAAAAGTGTTTTCTTCCGGTCACGATCTGAATGAGCTGGTAGGTGGCACCATCGCCCATTACCGCCGCATTTTCGACGTCTGCACGCAATTAATGGCCAAACTTCAGTCGATTCCGCAGCCCGTGATCGCCCAGGTACAAGGCATCGCCACCGCCGCCGGATGCCAGTTGGTCGCGACGTGCGACTTGGCGGTTGCCAGCTCTGAAGCGACCTTCGCCACGCCTGGCGTCAAGAACGGCCTGTTTTGCTCCACGCCGATGGTCGGATTAACTCGCGCGGTGGGACGCAAGCGAGCCATGGAAATGCTGCTCACCGGCCGGCTCGTGGACGCGGCCAGTGCTCAGTCCTGGGGCTTGGTGAATCGAGTGGTCCCGCCCGCCGGTCTCGAAGCGGAAGCGCGCAAGCTAGCTTGCCAGATCGCGGAAGCCAGTCCGTTCACCATCTCCGTCGGTAAGCAAGCCTACTACGCGCAGATCGAACTCGATCAGCCTCGTGCTTATGCCTACGCAAAAGAGGTTATGTCCATGAACGCGGCGGCATATGACGCCCAGGAAGGCATCGCCGCATTCTTGGAAAAGCGCCCAGCCTGCTGGCAGGGTCGCTGAGAGCCGAAAAAAAGGGGCTGACCACTTTGTCCCCGCCCGCAAAACTCAACCAGCTCTCAGTCCACTCGAATCCTCACCGGCGTTCGGGGATTGCTCGGCGGCGTAATCGCGCCTTTCACTTTCACCCCATCCCCCTCCGGCGCCTTGCCATCCAGCTCGAACGTCTTATTGATTTCAGCCACTTCCAGCTTCGACGCCTTCACTGAGCCCCGCACCACCACCTTGGTTTCTCCCGGCGTAAATCCCACGCGCTTGATCGCATCCCATACCGGATCGACGCCAATGCGATTTTGATCTGCCAGGCCCAGCGCCACCGTTCCCGCTTTGAAATCCACATTGACCCGGTCAACGCCGCGCATCTTCTTGAACGCCCCGGCCAGCGAGTCCGAGCATGGCTCGCAATTCATATCTCGAATGAAAACTTCGAAGTGCAGGAATTGAGCGGGCGCCGCGCCGGCCGCGAGCCCGGCCAGAAGAAGGATCTTCAACACTCCCATCAGCATAGCGCCTTCAGTTTTCTTCTGGAAACGCCGATATACTGGATGTGGTTCCACTAACTGAGACCAGGATTGAAATCGCGCCCGCATCAGAAGCTCTGAAGCGCAAGGCCCTTCAATCGCTGGCCACTTTGCCGCCCTTCTCGGCGACGCTCAATCGCCTGATGGCGACCCTGGCCGGGGAAGATGTTGCGTTTTCGAAACTGGGCGACCTGATCGAAAAGGATACCGTGGTCGCCGGGAACCTTCTCAACTTGGTGAATTCAGCGCTGTATGGCCGCCGTGGCACCATCAATTCCGTGCGGCACGCGCTGGCGATTCTGGGCCTCAACAAGCTCCGCAACGCAGTCCTCGGCATGTCGCTCACACGCATGTGGAACAAGACGCCGGTTCCGCCTTCGTGGTCCATGGCGCATTTCAATATGCATTCAGCGGCGGTGGCGCTGTTAAGCGACATTCTCGCCCAGCGTCTGCCGGTCGACTATCCCGAAGGCGCGTTCGTCGCAGGCCTGCTGCACGATCTGGGGCGGCTGCTGATTGCCACGGGCTTAAGCAACCAGCACGCGCGAATCCTGCAAGTGCACGCCGAAACCGGCGAAGGCCATCTCGACGCGGAACGCGAAGTCCTCGGCTTCACGCATCCTGAGCTCTCCGCCGATGCGCTGGCCGTCTGGAATCTTCCCGAGCCAATCCGCGTCGCCGTTCGTCACCACCATGACCGGATTCCGAAAAACGAGTTAGGCCAGATTCCGCTGGCCCGTCTGGTGGAGTGCTCCAACAACTACGTGAACTCGCTGGGCGTGTGGATCATGCCGGAGACCGCCGATTGCGCCAACGCCGCGCTCATCCAAACGCTGGGTTTAAGCGAGGAGCGTTTGGCAAAAACGCTGGAAGAATTCAAAACGGAGTACGACGTGATGCTCCAGTATTTCCGCTAGAAAAGCACCCTTTCCCCACGGGATTCGACCGTTGACTAACGTTGAACCCAAATTACGGTATTCTAACAGGGGTGTCAATCCTGGAGGGGAAGCATGCGCGATGTATTCATCGTAGACGCCGTCAGAACACCGTTTGGACGCGGAAAAGCGGAGGGAGCGCTGCATGGAATTCATCCCGTGGATCTGCTCGCCCGGACGCTAAAAGAGCTGTTAAAGCGCGTTAATGTTACCAGTGGTAACATTGAGGACATCGTCACGGGCTGCGTCACTCCCATCGGGGAACAAGGGGCGAACATCGGTCGTCTGGCCGGACTGAAAGCTGGTCTCCCCGTTGAAGTTCCGGCGCTGCAGCTCAACCGCTTTTGCGGCTCCGGCCAGCAGGCAATTCACTTCGCGGCGCAGGAAATCGCGGCGGGAGACATGGAGATTTCCGTCGGTTGCGGCGTCGAGTCGATGAGTCGCGTCACCATGGGGTCGGATTTCGCACTTTCGGACGAGTTTCGCGCCGATTTTCCCTTCCAACTGCTTCACCAGGGAATTTCCGCGGAGATGGTCGCCGAAAAATGGGGCCTGACGCGCGAGGAGCTGGACGAGTTTTCCGCGCAAAGCCACTGCCGTGCCGCGGCCGCCCAGCGAAATGGCTGGACCCGCTGCGAGCTGTTTCCCTTGAATGGCTTGGAGGCGGATGAAGGCGTTCGCGCCAACCCCGATGTCACCAAAATGCGCGCCCTGAAACCCGCGTTTCGTCCCGATGGTGTGATCACTGCCGGCAATTCCAGCCAGATTTCCGATGGCGCCGCCGCGGTGCTACTCGCAAGTGGTAGTAAAGCCGACCAGTTAGGGCTGCGCAAACGGGCCCGATTGATGGCTCGCGCGGTGGTCGGCAGCGACCCGGAATTGATGCTGACCGGTCCCATCCCGGCCACTCGCAAGGCGCTGGCGATGGCCGGGTTGCGCATCGAAGATATTGACGCCTTTGAAATTAACGAAGCGTTTTCCTGCGTACCCTTGGCATGGGCGCGCGAACTGGGCGTTCCACTGGAAAAACTGAACATCCAAGGCGGCGCGATCGCGCACGGTCATCCGCTGGGGGCGACGGGCGCGGCCCTGATGACTAAATTAGTGAATATCCTGGAGCGGACCGGCGGACGCTACGGCTTGCAATCCATGTGCATCGGCTTTGGGATGGCGACTGCGACGATCATCGAAAGAGTCTAATGGCCGGTGAACGCGGCGGCGCGCTTTTCTAAAAAGTGCGCGACGCCTTCCTTGAAATCGGCGGTTCCGAAACTGCCTTTCATTTCTTCAATGGCCAGATCGAAGGCCTCGCCCAGGTTCTGCACCAGGCCCGTGTAGATCTGGCGCTTCATCACGCGCAGGGATCGGGGCGAGACGGTGGAGGCCAACTCCCGGGCGACTTCCTGCACTGCGCCCAAGAAATTTTCTTCGGGAAAAACGCGGCTTACCAGGCCGACGCGCAGAGCTTCTGCCGCGCCGATGGTCTTTGACGTGAACATCAGCTCGATCGCGTTCGGAAGGCCGACTAGCCTTGGCAGAATCCATCCGATACCGTACTCGGCGACCAGGCCGCGCTTGGAAAAAATCACGGAAAACCTCGCTTTTTCCGATGCAAAGCGAAAATCGCAATACATCGGCACGATCAGGCCGAGTCCGACGGCGGGTCCGTTGATGGCGGCGATGATCGGTTTGGGAACCGAAAGCAACCAGGCGTGCTTATGGCGAAAGTCGGGACGCACGCTTTCGTCCACCACGATTTTCGCGGTCAGGCTGGCGGCCACGGCTTCCTGGTTGCCGGCGACGCCTGCCAACACGCTCAAATCGGCGCCCGCGCAAAAGCCTTTGCCGGCTCCCGTGAGAATGATCACGCGGACGTTGTTATCGGCGGCGGCGGCGCGAATGGACGCGGTGACTTCTTCTTCCATCCTGGGAGTCCAGGCGTTCAACTTGGCGGGGCGGTTCAACGTGATAGTGGCGACGAGATGGGAGACCGCGTATTCGATCTGTTCATAGGAAGGCATGGTGTTCAGAATATCATTGAGAATATGCCCGGTCCCCTGGATGGTATTCGTGTCCTCGATTTTTCGCATGCTCTCGCCGGGCCGTATTGCACCATGCTGATGGCGCAGTATGGAGCCGACGTCTTAAAAATCGAATCTCCAGAAGGCGAAGTGGGACGGACCTGGGCGCCTCCGTTCACCGATGGAGAAGCGTCCTATTTCCTGGGCATCAATCCCGGCAAGCGCAGCGTGGTGATCGATTTGAAGAAGCCGGAGGGCGTGGAGCTGTGCCTGGACATGATGCCGCATGCAGATGTGCTGATCGAGAACATGAGAGCCGGGACCATGGACCGGCTGGGCCTGGGCTATGAAGCGGCGCGGGCGCGGAATCCGCGGCTGATCTACTGCTCGGTTTCCGGGTATGGGCAAACCGGGCCGTCGCGCGATGAACCGGCGATGGACCTGATCCTGCAAGCTTCGAGCGGCCTGATCAGCATTACCGGCGTCGAAGGCGGGGAACGGGTGCGATCCGGCCATTCAGTGGCGGACATCACGGCGGGAATGTTCGCGCTGATCGGCATCCTGATGGCGATAGAAGCCCGTCATCGCACTGGGACCGGGCAGTTCGTGGACGTGTCCATGCTGGATTCGATGATCTCGGCAATGTCGTCGAATTACGCGTACTTCACCGGTTCCGGAGTGGTGCCGGGAGCGCTGGGGACACGCTTCGGCTCGATTGTGCCGTATCGCGGATTCGCCACTGCCGATCGCGAGATGGTGATTGCAGTGGCGAGTCCGAAACTGTGGCAGGAGTTTTGCCTGGCGATCGACCGGCCGGAGCTGGCCGACCATCCGGACTATGCAAACAATGCCGTGCGCGTGGCGAATCGCGAGGCGCTGGAGCGGCTGATCGCGGATATTTTTCGCACGAAGAAGAGCGCAGAATGGATTGCGAAGCTGCGCGCCCATGGGATTCCGTGCGCGCCGGTGCGGACCATCGACGAAGTGGCGGCCGATCCGCAAGCGGCGGATCGTGAGATGTTCCCGGTGGTGGAAGGGTTCCGTTTGACCGGGCCTCCCGTGAAATTTTCGGAGACTCCGGGGGGTGTGACGCGGTCCGCGCCGGGCTTGGGCGAGCACACCGCGGAAGTTCTCCAGGAGCTGCTCGACGTCCATGAGAAGGATCTGGAGCGATTAGCGTCGGGAAAAGTGATCCATCGCGGCGAGCGGCCGTAGGACCAGGAGAAGACGCCCGCGCGCTTGCAGATTGCGGTAGCACTGTGTTCGTGGAAAATCGTAAGCTGTCCTGATGGTTGAGATTCGACGATTGACTGCGGAACAGGCGCGTCAATACTTGGGGGAGCTTGCTGAGGTTCTGCTGGACTGCGTGGAAGGAGGCGCGTCGGTGGGTTTTATGGCGTCGCTATCCCAGCCCGAGGCCCAAGCCTTTTTCGAAACGGTTCTTGACGGAGTGCAACGCGGAGATCGCATCCTCCTGGCAGCCTTTATCGATTCCAAGTTGGTAGGGACGGCCCAGATCCTCATGGCGGGGCTTCCAAACCAATCCCATCGGGCTGATGTCGCCAAGTTACTCGTCTTAAGGCCGGCGCGCGGGCAAGGCGTCGGCGCCGTGCTCATGGAATCCGTGGAACAGGCCAGCCGCCTGGCAGGCAAGACTCTCCTGGTGCTGGACACCTGCACAGGAGATACCGCCGAGAGGTTGTACCTGCGCTTGGGATGGACGAGAGCGGGAGTCATCCCGAAGTATGCGTTGTATCCCGACGGAACCTGGTGCGACACGGCGATCTTTTGGAAACAGCTCTCCTAGGAGCTTGTTGAAAAAGGGGACAGACCGCTATGTCCGCCGCAGGAGATGTGTGGGAAACCAATGTTTTGCGGGCGGGGACAAAGTGGTCAGTCCCCTTTTTCAACAAGCTCCTAGACCAGACTCGTATGCCGATCTGCTCCTTTTCGCCGGGCGACAACATCTGTTTGGCTTGAATGGTTGGCGCAGGGACGCGGCTTCGCCAGTCCGCCACCGAAAACCCATGCGGCCCCGATGTTACACTGATTATTCATTATGGCCATCAGCAAAGACCTGCTGGAAATTCTGGTCTGCCCGCTCTGCAAGGCTCAGGTGGAGCTTAAGCAGGACGAAAACGGCCTCAAGTGCGTCCAGTGCAAACGGGTCTATCCGATTCGCGATGACATTCCTGTGATGCTCGTGGACGAGGCTCGCATAGAAGAATAAGGCGTGGGAAATCTTCTGGAGCGGCTGCCGTCCGGCTCGCGGATCGCGGTGATCCGTTTGCGTTCGCTGGGCGACTGCGTACTGACCACTCCGGCTCTCGCGCTCCTCAAACGACTTCGGCCGGACTTGAAGATCACCATGATCGTCGAGCCACGTTTCGCCTCGCTGTTTGAGCACAATCCGGATGTGGACGAAATCCGCTCCGGAGCGTGTCCCGCGGATTTGACTTTGAATTTTCACGGCGGAACCCGCAGTATGCTGCTGACGGCGGCCTGCCGCGCGAAGCTGCGAACCGGGTTTGGGCATCATCGCTACAGTTTCATTTATTCGCACCGGATTCCGCGAGCACAGGAAATCCTGGGTGAGGAAAGGCCCGTCCACACCGCGGAACACTTAGCGTCGGCGATGTTCTGGCTGGGGGCGCCGCAAGTGGAGATCCCGCGCGCGAAACTGTTTGCAGCGGAACTGGCGGGACGCGCGCCTTACGCCGTGATTCATCCCTTCGCGTCGGCGCCGGATAAAACCTGGCCCGCGGACCGGTTCATGGAAGTCGCGCGACGGCTGACGGGGCTGAATGCCGTGTTCCTGGCCGGGACCGAGGACGATGCGAAGCCGTTTGCATCGTTCGAGGTCTGGAAGAACGAGTCCTTGCCGCGAGTGAAGAGCCTGATGGCCGGCGCATCCTTATTCATAGGCAACGATAGCGGGCCGGCGCACATCGCGGCGGCGTTCGGCGTCCCCGTGGTCGCGCTATTCGGAGCGTCCGACCCGGTTACGTGGGCTCCGTGGCGCACCGAATCGCAGGTTTTGCGATCCCCCGAAGGCATCGGCAAGATTGCGATTCACGACGTGACCGCGGCTATCGAAGCGCTGAAGGTGCGCGTATGAGGGAGCTGTCACGGCTGCTGCGCTATTCGCGCCCGTACGTCCCGCACCTGATTCTATCGATGCTCCTGATGATGTGCGTGGGCGCAGCGCAGGGGCTGACGGCGCTGCTGATCGGCCCGATTTTCGATCGCGTGCTGAATCCTTCGTCCGCCGACGCGCCGGTGGTGCTCGGAAAGATCCCCATCGTCAAGCGGGAAGTGTACCTGGGCAACCTGATTCCGGGACATATCCACAATGTGTGGACGATGGTGGCGATCGCGATCCTCGGCATCGTCCTGATCAAGGGTGTGTGCGATTATTGCGGCAACTATCTGATCAACTACGTCGGCTTGTCCGCGGTGACGGATCTGCGGCAGTCCGTGTTCGACCGGGTGCTGCATCAGGACGCGAATTTCTTCGAAAACAATTCGACCGGCCGCGTGATGTCGTCCATCATGAACGATCTCGAAAAGATTCAGGTGGCCGTGTCGCACATTCTGGCGGATTGGCTGAGGCAGAGCTTCACGGCGGCGGCGCTGCTGATCGTCGTGTTCCAGCAGGATAAAAGACTAGCCGCGGTGAGCCTGACCATTCTGCCGCTGGTGCTGGTGCCGACCATCAAGCTGGGCCGGCGCATCCGGCGCACCACGCGGCGCGCGCAAGACGATGCGGCGGAGCTGAACCAGCTGTTACAGGAAACGCTTAGCGGCAATCAAGTGGTGAAATCGTTTGGCGCGGAGGAAATCGAATCCAATCGCTTCCGCGATCGCGCGCAACGGTTGCGCGGCAGCAATCTGCATTACGTCGCGCAGCAGGCAGTGGCGTCTCCGCTGATCGAATTTTTCGGCGCGATCACCATCGTCGGGCTGCTCAGCTACGCGCGGACCCAGATTCTCTACGGCGCGATGACCACGGGGCAGTTCACCAGTTTTGTCATCGCGCTGCTGATGCTGTATGAACCGGCGAAGCGGCTGGCCGGCATCCACAACATTTTCCAGCAGGCGCTCGGCGCATCGCAGAAGGTGTTCGAATATCTGGATCGCGATCAGCAGATCAAGGAACGTCCCGGAGCGTTGAAGCTGGCGCGATTTGAGAAATCCATTGTGTTCGATGACGTGGGCTTCCGTTACCCCAACGCTCCCGACGGGTTCGCGCTCCGATTCGATTCAACTCGAAGTGAAGGCGGGCGAGATCGTCGCGCTGGTGGGGCCGAGCGGCGCCGGCAAGACCACGCTCGCCAATCTGGTGCCGCGCTTTTACGACGTGCAACAGGGAGCGCGTGCGCATCGATGGGCGCGATGTGCGCGATCTGCGGCTGAGCTCGCTGCGCGAAGAAAATCGGGATCGTGGCGCAGGATACTTTTCTGTTCAACGATACGGTGGCGAATAACATCGGCTACGGGCTGCCCGGCGCGACGCGCGAACAGATCCAGGAAGCGGCGCGCAACGCGCTGGCGGACGAGTTCATTCCGCGCATGCCGGACGGGTTTGAAACCATGATCGGAGAGCGCGGCCAGAAGCTCAGCGGCGGGCAGCGCCAGCGCCTGGCCATCGCGCGGGCGCTGCTGAAGAACGCGCCGATTCTGATCCTGGACGAAGCCACGTCGCATCTGGACAGCGAATCGGAGCTGCTGGTGCAGCGCGCGCTTCAGATCCTGATGGAGCATCGCACGGTGATCGTGATCGCGCACCGGCTCTCCACGGTGCGGCGCGCCAATAAAATCGTGGTGCTGGATCGCGGCCGGATCGCCGAAACCGGCACGCATGAGGAGCTGATCACGCACGGCGGCGTGTATCAACGTTTGCACGAACTGCAATTCCTGGAACCGGATTCCTTGGTGAACCCTTAAGATGAGCGCTCCGCTTCGCAGCATGACCGGATTCGCCCGCGTGCGGCGTCCGCTGGGCGATGGCGAGCTGGTGGTCAGCCTCAAGAGCCTGAATCATCGCGGGCTGGACGTTCAGGTGCACGCGCCGTCGGCTGCCGATCCGTTCGAAAATGCGATTCGCGCTGCGGTAAAAGCTCGCGTGGTGCGGGGTCACGTGGAAGTGCGGATCGCGCTGCCGCAAAATTCGTCGAACGGCGCCGCGGTCGCTGAATCACGCGCTGCTGGCGGAATATCTGAAGGCGTTTCGCGAAGCGGCCGAAGCGCACGGTTTCGACGCCCAGCCGGATTTGAACGCGGCGCTGCGCATGCCCGGAATGTTCGAGGAAGCTTCGGAATCCGAGGCCCCGGGCGAGACCGAGGCGGCCTTGACCGATGCGCTCGATGGCGCACTGAGCGAGCTGAACGCCTTTCGCGCCCGCGAAGGTGAGGAGATCGCGCGCGGAGATGCGCATCCATAACGCTCGCGTGGCGGCCGTCGCGGAACAGATGGAGCGGATTCGCGAGGGCGCATTGGGAGCCTTCCAGAGCCGGCTTTCGGAGCGCTTGAAGGAACTTCTGAAAGGCGCGCAGATCGATCCGCAGCGCCTGGCGCAGGAAGCGGCGATTCTGGCCGACCGCAGCGACATCGGCGAGGAGCTGGCGCGGCTGAAGATTCATTCAGCCCAGCTCGCGGCGCTGCTCGACGCGGGCGGCGAGGTCGGCAAGAAGCTCGATTTTCTGCTTCAGGAAATGAATCGCGAGACCAACACCATTCTTTCGAAGACCAACGGCGCGGGCGAAGCCGGGCTCAAGATCACGGAGCTGGCGCTCGAAGCCAAGGCGGCCATCGAGAAAGTCCGCGAGCAGTCCTTAAACCTGGAATGACCACGGTCTTCATCATCTCCGCGCCTTCCGGATCGGGCAAGTCGACGCTGACCAGCCAGTTGATCGCACTGCGTTCCCAAGTTGCGATTCTCGGTTTCCTACACCACCCGTCCGCCGCGCGGGCAGGAACGCGACGGCCAGGAGTATTTTTTCATCTCCCGCGAGGAGTTCGAGCAGCGTCTCCGGAAGGGCGAATTCCTGGAACATGCCGAGGTTTTCGGCCACTATTACGGCACCCACGCCAGCGAGCTGGACCGCGCGGCGGCCGAAGGCGTGGACCTGGTGCTCGACATCGACGTGCAGGGTGCGCGACAATTAAAGGGGAAGATTCCGGCCGCGGTATCCATTTTCATTCTTGCTCCCAGCCGGCAGATTCTCGAACAGCGGCTTCGCACGCGATCGCAGGACTCCGACGACGTGATCGCACGGCGATTGCGCGATGCGGCCGAGGAGATTCGCAACTATAAGATTTACGATTACGTGCTGGTGAATCGCGAGGTGGAGTCTTCGGTGGACACGCTGGTGTCCATCGTCAAAGCCACGCGGAGCCGGCGCGACCGAATGGAAGAGCAAATTCGTCCGATTCTGGAGACCTTTTTGTAAGCTCGGCCGGCGAGCTTCGAAACGAAAGAACTGATTACATGCCCGAATCCAATTTCAGAAATACCGCTGCGAGCGTGATTCCGGACGATCCGGAAGCGAGCGCATACCGATTCATCATTGTCGCCGCGAAACGCGCGCGCCAGTTGCAGAACGGCGCGCGCAGCTTCCTGCCCACCACGTCGAAGAAGCCCACCGTGGCCGCCATGGAGGAAGTCCGCCGCGGACTGGTGCAGTACGACGATCCCGCCATCGCGCGTCCGAAAGAAGCTCCGGCCGAAGAGTAGAATTACGAGATAAGCGATGAATGTTGCGCTCGGCGTCGGCGGCGGCATCGCGGCGTATAAATCCGCGGAGCTGGCGCGCGCGCTGATGGCGCGTGGATTCTCCGTGCAGGCGGTGATGACGGCCGTCGGCCGAGGAATTCATCCGGCCGCTGACGCTGGCCGCGCTCACCGGACGCAAAGTGATCACGGGCCTGTTTTCCGCCGGCAGCGCGGAGGACACGCTATCGAGCGCCATCGAACACATCCGCGTGGCGCAGGAAAATCAGATTCTGGTGGTCGCGCCCGGCCACCGCGGATCTGCTCGCGAAATTCGCCCATGGCCTCGCCGACGATTTTCTCACCACCATGTATCTCGCCTTCACCGGACCCGT
Organism: Terriglobia bacterium; assembly: GCA_963842485.1. Classification (GTDB taxonomy): domain Bacteria; phylum Acidobacteriota; class Terriglobia; order Bryobacterales; family Bryobacteraceae; genus Palsa-187. The sequence continues at coordinate 28,172 of CAWJHI010000042.1, read as the reverse complement.
GGTGCTGGCGCCGGCGATGAACACCAACATGTGGAATCACGCGGCTACGCAGGAGAATCTGCGGATTCTCGGCGAACGCGGCCACCTGATCGTCGAACCGGGCGACGGCGCGCTGGCTTGCGGGATGATGGGACCCGGCCGGCTCGCCGAACCCGAGGAGATCGCGGAAATCGTCGCCGCGGCGTCAGTTCCCGTGGTGCGCGACCTGGAAGGCGAGACGCTTCTGATCACCGCCGGGCCGACGCGGGAGCCGCTCGACGCGGTCCGCTACATCACCAACCGGTCCAGCGGCAAGATGGGTTACGCCGTAGCCGGGGAAGCCGCCCGGCGAGGCGCCCGCGTGATGCTGGTGTCGGGCCCGGTGAATCTTCCCGCGCCGCGCGGCGTCGAAGTGATTCAAGTGCAGACCGCGGTCGAGATGCGCAAGGCCGTGATGGACCGGATGGAGCCGGCGACCATAATTATCAAAGCCGCGGCCGTGGCGGATTACTATCGCGCGAATCCTCCGCGCCAAAAAGAAAAGAAGACCGCCGCGCGCCTTTCGCTGGAGCTGGATCCGACGCCCGATATTCTCGCCGAGCTCGGCGCGAAAAAAGGAGACCGGCTGCTGGTCGGTTTCGCGGCCGAAACCGAGATCACCTGATCGAGGAAGCGCGCCGCAAGCTGGCGAGCAAGAACTGCGACATGATCGTCGCGAACCTGGTTTCGACGGAGGGCATCGGATTCGACTCGGATGAAAACGAAGTGGTGCTGGTGCTGCGCACCGGTGAAGCCATTCCGGTCCAGCGCGCGCCGAAGCGCGCCATCGCGCGCCGGATTCTCGACGAGCTGATCAAACTGCGCCTGGCGCTGCATGCCGCACAATGAATCGGGACGAGCTGCGGCAGCGGCTGACGTTTTATCGTGACCTGGGCGTGAAGGAAGTTTACCAGCGCAAATCCGCGTTAGAAAGCCGGCTGCCGGCCGCCGCGGCAGTGGAGCTTCCCGGTCGAGCTTCCGTCGCTCGCGCCCGCCGGCGACACGCTGGCGTAAAATCCGCGAAGACATCGGCGATTGCCGCCGCTGCCGGCTGTGCGAGGCGCGCACCAAGATCGTCTTCGGGTCGGGCAATGAGCAGGCGCGCCTGGTATTCGTCGGCGAAGGTCCCGGAGCCGATGAAGACGCGCAGGGCCTTCCGTTCGTCGGCCGCGCCGGCCAATTGCTCACCCAGATGATCGACAACACGGCCGCGAAAGAAGGCATTCCCGATCCGCCGGCCGGATGTTTACATCTGCAACGTGGTGAAGTGCCGCCCTCCGGAAAATCGCACGCCGCTGCCGGACGAAATGGAGATCTGCGGCGAGTTTCTGTTCCGCCAGCTGATGGCGATTCGGCCCAAGGCGATTTGCGCGCTCGGGTCGACCGCGGCGAAGGCGCTGCTCGCCACCAAGGACGGCGTCACGCGCCTGCGCGGCCACTGGCACAAGTGGCGCGACATTCCGCGTGATCGTGACGTTTCATCCTTCCTATCTGCTTCGACCCTATAATCAGAACGCGAAGCGCGAGGCCTGGGACGATTTGAAGAAAGTCCTGCACTTCGTCTACGACTAGAATTTATGCGCGGCCGGTTCATCACATTTGAAGGTCCCGAAGGCAGCGGCAAATCGACGCAGCTGCGGATGCTCGCGGCGCGGCTGCGATCGGAATCGCACCAGGTGTTCGAAACCGCCGAACCCGGCGGCACGCCCATCGGCTTGCAGATCCGGCGCGTGCTGCTGGACGCGCAGAATCAGGAAATGTGCCCGACCACGGAGCTGCTGCTGATGTTCGCCTGCCGCGCGCAGAACATCGATCAGTGGATTCTCCCGGCGCTGGCCGAAGGGCAGATCGTGCTGTCGGACCGCTTCACGGATTCGACGCTGGTGTATCAGGGAATCGCGCGCGGGCTGGGCGCGGAAGTGGTCTATGAAGTCGACCGCATCGCCTGCCGCGGCCTGGTGCCGGACCTGACGCTGGTGATCGACATCGACACCGAAACCGGTCTCCACCGCGCCCATTCGCGCAACCGCAGAACGCAGGACGTCGAAACCCGCCTGGACGAACAGGCCGTCGACTTTCACAAGAAGGTTCGCGAGGCGTATCGTCAGCTCGCCGCGGACGAACCGCGGCGCGTGCGCCTGATCGACGGCAGCCAGGATGAAACCGCGGTAGCCCGCGCCGTGTGGGAAGCGGTGCTGCCGCTGCTCGCGGCTTCCTGAAGAGATTCCCATGGGTCATTTGCGGCGCCGCATAGCCTTAATCCTTTCCGCGATGGCGCTGACTCTCGCGGGCGGCACGGCCGGCTTCGTGCTGATCGACCATTATCCGGTCTTCGACGCCTTCTACATGACGTTGATCACCGTCACGACGGTAGGCTACGGCGAGATTCACCCGCTGAGCCACGCGGGGCGCATTTTCAACTCGGCGCTGATCCTGTTTGGCGTGGTCATCATGTTGCTGGCGATCGGCGCGATGACGCAGACGGTGATCGAGCTGGAGCTGAATCAATTTTTCGGAAAGCGGCGGGTCAAGAGCATGATCGATAAACTGGAAGGCCATATCATTCTGTGCGGCTACGGCCGCGTCGGGCTCGGCGCGGCGGAGGAGCTGAAGCAGGCCGGCGCGAAATTCGTCATCGTAGACATCGACGATGAGCGTGTCGAGCGCGCCATCAAAGCCGGCATGCTGGCCGTCGCCGCCGACGCGAATCGCGATGAGACCCTGCGCGATGTCGGCATCGAGCGCGCCCGCGGTCTGATCGCAACCCTTTCTTCCGATGCCGACAATCTGTTCCTGATTCTTTCGGCGAAAAACCTCAACCCCAAGCTGCATATGTCCGCTCGAGTGGCCGTCGAAGCTTCCGAACAGAAGCTGCGCCGCGCCGGGGCCGATTTCGTTTTCGCCCCCTATAACAGCACCGGGCATCGCATGGCCCAGGCCCTGCTGAAGCCGCACGTCCAGCAGTTTCTCGATTTCACCACCCAGAACATGGGCCTCGACGCCGGCATCGAACAGGTGCGCGTGGAGGAGCGGAGCGCGTTCACCGACCAGTCCCTCGCCGAGATGCAGGTGCGTAAGGAACTTGGCGTCATTGTCCTGGCGATTCGCAAGGCGAGCGGCGAAATGTTGTTCAATCCGTCCGCGGAGGCCAGGATCGCCGGCGGGGATCATCTGATCGTCATGGGCCGTCCGGACGGACTACGCAAGCTGGAACGACTGCTGACGGAGGTCCGGACTTAGTTCTGCGCCGGCGTTTTTTCCACTGGTTCGATCACCAGCACGTCCAGCGGCGCCTTGCGCGACTCCAGCTTGTCGACCTCAGCAGGTTGCGCAACTCTTCGAGCGAATCTTGAAGCGAGATGTCGTAGATGCCTGTGACGCCAGTCATGTCGACCACCGGACGATCCAGATAGCCGGCGATCGAGTCCGTTAGCTGGCGCAAAGTGACTCGCCTGGCTTCCAGATGTCCATTCGCAGAACTGATGGTGGCCCCTTGCCCCAAGTTCGAAAAGGTTTCACCAAGGCGAGCCATAATGGAACCGTGGTTCCGGTTCTCACACCCGAGCAGATGCGCGAAGCGGACCGGCTCACCATTCAGCGCGGCACGCCCGGCGAAGTGTTGATGGAAAATGCCGGGCGTCGAGTGGTCGAAGTGATCGAGCGCGAATTCGCTCCGCTTGCCCGGCAGCGCGTCATCATCTTTTGCGGAAAAGGCAACAACGGTGGCGACGGCCGAGTGGTCGCGCGCCTGTTGCACGATCGTGTCGCCGCGCTCCAGGTGATCGCACTTGCGGAATCGCCCGAGGTTCAGATCGACGCCCCGACGCTCATCGTCGACGCGGTGCTCGGAACCGGCCTGAAGGGACCCGCCGCGGGTGCGGCGCTCGCCTGCATCCGGGTGATCAATCGTCATCGTCCCGGGGCCAAGGTCGTCGCCGTGGACGTGCCATCCGGCCTCGGCGGCGGCGGCGAATCGGTGCGGGCGGATGTTACCGTCACTTTCGCCGCGCCCAAAGTCGAACATTTTTTCGCGCAGGGATCCACCGAAGCCGTGGGCCGCCTGATCGTCGCCGATATCGGAACGCCGCCGGACCTGATTCACTCCCATCTCGCGGTTTCGGAGCCGCACGACTTCGTCCCGCTGCTGGCCCCGCGCCAATCGGAAACGCACAAAGGCGATTTCGGACACGTGCTGCTCATGGGCGGCGCTCCTGGAAAGGCGGGGGCCGCAGCCATGTCCGGACTGGCGGCCCTGCGCATGGGCGCCGGATTGGTCACCGTCGCATGCTCCGATTCCTCACGTTTGGCGCCTGAGCTGATGTCGAGTTCGCTCGATGATTTCTCGTTGGAAAAAATCACAGTGGTCGCCGTGGGACCAGGGCTGGGCCCGAATCGCCCCCTGCTTGAACGCCTGCTTAAAGAAGTCCGCGTGCCCATGATCATTGATGCGGACGGCTTGAACTCCATCGCCGGCACGGATTTTCGCGGGCGCGGAATCGAAACCATCCTCACTCCGCATCCGGGCGAGATGGCGCGCCTGACCGGCTCGAAGGTGCTGGATCGCCTCGGCGCCGCGCGCGGATTCGCCAAGGAGCGCAACGTGTGCGTGGTGTTGAAAGGTCATCGCACGCTGATCGCATTTCCCGACGGCCGTGTGTGGATCAATACCAGCGGATCGCCTTCCCTGGCGAAAGGCGGAACCGGCGACGTCCTCACCGGCATGATTTCCGGCATGGTCGCGCAATTTCCCCACGACATCGAGCGAGCCGTCCGGGGCGCGGTGTGGCTGCACGGCCGCTCCGGCGAAATCGCCGCCCTGGAGCTCACCGACAAATGCGTCATCGCCACCGATCTGCTTCATTACCTTCCGAGGGCCATTCGTGAGTGTGTTTGAAACGCACTCTGAAGAGGAGACCATCGAGCTCGGCCGCGCCATCGCTTCAGGTTTGCCCCGCCGCGCTGTCGTGCTCCTGATCGGCAACCTGGGCGCGGGCAAAACCACGCTCGCCAAAGGAATCGTCCAAGGCTTAGGCGCCGCTGAGCCTGAAGACGTCTCCAGCCCGACCTTCACGCTGATTCATGAGTATGGCGGCCGCGTGTATCACATCGACCTGTATCGCCTGGATCGCGCGGAAGAAGTGGCGACCCTCGGCCTGGATGAAATTTTCGAGCGCGACGCGGTGGCGCTCATCGAATGGGGCGATCGTTTTCCTGAACTGATGCCTTCGCACCGCATCGAAATCCATCTGCGCGCCGGCTCCGGCGATACGCGGGAGATCACTATGGAAACGAAGTAAAGCCAAGCCCCTACCGCTGCCCAAACGCGAGCAGCACATTCCCCGCATTGCCGCCCCAACTTCCATATCCCGATGGAACGTACACCATTCCGTCGAACACCGCGGGACCGGGACCGTCCATCGACCCGCCCTTGGCCGGCACACCGTTCACGGTCTTGAACTCCCGCACCGTGTCGAAGTCCCACATCACGTGGCCATCTTTGGACGAGTACGCTCGCATATGCCCATCCACCGACCCCGAAAACACAGCGCCGGGCACCGCAGTGATCGCCGCCGATTGCGCGGGACTGCAATTCTTCCGATCGCCGCAATCCGGCGGCGCGGCCACCCACACTTTCGCGCCCGTATCCACCCGCAGCGCGAACAGCCCGCCTCCAACCTTCGGATCCGCTTCGAAGCGCTTGCCGCTGCCGAAAACGCCGGTGCCTTCCTTAAAGTCGACATCCGACAGCGCCACGTAGACCGTTTCGCCGTCCGTCGCCATGCCCCATTGAATCCCGCCGAGCGCCCCACCGCGTCCGATGCGAGTCTGCCACTTGATCTCGCCGTTGTGCTCCAGATCCAGCGCGTGCACCACCGCCGCTTTCTGCCCCACGATCAGCAGATTCCCCACGATCATCGGCGACGCGCCGATATCCACGTCCGGCCCGGCCGGCTTGGGACAATTGGTCTGATCCACCGCCACGCACGCGATGTTGAACTTGTCGTGCTCAGTCAACTGCTTCGACCAGACGATGTTTCCCGTATCCAGATCCATCGCCAGAATCGAGTCGCTGGTATCGGTTTCAGGCTCCGAATGATTATCGCCGGTCCCCACGTACAGCCGGTTTCGCTTGGCGTCGATGGTCGGCGCGCCCCAGATGCTGGCGCCGGATGGTCCCCACATTTGCGTGCCGACGGCGTTTTTCTTGGTCGGATGGGGGGTCTCCGCGATGCTGTACGTGTGCCACACAATTTTCCCGGTCTTCACGTCGACAGCCACCACTCCGCCGCGCCCCGTGCAGCATTCGTACTTCGGATTCAGCGAGGGGCCATCTTCGCCTGACGAAATCGGGACATACAGCCGATCCTTCCACAGCGATGGAGCCCCGGTCACATGCGCCGACCGGTGGTCGTCCACATGCGTCTTCCACAGCAGCTCGCCGTTCCGCGCGTCCACGGCATATACGTTAGAAAGCTGATCGGCGAACAGCGCCACCTTCCCCGGAGTGATCGTGATGGCCGCGCGAACGTTGGCCTGCGGCTCAAACACCCAATACGTGCAGCCGGTCTTCGCATCCAGCGAATAGACTTTGCGCGACGCGCTTCCCACGAACATTCGCCCGCCCGTAATGGAGGGTTGCGCAAAGGAAATCGCCGCCCCCGGAAACCCGAACGCCCATTTCAGCTCCAGCCGCGTGGGATCGATCGCCGCCGCCGTGTAGCGGTGATTGTCCACCCCGTTGCCCCACCCAGCCCAGCCTTTGCCGTCCACCTCGAACGCCGCATCGCGCTTCTCGCAAAAGCCCGCGGCCGCCGCCGCGCTCCCCATCGCTTTGCCGGAAAGCCACTCCGCCAGGGCGCGCCGGTCGGCCGGAACCAGCGCCTTCCCCTGCTCTTTCATGAGCCCGCTTTCGAGCGCATTCGCGAGGGTCTCCGGCGACATCTGCCGCAGCACCCCGATCGCCGGGGCGCGCGTGGACCCCGGGCTGTCGTGACACATCGCGCACTGCTCTTTGTACAGTGTTTCCGGCGCAACCCCGGCCGCTGCCGCGAATCCCGCAAGCCCCACTACACCCAGGATCAGCTTCACTGATTGCCCAAGTACTCGACGTGAACGTACGTGCCCAGCCGTGGGTTGTAGGCCAGATACCAGCCGGGGTGATCCGGATCTTCATAGATCACGATCTGATCGCTATCCCATAGCCAACCGTTCACGTAGCCGAGCTCGAACGGAGCGACGCTGAAATAGAATCCGCCGAACCAGAAACGACCCGGCCCTCCTCCGCCCAGGTGGAAGACGTGTCCCGGGCCGAATCCGCCGCCAAAGCGCCCGTGTTCAAACGGATGATCCATGTGTAAGTGAGTATCGTTGGGACCCTGATCGTGACCCACCCACTTATCGTTCGTGTGGACGTGCGGAGCTTCAGGATGCCCCTTCTTGTCCGCAAATGAGCGCGCCGCGGGAGCAGCATGTTGTTGTTCCTGGGCGCGCGGCGCAGCCGCATGAGCCGGAGCTTTGGAAGGAGCCGGACCATGAGCCGGAATATGCCCGCCGCCCACGCCCTTAGCGCCGCCTTTGTTGCCACCGCCGCCTTTGTCACCACCCCGCTGTGCCCAAGCGCACACAGACAGCATCAGGAACACCGCCACGAATCCGCTGAGTTTTTTCATTCCACTCTCCCCATTCATCCTAATTCAATCGTTAACCATCCGTCTTCGCCGCACCGCTGGTAGTGCTGGTGAATCCTCTGCGAACGGTTGGCCCCGAGGCAGCGATCTTCGGATCGTTGCCCCGGCTGCGGTCTGCGCGGCTGGCCGCCCTGGCCGCTTCAATCTGTTCCGGCGTCCTCACATCGGGCTCCGAAAGCTTGACGTGCTGTCTCGCGCGCTCTACCTGGCGTTTATGTCGCTTCGCTAATCGTTTGTCCATACTCTTACGTTACACCTCATCCGGAAATCATAAAGCATTCGTATAGCCATTATGAGCAGTTGAAAAAGCGGCGAAGATCGCGGTCTGCCGCCTTTTCAGCAGCCTTCCAGCTTATGAAAACTCCCCATTTGATCCTCGCCGCCTCGTTGATGATCCCCGCCCATGCCGAGCTTCCCTGGCAACCCTGGACCGACGGGCCCAATGGCATCTTCGCCCAAGCCCAACGCGAACACCGCTTCGTCCTCCTGGACCTCGAAGCCGTGTGGTGCCACTGGTGCCATGTCATGGACCAAACCACTTATCGCGATCCCGCCACCATCGCGCTGCTTCAATCCAAATACCTGCTGGTCCGCGTCGACCAGGATTCGCGCCCTGACCTGGCCAATCGCTACGAAGATTACGGCTGGCCCGCTACTGTCGTCTTCGACGCCACTGGTCAGGAGATCGTGAAGCGCCGCGGCTACATTCCTCCGCGCGAAATGGCCGCCATGTTGCGAGCCATCATCGACGACCCCACCCCCGGCCCATCCGTCATTCCGCCAGAGAAAGTAGAATTTGCTGAAAGTCCGCTTCTGCCGCAAACCTTGCGCACTCGACTCGAAGCGAAGTATCAAGCCGGCTACGACCACCAGCAGGGAAGCTGGGGATTCGGCCAGAAATACCTCGATTGGGACCGCGTCGAATACGCCCTAAACCTCGCTCGCAAAGGCGACGCCAGCGCCGCCGCCATGGCGACCCAAACCCTAACCGCCCAGCTCAACCTGATCGACCCCGCCTGGGGCGGCGTCTACCAATATTCCACCGGCGGCAACTGGAAATCCCCGCACTTCGAAAAGATCATGCAGATGCAAGCCGAGAACCTGCGCATTTATTCCCTGGCCTACGCCCAGAATCACGATCCCGCATCGCTGAAAGCGGCACAGGACATTCACCGCTTCCTGACCACTTTCCTGCTGTCTCCCGAGGGCGCGTTCTACACCAGCCAGGACGCCGATGTGATTGACGGCCAGCACAGCGCGCATTATTTCAAACTGAACGACGCAGCTCGCCGCCGCATCGGCATCCCGCGCATCGACCGGCATATGTACAGTCGCGAAAACGGCTGGGCCATCGCCGCCCTGTCAGCCTGGTATCAGTCCTCGCCCGACCAGCTCTATCTCGACCAAGCCACGCGAGCCGCGAATTGGGTAATCGCCAATCGCTCCCTCCCCGGCGGTGGCTTCCGTCACGATGCTCAAGACGCCTCAGGTCCCTTTCTGGGCGACACGTTATCCATGGCTCGCGCATTCCTTGCCCTTTACACCTGTACCGGCGACCGCACCTGGCTCCGCCGCTCCGAAGACGCCACGCATTTTATCGCCGCGAATTTCAAGAACCCCGCCGGCCCCGGATTCCTCACCGCCGCTTCTCCCGCCAACCATCCCGAGTTCGACGAAAACGTCTCGCTGGCCCGCGTAGCCAACCTTCTAACCCACTACCACGCCGACCCCTCCCTGCAATCCATCGCCGAGGAAGCCCTCCGCTACGTTGTCACCCCGCAAATCGCGCAAGCCCATTCCGCCGCCCCCACGCTGCTCGCCGCATCCGAGCTCGCCACGACACCAATTCACCTGACCATCGTCGGCCACAAAGACGACCCTGCCGCCAAGCAGCTTTTCATCGCAGCCCTTGCCTATCCCACCGGCTACAAAATGGTCGAATGGTGGGACAAACGCGAAGGGTCATTACCCAACACCGAAATCGACTACCCCGAGCTGGACCACGCCGCCGCCTTCGTCTGCACCGCGAAAAGCTGTTCCTCCCCCATCCTGGACCCGGCCAAGCTCATTCAAAAAGCTGAAAAGGTCGACCGTTAACCCAGACTATAATCGAGCGAGCCTCCATGATCTTCGCCGATCTCCATCTCGCACGCCGCCTGGAACGTCCCGAGGCGATCGGTGGCGCCCGATTCGTCGAAGCGCGCGCCCGCATCTTTCCCGAAACAGGCGCCCAGTGGATCGACGTAGCCGGCACCTACGCCATGTTCGATGGTCCCGATTCGCCCCTCACCCAGACTTTCGGACTTGGCCTGTTTTCAGAAACCACTCCCGCCGGCCTGGACCGGCTCGAAAATTTCTTCCTCCAGCGCGGCGCACCCGTCTGCCACGAAGTCAGCCCTCTCGCCGGCATCCCCGTAGCCGACCTGTTGAGCCGCCGCGGTTATCACCCCATCGAATTCACCAGCGTGATGTACCAGCCTCTCACCCCCATCGCCGCTTCGCCCAACCCCCGCATTCAAACCAGCCTCCTGGCCAGCACCGACCACGAACTCTGGTCGCAAATCTCCGCCCGCGGATGGGCCGAGCATCCCGAGTTCACAGGCTTTCTCCTCAGCCTCGGCCGTGTGATTGGATTCGCCGACGGCTCGCTGTGCTTCTTCGCCCATGTTGACGGCGAGCCGGTCGCCACCGCCGTGCTCCGTTGTCACGAAGGCGTAGCGCTATTCGCCGGAGCCTGCACCATCCCCGAAGCGCGCAATCGAGGAGCGCAACAAGCCTTGCTTGAAGCCCGTATGAACGTCGCCGCCGCGCAAGGTTGCGACCTCGCCATGATGTGCGCCGAACCCGGCAGCGTCAGCCAGCGCAATGCCGAACGCAAAGGCTTCCGCATCGCCTACACGCGAACCAAGTGGCGCCTCGCCCCTAAGGACTAGGAGCTTGTCTGTCCCGGCCCGCAAAACAGCGACTTCCCGCAGGAGCTAGTCGATGGTCGCGTTCTCACACAGACTAGTCAGCGAGCGGGACCACTAACCTCAGACCTTAAGCTCGTACCCCGCCGCCCGCATTCCCTCGATCATCCGCCCGCGTATCGACCCGACCTCTTCCGAAGACAGCGTCCGATCCGCCGCGCCCACCGTGATCCGGTACGACAAGCTCCTCGACCCGTCAGGCAGAGCGAATTCGCGCAGGAACCCAATCGCCACCAGCGCGTCCCCAGCCAACCCGACCAGCCGAGCCTCGATATCCCCGCTCAACGTCCGCCCCGGCGCCACTACGGAAAGATCGAACGCGCTGGTCGGAAACCGCCGCAGCGGCCGGTATTTCGGAGTCGCAGGCTGCAGCTTCTCGACGATCGTCAAATCCAAATCCAGCACCGCCGCCCGCCCCATCTCCACCATCCGCGGATGAAATTCAAACAGCCGCCCGATCCGGGTCTCACCGTGCATAACATCCGCCGCCCGCAACGGATGTTCATACATTTCGGCGCCGGCAGGCCGCACCCCCACGCCCGCCAGCAGACACTCGGCCACACGTTTCAGCTCCAGCAACCCCGCCACTCCGTCGTCTTTCGCGTAAACCGCCGCCGTAAAATGCGGCACTTCGCGATCCTGATGAATCTCCCGGCCAATTTCAAACAACCGGAACGCCTCGAAATTCCGCGCGTTGTCCAAAATATTCTTCAAGATCCCCGGCAGCAAACTCGACCGCAATAGACTCTGATCGCTGGCGATCGGATTCGCCACGCGCAAATGCCCGGCCGGGTTCATTCCGAACGCGAGCACCTGCTCCTCGCTCACAAACGAGTAATTCGAAACTTCCGTGAACCCCTGCGCCGCCGCCATCTCCCGCACCTGATGATGAAACGCGCGCTCTGGATTCGCCGGAGGCACCCGCGCCGGAGCCAGCGGAGCCACCGGCGTGATCGAATCATACCCGACCATCCGCCCCACTTCTTCCACTAAATCGTCTTTAATCGTGACGTTTTTCGTAGCGCGCCACGAAGGAGCCGCCACCGAAAACGTCCGCGCATCCGCTTCTTCCACCCGAAATTCGAGCGACTCGAGAATCCGACGAACTTCCGCAGCGGGAATCGCCCGGCCGAGCTTCCGGTCCAGCCAATCCAGCGGCAGCACGATCGCCGGCGGCTCCGCCAAAGGACGATACGCGTCCACCACTCCACCCACCACGCGAATCCCCGGCGAAACTTCTTTCAGCAACTCCAGCGCACGCTTCAATCCGCGCACCGTATTCTGCGGGTCCTGCGCCTTCTCGAAACGCATCGACGCGTCGGTGCGAAGCTTCAACATCGACGACGTTTTTCGCACGGAAGATGCATGAAAACACGCGCTCTCCAGCACCATCCGCGTAGTCGAATCCGAAATCGCGCTTCCCGCCCCGCCGATCACTCCCGCCAGCGCCACAGCGCCTTCCGCATCCGCGATCACGAGATTAGTCGCGTTCAGATCGTAGCTTTCCCCGTTCAGCGCCGCGAACCGTTCCCCCGCCCGCGCCCCGCGCACGATAATCTCTCCGCCCCGCAGCTTCTCTGCATCGAAGGCATGCATCGGCTGCCCCAGCTCCGACATTACGAAGTTGGTGACGTCCACAATGTTGCTGATCGGATTCAGCCCAATCGCCTCCAGCCGGTACTGCAACCATAGCGGCGACGGCCGTATGGTCACGTTCTCAAACACCAGCGCCGAATATCGCGGGCACAACCCGTAATCCTCAACCGTCACTCGAATCGGAGCCGCCCCCTCGGGCAACGCGCCCTTAACCGGATCCGACAATTTCTTACCGAGAATCGCGGCAACTTCGCGCGCCATCCCGTGATGACCCCACAAATCCGGCCGATGCGTCAGCGATTTATTGTCGACTTCGATCACATGATCGGGAACCAGTCCCAGTGGGCCATCTAACTCCACGATTCCGGAGTGATCGCGCCCGATCCCCAACTCCGCCGCGCTGGCGAGCATCCCATTGCTCTCGATTCCGTGAACCGTCTTTACTCCGACGGGCAGATAAACCGTGTGCAAGCCCACTCGGCAATTGGCGGCGCCGCACACCACACTCTTGCGTCCGTAGCGCGCGGTATCGACGTGAAACCATACATTAGCGCCGCTCCGCCAAATCGTGTGAACCACGGCGTCGGATGCTTCCGCCAACGGAGCGCCCACTTCCTCCACACCTTCACACTCCGCGACCTTGATGGTCATCAGGCGCATCAGGTCCTTCGCAGGCCCGTCCAGCCCTTCCACCATCTCCCGCAACCAGTTGTAAGAAAACTTCATGGCTTCAGAATTGCCGCAGGAATCGCAAATCCCCGCCAGTGAACAATCGAATATCGTCAATCCCGTACCGCATCATGGCGAGCCTGGTCAGCCCCAGCCCAAACGCAAACCCACTCCAGATCTCCGGGTCCGCTCCGCCATTCCGCAACACCGCCGGATGCACCAATCCACATGGCAATAGTTCGACCCATCCGGACTGTTTACAAACCGAGCACCCCGGTCCCCCGCAGATCAAACACTGTATATCCAGCTCAAACCCCGGCTCGACGAATGGAAAAAACCCCGGCCGCAGCCGAACGGTAACTTCGCGATGAAAAATCGCCGATAGCAGCGTCTTCATGAAGTAAATCAGGTGCGCCACCGACACATCGCGATCCACCATCATGCCTTCCAGTTGATAAAACGTGTGCTCATGCGACGCGTCCACTTCTTCGTTGCGGAACGCTCTCCCCGGCGCGATCATCTTCAGGGGAGCCTTCAGTGTCTCGAGGCCCCGAATCTGCACTGGCGACGTGTGCGTGCGCAGCAGCCTCCCATCGGTCAGCCAAAACGTATCCTGCATGTCGCGAGCCGGATGATCGGCCGGAATATTCAGCGCATCGAAGTTGTAATACTCGGTTTCCACCTCAGGCCCGTCGAGCACGGTAAATCCCATCGACATGAATAGCTCTTCCAGCTCCCTTTGCACCTGCGTCACCGGATGCAAACTCCCCGGCCGCACGCCCGGCGCAGGCAGTGTCATATCGAACCATTCCGAATCGAGCCGAGTGTTTAAAGCCGCCGAATCCAGTGCCGCCTTACGCGCCTCGATCTGCGATTCCAAGTCTTGTTTCACCGCATTCAGCAGCTTGCCCACGCGCGCCCGCTCTTCAGGCGCCAACTTACCCAGCTCCTTGCTAGCCTCGGCGAGCTTCCCCTTGCGCCCCAGCGCCTCGACGCGCACAGCCTCAATCGCATCCAGCGTCGATGCCGATCGAAGCTGCGCGAGCGCGCTAGCGTGCAACCCCGAAATGGTTTCTTCCAACACTACAGCCGCGCCCCGTTTGTCTCCAGAAAATCCACCATCGCCTGTTGCGCCTTGGTCAGCGCCAGGTCCAGCGCATTCTGGTTATTCTCCGCGCGCGCCTGCACATCCGCCCCGCTGGCGACCAGCGCCTTAGCCATCTCCACATCTCCGTTCTGTGCCGCCGCATGCAGCGCAGTCCACCCGCCGTGTTGCCGCGCGTTCGCATTCGCGCCATGGTCCAGCAGAATCTTCGCAGTCTCCGTATCCCGGCCCGCGGCCGCCGCATGCAGCGGCGTGTTCGCCATCGGATTCGTCGACCGAGCGTTCACGTCAGCGCCCTTGTTCAGCAGCAATCGCACCGCGTCTTTCTTCCCAAAGAACGCCGCCAGATGAAGCGGAGTCCACCCATCGCTCGACCAGGACGAAATCAAAGACCGGTTCGCGGCGAGCAGCTCTTCAATCCGTGCAGTGTCACCCTGAATCGACGCAGCGAAAATCTCGAGCGACGGGTCGGCCTCCACCAGCGCCGCGACCCGGGACAAATCTCCCGCTCGGATAGCTTCGAAAAGCTCTTTCATAAGAAGCCGCCTTCTACGCGGCAGGCGAAAAAACATCCTCCGCCTTGGCAATCTCCCAGGCGAGGTGATTGATATAGAATAGCAGCGGCGCCGCTGGGAAAGCTGCGTGAAATCTCTCCCACGTTTCCTCCCGCCAGCCTTCTTTCAGATGCCCGGCGACTTCGGCATCCTTCGCGAAAAACCCATCCTCGTGCGGCACGCCCAGATGATCCAGCACGGCTTTGATCAGGTCCAGATGCGACACCAGGATCGCTTGCGCCAGGTCCGTCGCGAAATCATCATCGCGGTCCGTGATCCTCGCCCACACTCGGGGAGCCGCCTTGCGCAGCGTCTCCGAGTTCAGCTTGTTGACATGCATCCGCGCCTTGACGCGATCGAAAAGCTGGTAGGTCTTCAAGCGCCCCATGGAAACCGAGCGCATGTTTTCTTCAAACCGCTCCTCGCCCAAGCCGAGGAAAATGTCACAAAGCTGCATTAAAGATATTGTAGCCGCCGCATCACCGCTTTACTTCACACATCAGCTCCAGTGGGTTGCGATCCGGGTCCCGGAACATCGCCATCCACAGATCGTGGTCCGGCATGCGAGCCACCAGGTGTGGATCGCGCTCAAACACCACCCCGCGGGCTTTCAGCTCGCTGGTGGCCGATTGAATCTCATCCACCTTGAAGTAAATGATCGACCCGAACGATTCCTGATTCGTCTCCGGCAGCCCCAGCAGCAGCCGGATACCCCCGCAATCGAAAAACGCCATATTGGGGGCTTGAAACAGGAATTTAACGCCCAGCTTGTCGCGATAAAATTCCACCGACCGCGCCAAGTCATACACCGTAAGCGCGATCTGACCGATCGTCGATAGTCCGAATGAAGGTGTCATGGCAGCATTCTGCTGTAAAACACGCCCGAACTCTTCTTCGATCTTGCGAATTCTGCCCTCGACGCCACAAGATCGCGTTTTCAGAGCCGATCCGCTCCGCAGGAGGGTTCACCAGCTGCCGGAAGCAGTATATTGTTCATAGGGTTAGCGAATGTTACCAATGGTAACATTAAGACCTCATTCCTCGATTTTCAGCCTGGCCGGCTCCAGATTCGGAACCAGGAGCTGGATGATACCTAAGGCGATCAGGTACGCCGTTCCGGCGATCACGAACATAGGAACATAGCTGCCGGTGAACTGGAGCACGAATCCGGTAAACGTCGCGATAACCATTCCGCCGATGGCTCCGCCGAATCCACCAATGCCGACCACGGCGCCGACCGCGCGGCGGGGGAACATGTCGGAAGCGGTGGTGAACAGGTTCGCCGACCATCCTTGATGAGCGGCCGTGGCCAGGCCGACCAGGGCGACGGGAACCCACAAACTAGCCGCGCTGGCCGCGAAGACAATCGGCGTGACGGCCAGGGCGCAGATCAGCATGGAAGTTTTGCGGGCGTGATTGGCGGTCCAACCCATTTTGAAAAATCGCGCGGGGAGCCAGCCGCCCGCGATGCTGCCGATGGTGGCCATGTTGTAGATGATCACCAGCGGCCAGCCGAGCTCCGTCAGCGTGAGGCCGTGCTTGGTGTTCAGGAACTTCGGCAGCCAGAAGAGGTAGAACCACCAGATGGGATCGGTCATGAATTTGCCGATCAGAAACGCCCAAGTCTGGCGGTGGGCGACCAGGTGGGACCAGGGGATTTTAACTTCTTTATCCTGAGGGTCGCTTTGAATGTGGGCGAGCTCGGCCGCGCTGACGCGGGGATGCTGGTGCGGGCGGCGGTAGACGATCAACCAGGGGACGATCCACAGCGCGCTGGCGGCTCCGAGCACGAGAAACGACGATTGCCATCCGTAGCGAACGGTGAGCCAGGGAACGACCAACGGGGCGATGACGGCTCCAATGTTGGTCCCGGAGTTGAAGATTCCGGTGGCGAGGGCGCGCTCTTTTTTAGGAAACCATTCCGCGACAGTTTTAATGGACGCGGGGAAGTTTCCCGATTCGCCCAAGCCGAGAACGAAGCGCGCGATTCCAAATCCGAGCACGGTGCGGACCAGCGCCGTGCCCATAGTCGCAAGGCTCCAGATGCCGAGGGCGATCACGTAACCGATGCGGGTTCCGACGCGATCGATGAAGCCGCCGGCGACTAAGAGCCCGATGGCGTAGGCGGCCTGGAATGCATTAACGATGTTGGAATATTGAATCTCGTTCCAGCCGATGACGCGTTGCAGCTCCGGCGCGAGCACGCCGAGCACCTGGCGATCGATGTAGTTGATGGTGGTGGCGAAAAACAGCAGGGCGCAGATGCGCCACCGGTACCGGCCGATGACGGAGCTGACGGCTGGATGACTCGCGGCGGGCGCCGGCTGCATGGGGTCCTTATCGACGGCTCGCGACATCCAAGTTGAGATGATATCTCATCCAATTGGGGGACTCGGGGGCTGTCCGGTTATGACCGCTCCCTGTGGTCGCGGCCCGCTAACGCCGGGTCGAAGGAGGCGCGAGGCCGTAACGAAAATCGCCGGCGTTTGAAAAACGGGATGAGGCTTTTTTGCGCTCAACGCTTTCGGGTGGTTGCTCGTATCTACTTGTGAAGTGGCTACCGAGGAGCTGGCGCTGGCCTTCAGAGCTACCGCATGGCGGAGTCGTTCGTGCTACGCGGGAGGGATGGCGAGGGGGCCAACTCGAGCGGCGTTCTGCCGGGTAAGTATGAGTGGCTGCCAGGTTCTTATCGACTTCAGTATGGAAAGGCGACCTTTTCCGCGGGTACGCCTCCGGTGGTGCGTATCGATCGGCTCGACATGAATATCAAAGTAGGGGTGCCGAACGGCCCGGTTAAAGAAGGCGTGAGCATAAACTACAACTTTATCGATAACCACATGAGTACCGATCTCGACTTGCGCGAGGGGCAGAGTGGTGACGGCTAAGGTGGTGGAATAGGGTAAGCTTGCCCTGATGCGATCCATTCAGCTTGTCGCGCCACAAACCTTAGAAGAACGAGAGATGCCGCAGCCGCCCGATCCGGGACATGGTGAAGTCACCATCCGGATTCGGGCGGTTGGAGTTTGTGGGAGCGATCTGCATTGGTATCAGGACGGGCGCGTGGGGGAATTTCCGGCGGCGTATCCACAAGTGCTGGGTCATGAGCCGGCGGGGGAAGTGATCGCACTCGGCAAGGGCGTGCATGATCTGGAGGCGCGGGATCGAGTGGTGATGGAACCGAGCCTGACTTGCGGGCATTGCGAGTATTGCTTGAAGGGCCGGCATAATAACTGCATTCGCACGGTGTTCATGGGAGGGCCGCAAGCGCCGGGGATGTTTCGCGAGTACGTGACGATGCCGGCGGGGAATTGCACCCGGTTTCCAAAAGAATACAGCTACTTGACGGCGACGCTGGTGGAACCTGTGGCGGTGATGATGAACGTGCTGGATCTGACGGTGATTCGGGCCGGGGACACGGTGGCGGTGACGGGAGCGGGGCCGATCGGGATGTTGTGCGCCGCGATCGCGCGGGCATCGGGAGCAGGAAAGGTGTTTATCGCGGACCGGCTGGCGTACCGGCTGAAGCTGGCGATGACGATGGGGGCTGACGTTGCGATCGACACCACGGTCCAATCGCTAGTGGAGACGGTAATGGATGCTACCGGCGGGCGCGGGGCGGATGTGGTGCTGGAGGCGGCAGGGTCGGCTGAAACGGTCAACGCGGCGATTCGAATGGCGCGGGCGGGCGGGACGGTGATGCTGATCGGCATTTTGAGCGAGATATATCCGAAGATCGACATACACACGGCGATGATGAAGGAGCTGAGGCTGCAAACGCTGAAGCGGTCGAATCATCGGGCGGAAGAGGCGTTGAAGCTGATGGCTGCGGGGCGGATTCCGACGTCGCTGATCACACACTCGCTGCCGCTGGAGGGGACGCCGCGGGCGTTCGAAATGCTGACGCATTATACGGATGGGGTGGGGAAGGCGATCATCGAGTTGCCTTAGCGGTGGTTGAAAAAAGAGAACAGAACACTCTCGCCGCCGCCGGGTCTGGATGGGTGGTCAGTCCTGTTTTTTCAACAAGCTACTTGCCTAATTCACAAGTAACGTCGATAATCGGTTGATATATGCGATTGTCAGGACGTGTTATAGGTGATTGGCAAAGGGCACAAAAATGATTCATTCCTTCAGATACGCGGCTTTGGGCATGTTGCTGTTGGGGGTGAGCCTGAAGGCGGCCGAGATCACTTTCAGCGGCTATACGAGCGGGTGCTTTGGCAGTTGCACCGTGACGGACAGTGGCGGCAGCCTTCAGCAGTCGAACTTCGATAGCGAAATCCTCAACTTCGCGAATGCCGACTTCAGCGGCACGACTTCCGGGGGAACCTTCGACCTGAACACGAGCGGGAATGCGTTCGCCCTGGATACCAACAATCTGGGAGCGATGGACCAGTTCGCCATCGGCGTCGGGGCCTCCATCAACACGACGTTGCAACTTATGGTGACGTTCACGGCGCCGTTCGCGGAGTCGCACATTTTCAACGCGACCGTGACAGGCGTGGATGGCGCGAGCGGCCACGCGACCATCACGTTCTCCGGCTCGCCCTTCCTGTTCGCGAATGGCGGCAATTCCTTCGATCTGTCGGTGAACAACGTTTCGTTGATCGCCAATGGTCCGGACGAGGCGATCGCGGGGACTTTGACGGTGGAGAGCGTGGCGGCTCCGGAACCCTCCTCGCTGGTACTGGCGGGGTTGGGAACGGTCGCGCTGGTGTTGCTGCGCTTGCGGCGCGCGTAGGAGTCGGGAAAAACGGCACGGACTGCTCGGTCCGCTGCGGGCCCTTGGACCAGTTACCCTCGAAATTCCGTGAAATTCGGCGCGATTGCGTCTAGAATCATCTCGGCTTGCAAATAATGGGAATTATATACGTGAGTCATGACCGTGTTGGCCAATGGAATCGGGGGCGAAGGCGCACAACCGCTGGCGCTGGGCATCGTCATGTACTTCGGCACGGTCGGGTTTCTCGCGGTGTATTTGCTGACGCGTCTGTTTCTCTCGAGCGCGCTCGCATCGCAGGGCGGGTAAAGAAAGTGGAACAGGCCGCCCGGTCGACGACATGCTGATTTCGAACTACTCGTACCGCAGGGCGACCATGGGATCTACTTTCGCGGCGCGGCGGGCTGGAAGGAAGCTTGCCAGGAACGCGACGACGGTCAGGATCGCGGCGACCCCAAGGAAGGTGACGGAATCGGTGGGCGTCACGCCGAATAGGAGACTCGAGAGCACCCGGGTGGCGGCGAAGGCTCCGGCCAAGCCGATGGCGACGCCGATTAAGGAGAGGGTCATGCCTTGCGTAAGAACAAAGCGCATCACGCTTCCGGCATCGGCGCCCAGGGCGCGGCGGACGCCGATCTCACGGGTACGCTGCGCTACCGAATAGGAAACCACGCCGAAGATCCCGACGCATGCCATCACCAGCGCCAGGGCTGCGAATCCGGCCAGGAGAATCGTGTTGAAGCGCGAGTCGGCGACGGAGGAAGAGACGTATTCGTCCATGGTCTTGATATCGGAGATGGGCAGGTCGCGATCGAGCGAGTGAATCTGCGCCTGAATCGCGTTGGCGAGCTGTTTAGGATCGCCATGAGTGCGGACGACGAGGTTTACCGGGCTGGTAGGGAATTGGAGGGTCGGAAGAAACAGCCCGGGTTTGGGATCTTTTCCGAGCGAGGTTTGGCGAACGTCGCCGACTACGCCGATGATTTCGGCATCGACCGGTCCCCACCATACTTTAAGATGCTTGCCAAGCGGGTCTTCGTTGGGGAAGAACTGGCGGGCGAGGGTCTGGTTGATCACCAGACGCTGCGGGGCTCCGGCGCGATCCTGATCGGTGAAGACACGGCCGCGTTCGATGGGGATGTTCATCGCCGCGAAGTAGCCGGGCATGACGCACAGAACCTCGGTGACGGGCTCTTCTCCGGGGGCGGGCTGGGGATGGTCGGCTCGCCAGAAACCGGTGCCGGGAATAATGCGGTCTAGCGGGAGGAAATGCGTGATGCCGGCTGCTTCGACTCCGGGCAGAGCGCGGACGCGTTCCAGAACCTGCGTGTTGAAGCCGAGCAGTTGGGAGTCGGTCTTGAAACGGCCGTTGACGGAAACTTGCATGGAGAGGACGTGCGGCGCGTCGAAACCGGGGTTCACGGCGGCGAGGCGGGCGAAGCTGCGGATCAGAAGGCCTGCGCCGACCAGAAGCATCATCGAAAGCGCGACTTCGGCGACCACCAACGAATTGCGAATGAGGCTACGTCCGCCGGCTATGGAACGGCCGCCCTCTTTCAGAGATTCCTGCATGTCGAGGCTTCCGGCTTTGAAGGCGGGGGCGAGGCCGAAGAGAATCCCGGTGATGAAAGATACCGCTGTGGCGAAGAGAAAGACGGTCGCGTCGATGTGGATGGTTTTGAGATTGGCGTATGCGATGGTGTCGGGGAGGGCGGCAGAGAGAAGCCGGGTGGCCCACAGGCCGATGAGGAGTCCAAGAGTTCCGCCGATCGATGCGAGCAGAACGCTTTCGACAAGAAGTTGGCGCGCGATGCGGAGGCCTCCGGCTCCCAGGGCGATGCGAACGGCTAGCTCGCGGCCTCGGCCGGCCGCGCGCATCAGCATGAGATTGGCGACATTGGCGCAGGCGATCAACAGGACCAGGCCCACTGCGCCCAGCAGAATGAAGAGCGGAGTGCGGACGTCGCCAATGGCTTGTTCACGGAGACCGATGACCGTGATGCCCCACTTAGTGTCGAAATCCGGGCGTTCTTTGGTGAGCTGCGCGGCGATGACATTCATGTCGGCCTGCGCGGTGGAGATGGTCGCGCCATTCGCGAGACGTGCGATTGTCATCAGGTAACGGCCGGATTTCGCGGCTCGGGCGCGGTCGATTGCGAGCGGAGTCCACAGATCGGCTTGGGTTTGAGGGAAGCGGAAGCCGGCGGGCATGACTCCAACGACGGTGTCATCGACGTTACTGAAGCGGATGTGGCGGCCGAGAATATTCGGGTCGGCGCCGTAGCGGCGGCGCCACAGATCTTCGCTCAGGATGACGACGTAATCGTTGCCTCGGGTGTCTTCCTGGGGGGTGAACCAGCGGCCGAGAATCGGTTTGACGCCTAGGATCGCGAAGTAACCATCGGAGACGGCCATCGAGTGGACCACCTCGGGCTCGCCATCGCCGGCCAGGCTGGCGTCGAATTCGACCATGGTGGCGATGCGTTCGAAGGAACGATTGCGGGCTTGCCATTCCAGAAAATTGATCGGATTTACGACGTTGGTTTTGGTCCCGGAGGGGCTCGATTCCCAGACCATGGCCAGGCGATCGGGGTTTTCGAAAGGCATGCGCTGGAGCATCACGGCGTTGACCACAGAGAAGATAGCGGTGTTAGCTCCGATCCCCAGGGCTAAGGCAATGGCGGCCATGGCGGTGAAGGCGGGGGTTTTCAGGAGCATCCGGAAGGCGAAACGCAAGTCTTTTCCCATGGGGACACCTCTTCTGCGGACTCTACCGCTCCGGTCGCGCGCGGTTACGTTATGAGACGGTTTGGTTTAGCGTTGGTTGGCATCAATCAACGGGCGGCACTGACTCTTTGATAATCTCGAGCACTTGATTTACGACCTTTGGGTGCGAGGTCTTTCCCGAATGGAAGGGAACGGTTACTCGTTGAGCGCCCTTTCCGTAGATTCTATGGCTACCTTTAGACCGCAAATGGTCGAACCCAGCCTGAACCAGGAGACTCTCGGCCTCCTGCGCGGTGAGTCGTGGAGCCTTAGACATCCACTTCGACGGTGGTTGTCAGGATTTCTTGACTGAGGTGCCAATCGCGCTGGTCGGGAGGAAGCGTTTCGAGATAAAGCTCGATGGCCTCCCGGATGTTCGCGACGGCTTCTTCGAGGGTATCCCCTTGGGACTGGCATCCTCTGAGTTCAGGACACCATGCGTAGAAGCCGTACTCATCCTTCTCGATGACGACGCTCACTTTCCGCATCATACTCCCGAGTGTAACCTACTAGCCGCTATTTACTTGGCGGCGGCAGCTTGGCGAGCTTTTTCTTGATTTCAGCGACGTTCTTCGCTTCGGGAGCCAATTCAAGATACTTGGAGTAAGCCTCGCGCGCGCCGTCGCGATTGCGCAGCTTTTCGTCGGCTTCGCCCAACTTCAAAAAAGCTTCCGCTGAACCAGGGTCCCATTTCGACGCTTCTTCAAAGCGTCTCGCGGCGGCGCGGTAGCTGCCCTTCTTGAAATAGAAATTGCCGGCGTTGATGTTGCGCTCGGCTTCAAGCGGATTGAGTGTGTATTCCTTGGGCTTGAGGGATTCGTCTTCCTCGGGCGGCTCTTCTTCCTTGGCGGCGGGCGGAGTGGCGGGTTTCTTGGGCGGCGGCTGCTGTGCGGCCAGCACACAGGTGAAAACGCAGAAAACAGCCAGGACTCGCGCCACGATTCCAGTATAGATTGACCGCAGTGGGAAAATGAAGGTATCGAGGTCTATCTTCACCTCCGCGAACGAGCCAGCGAGCTTCCGCTGACACCGGGAGTGTATCTCTACAAAGACGCGCACGGCACTGTCATTTACGTCGGCAAGGCGAAGAATCTGCGGAGCCGGGTGCGCAGCTACTTCAATGACGACCGGCTGGCGGATGTCAAGACCGGGACGCTGATCGGCGAGGCGCGCGCGATCGATTTTATCCAGGTGGACAACGAAAAAGAGGCGCTGGCGCTGGAGAATAACCTGATCAAGCAGTGGAAGCCGCGCTACAACATCCTGCTGCGGGACGACAAGACGTACCCGTACATCAAGCTGACTCGGGAGCCTTATCCGCGCGTGTATGTGACGCGGAGGCTGAAGAAGGACGGGTCGACTTACTACGGGCCCTATTTTCCGGGAAACCTGGCGCACCGGCTGGTGCACTTCATTCATCGGCACTTTAAGGTGCCATCGTGCAACGTCGATCTGACGCGGAAGCACTCGCATCCGTGTCTGGAGTTTCATATTCATCGCTGCCTGGGGCCGTGCGTCGAAGGCCTTACTACCGACGAAAAATATGCCGAAGCTGTTCGGGCGACGCGGCTGTTTCTGGAGGGGCGGCATAAGGATCTGGCTCGGGAATTGCGCGGTCGAATCGAGGCGCTGAGCGCTGAAACGCGGTATGAAGAAGCGTCGGCGCTGCACGATCTGCTGGGGACCGTGGAGGAGATGGGCGAGAAGCAGAAGATGGCTGCCGCGGAGGGCAATGACACCGATATCTTCGCTTACTACGCGGAGCCTCCGCTGGTGGCGGTGAATCTGTTTCACCTGCGAGGGGGCAGTATCGTCGACCGGCGGGAGTTCTTCTGGGAAGATCAGATGGCGTTCGAACCGGCGGAGTTTTTTTCATCGCTGCTGAAGCAGGCGTACCTGGACGATCCTTACATTCCGGCGTCGATCCACGTGCCGGTGGAGTTTGAGGATCGCGAACTTCTGGAGGAATTTTTGTCGGAGCGCCGCGGGCGCAAGGTGGAGATCCACACGCCGCAGCGCGGGCAGAAGCGGGCCATGATCGACCTGGTGGAATCGAATGCGAAGCTCAGTTTCGAGCAGCGGTTCCGGGTGATGAAACCGTCGTCGAAGGCGATTCAACAGGCGTTACAGGACGCGCTGGGGCTGGAACACGCGCCGCGCCGGATTGAGTGTTTCGATATTTCGCACATACAGGGGACCGACAAGGTGGCGAGCATGGTGGTGTGGGAAGACGGGCGGATGAAGAAGTCGGATTATCGCAAGTTCGTGATCCGGACGGTGGAAGGGAATGACGATTTCGCGTCGATGCGCGAGGTGATCTCGCGGCGGTACGGGAGATTGAAAGAGGAAGGCGCCGAGCGGCCTGGTTTGGTGCTGGTCGACGGAGGATTGGGGCAATTACACGCGGCGGCAGGGGCGCTTGAAGCGCTGGGGATCACCGATCAGCCGCTGGCATCGATCGCCAAGCGCGAGGAGTGGATTTACGTGTACGGGCAGGAGGACGAGCCGATTGTCCTGGATAAATTCTCGCCGGTGCTGCACCTGGCGCAAACCGTGCGGGACGAGGCACATCGATTCGCGGTGACGTTTCATCGCACGCGGCGTAATGCCAGCAGGCTGCGCAGCGAGCTGGACCAGATCCCCGGAGTGGGAGAGAAGACCGTGGCGAAGCTGCTGCGCCACTTCGGCAGCCTGGAGCGGGTGCGCCAGGCCCGGGAGACCGACCTCGCGGAGGTAGTGGGCAGAGCTGCGGCGCGGCGCGTGATCCAGGGTGTCACTTCGAGCCATGGAACCGCGACGCCGGCGACGGGAGAGAGTTAGAACAGGTCGCCGATGTCTTTCGCGGTGGAGCGCGCTTCGATGTGGATCAGGCCGGCGTTTCCGCCTTGGGGGCTGATCACGGCCAGTACGGCCTTGGACCCCGCCGAATAGACGAACAGAGCGCCCTCATCGGCCTGAATCGAGACCTCCCCGAGCGTGCCGGAGCTCATGCTTTCGCTGATGCGGCGGCCCAGGCTGGACGCAGCGGCGGCCATCGCCGCCACGCGGTTGGGGTCCGCTCCATTAGATAACGAGTGCGCGATGGGCAGTCCTTCATTGGACGCCAGCAACACGCCTTTTAATTCTGGAATCGCGCTACGTAATGCCTCGATGTGGCTTTTGAGCGCTTCACCTTTCGCCATACGGCCTCCCTGATCTCAGATCGAAAGTCTTCGCAAGCTTTCTGCAATAAAGCGTGCCTTTGAGCAAGCATATGATCGTCTGGTAGGGAAATAACTTTAATCCGGGTACACAGGGAAACTCATTACTTCTGGGTAGGGCCGGAAATCCGGATTCGCGGGCCCGAGTTCCGGATGGAGGGCGCAGCAAAGCGTGGTTTGGCGCTGGCGCGGAAACCGGTGCAACCCGCTCAACCCTTACAGCCTCCGGGTCCCAATTTGGAACACGCGGGAGGGTTCGACTAAGGTGTTCTCATTAAGGTGCCCTAAGGTCTCCGCCTCAAAACCGGTATATAAGTGCTTTACCGCATAGAAAGCCGTAAGAGTGCCCTTTAGCATGAGGTAAGAAGGGACGATTAGAGGCACATGCGGTGTCTGTATTGCGGCAAGGAGCTGGCGCTGTTAAAACGGTGGACCAGCGGCGGGGAGTTCTGTTCCGACGCTCACCGCCAACAGTATCAGGAAGAGTACAACCAGCTCGCCCTGAACCGGCTCCTGCAAGCGAAACCTCTCGAACCACTGCCGGGCGTGCGGCCGGCGGAATCCAAGGCCGCCGAAGGGAAGCCCGCGGAACCGAAGCACACAGAATCGAGGCATCCGGCACCGGCGGCGGCTCCGCCGGCGATCACCGCGCCGGTACATGCCAGAGCGGCTCTGGAAGCGCCGTCGATGGCCGCCGTGGAAGAGCCGAAGCCGGCTCCGCACTATGTCGAACCCGAGCCGGTCGCGGCCGAACCCGAAGAAGAGCCAGCGCCGGCGGAGCCCGCGGGCTTCCTGCTGGAGGTGCCGGTGCCAGTGATGGCTGCGGTAGCGTCGATGGCGCCATCGCAGACCGACTTCGAGCGGCGAGCGGATCCTACGCTGCCGACCCTCACGTCAGCGCGCTGGGGAACGGAACTGTTGGCGGCGGGGCAGGTAGTGTTCGAGCCATCGATCCGAGTGATGGACTGCGCCGCTCGCTTGACTGAAGGGCGGATTGAAGTGCGCGAGTTCGTGCGCGGCGCTCCGGTCGTCGAGTTCGATATGCAGGCATCGGGCGAGACGGGACTCATGGAAACTTCCGAGGAGCCAATGGACATTCTGATTTTTCCTCACCCTCCGCAAGGGTCGCCTCCGTTGTGGCAGGAGCCGGAACGGCAATTTACGTTCGAAACCGAGTTAGGCGCGCAGGCGCGGGTTGCGTTTCAGACCACTGGTTTGCAGGACAACGAAGAAGGCGACGGCGCCGCGCTGAAAGCGGCCCCGGCGGCTGCGAAAGAAGTAGTCAAAGAAGAGGCCAAGAAAGAAGAAGCAAAACACGAAGTAGTGGTGGAGCAAAAACCGCCCGCTTTTGCGCCGGTTGCTTCCAAGCCAGCTCCGGAGGTCACGCGTCCCGCGGCGGTCCGGAGTACCCCGCCCGTGTTCTTGAAGCCATCGTCATTCCTGCGGCCGGCGGGTGCGCGGCCTGCCGTGGTGCTGGAAAAACCGGCGGTAGTCGAAAAAACAGCCGTGGTTGAAAAGCCCGTGGTCGTTCAAAAGCCCGCTGAGAAGATTCCGGACGTGGCTACCAAGCCTCTTCCGCTCACGCTGCATGGGCTGGCGGCGGGACGCGGCAAGCCGGTTCAGGTGTTTCCGTCGGCTGTGGCGAGCGGCGTGGATCTACAGATTCCGCGTTCGAATGCGCTGCCTCTGCGCCCGGTGATGACGCTGGGCCCGGCGCCGGCGGCCGTCAAACCAGCTCCGAAGGAAGAAAAAAAGCCGGAACGAACGGTTCTGATCAAGCCGGATCCGAAGAGGCGCCCGGACCCGCGCTTCGGGAATGGGAAGGGCCGCAAGCCGGAGCCGGAGAAGATCGAAACGGAGAAGACGGAGAAGAAGGTTCCGGCAGCCGCGGCGAAGGAAACACCGGCCGAGGTCAAGACTGCCGAGCCGGTGAAGGCAGCCGCGCAGGCGACGCCCCCGGTGAAGCAGGAACCGGTTAAAGCGAAGCCGGAACCTGTGACGGAATCACGAAAAGAACCGGCCAGGGAACCTGTTCCCTCGGCGCCGGCTTCGCCGTATGAACCCGCCGACCTCGGATTGCCGAGTTTGTCCCTGGACGCGTCGGGAAGTTTTTGGAACCGGCTGCCGCTGGTTGGAAAGATTGGCGCCGCGCTGGGTGTCGCGCTGGTGATCGGCGGCATTTTCTACACGATGTCGAAAGGCGGCGCTGCGACGAATGCGGGTCCACGCGTGGTGGAAGCCGCCCAGGCGTTGCCGGCGAGTGAAGAAGGGTGGATCACGGATTGGGGCGCCGAGCCCGGCGTGCGGCGGCAGCATGAAATCTCGGTGCTGCGGGCGTCGACCAACCTGACGGACTATCGCCTGGAATTTGAGGCGCAGATCGAAAACAAGGCACTGGGCTGGGTGTATCGCGCCAAAGATCCCAAGAACTACTACGTCAACAAGCTGGAAATCGTGAAGCCCGGCCTGGAGCCGACCGTCGCGCTGGTGCGATTCGCGGTGATCAACGGCGAGGAGCAGCCGAGGGCGCAGTTCCCGCTGGCGCTGCCGGTGCACATCGACACTCTTTATAAGGTTCGTTTCGACGCTGTGGGCGACCGCTTCACCACCTATGTACAGGAACAGAAAGTGGACGAATGGACCGACGAACGCATCAAGACCGGTGGAATCGGTTTGTACAGCGAGCGCGGGGAGTCCAGGTCGGTGAAGGGCGGCGTGAGTGTGGTGCCGCTGGTAGTGAAGCGATAAGAACAGGAGACTTTGAGGAATGCCGGAAACTAACGACCAACACGTGTTCTTTGTCGACGATGAGCTGATCGAGAAATTGATGCGCGGCGATACGGTCGCCGATCCGACCAGCAATACGTACGCGTCAAGGAGTAACATA
>CAWJHI010000041.1:0-79447 GCA_963842485.1 Terriglobia bacterium | reverse complement strand
CCCAAAGCGCGGATCGCATCCTCGCCGCGGTCGACAGTCTTCACATTCTCGATCGTTACAGGAGTGCCATAGGGGATCCGCGAACTGGAGGCAGCGCCAGCGCGGGGCGGTCCCAGGTGGCAAGCCCGGCGCGGCGAGACAGCTCGCGAATCTCGGCTTTGGTCAGCCCCGCATCCACCAGCGGAGCCTCCACTTGATGCAGTTCCGCGGCGTGTTGGCCGGGCCGGGAATCGCCCCAGATCGTCGACGTTCACGCCATAAATCACGTGCCCGTTTCCCCTGCTCCCGCGCGACTTCATCCAGGCGCGTGAACAGCTCGTCTTTGCAATGGAAGCATCGTATTACGGTCGTTTTTGACGCAGCTCGGCATTATTGAAATTCGCGCGTTTCGTAACCGCGGGAAGCCCTGCGCGCGCGCGAACTCCTCGCGTCGCGCCGAGGGATTGGGAAGAAGCTGGACTTGCTGTGATCTCGCAATCGCGCAGCCGCCGAGCATGCGATGCCCACGCCAGGTAACTCGCGAAATCGGCGCCGCCGGAGACGACAATCGCGCTATCCATTTCGCCGAGCGCCGCGAGGAGCTGCGCCTGCTTGATCTCCAACGCGTCGACTTTCAAGTATACGCGCCGTCTATTGCAGCGGCAGATCGTCCTGACCGTTGGTTAGAGTTGGATCTGCTTCGGGAATCGAACTCGCCGCCGCCACCTGATCGCCCGCCTCGGCATGTCCACGAGCCGCACGCCTTGCGTGGACAACGTCCGGCCTGGCGGATCTCGCTCGAATCGATGCGGATGCTGATGATCATCACGTCGGAATCTTCCTTCACCGACAGGATGCCGACCACCTTCCGCGCGCGGGGGTCGCCTTCATATTGATGACTCCCTTGGCGGCCACGTGGTGCGATAATCCTCGAGCGGCGTGCGTTTCCCGTACCCGTTTTCGGACAATATCCGGCCATCCTTTTCGACAATTTCCATCCCCACCAGGTAATCGCCTTCGTCGAGATCCACGCCTTGCACGGCCATGCGCCGATTGGGTGAACATCCGATTCTTTAAACCGGCATGCCATGCCTTCGCGTACCGAAGAAAGTTGTAGTTCTCGCCGTTCGTAAGGCGAAACCGACAGGAGCTCATCGCCCTCATCCAGGCCGATCGCGTACTGGATCCGCGCGACATTGGATTGTCGAACTGAATCAGCTTCGCACTTCTTGATGGTGCCCTGCTTCGTCACCATCACGATGAACTTGCCCGAGGCGAACTCCTGGTCGAAAGCCTTTCACCGGCACGGCGCGGACCACGTGCTGCGGCCGGGCCGCCGGCCTGGGCAATACCACGATCGCGATGATCGTCGCCGCCAACTCGGCGCCGATGCGGATCACGAGCGGCCCGGCGATCGAGCGCTCCGGCTACCTGGCGGCGGTCCTGTCCACGCTCGCCGAGGGCGAAGTGATCTTCATCGACGAGATCCACCGGGCCCGCCGAGGAACGCTCTACCTGGTGATGGAAGGTTTCCGCGTCGACGCGGTGATCGGCAAGGGGCGGGGAGCGACCGCGGTCCCGGCCCGGAGATCGCGCCGTTCACGCTGGTCGGGGCGACCACCCGGGGGGCCGCGGCCCGCGCCCTGCTACAGCGGGACAGGTTCGGCTTCACCGCCCACCTCGACTTCTACCAGCCCGACGAACTCGAGATCATCATCCGCAGCCCGGCGGACCTGCGGATGATGATCTCGAGTTCGTCGGGCTGGTAGAAGTCGAGGTGGGCGGTGAAGCCGAACCTGTCCCGTAGCGGCGCGGGCAGCAGCCCCGCCCGGGTGGTCGCCCCGACCAGCGTGAACGGCGCGATCTCCAGCGGGATCGCGGTCGCTCCTGGCCCCTTGCCGATCACCACGTCGACGCGGAAATCTTCCATGGCCAGGTAGAGCATTTCCTCGGCGGGCCGGGCCAGCCGGTGGATCTCGTCGATGAAGATCACTTCGCCCTCGGCGAGCGTGGACAGGACCGCCGCCAGGTCACCGGAGCGCTCGATCGCCGGGCCGCTCGTGATCCGCATCGGCGCCCCGAGTTCGGCGGCGACGATCATCGCGATCGTGGTCTTGCCGGTGGCCGGCGGCCCGGCCAGCAGCACGTGGTCCGGCGGCCGTGCCGGTGAAGGGCTTCGACCAGGAGTTCGCCTCGGGCAAGTTCATCGTGATGGTGACGAAGCAGGGCACCATCAAGAAGTGCGAAGCTGACTGAGTTCGACAATCCAATGTCGCGCGGAATCATCGCGATCGGCCTGGATGAGGGCGATGAGCTCCTGTCGGTTCGCCTTACGAACGGCGAGAACTACATTTTTCTTGGGTCGCACGAAGGCATGGCATGCCGGTTTAAAGAATCGGATGTTCGCCCGATGGGACGCCCGGCGCGTGGCGTGCGCGGCATGGAGCTCGACGAAGGCGATTACCTGGTGGGGATGGAAATTGTCGAAAAGGATGGCCGAATCCTCTCGATCTCCGAAAACGGGTACGGGAAACGCACGCCGCTCGAGGATTATCGCCTCACCGCGCGTGGCCGCAAGGGAGTCATCAATATGAAGGCGACCCCGCGCGTCGGGAAGGTGGTCGGCATCCTGTCGGTGAAGGAAGATTCCGACGTGATGATCATCACCAAGCAGGGACAGATCATCCGCATCGATTCGAGCGAGATCCGCCAGGCCGGACGTTCCACGCAAGGCGTGCGGCTCGTGAATGTCGAGGCGGGCGATCAGGTGGCGGCAGCGAGTTTGATTCCCGAAGCAGATCCAACTCTAACCAACGGTCAGGACGATCTGCCGCTGCAATAGACGGCGCGTATACTTGAAAGTATGGACGCGTTGGAGATCAAGCAGGCGCAGCTCCTCGCGGCGCTCGGCGAAATGGATAGCGCGATTGTCGCCTACTCCGGCGGCGCCGATTCGGCTTACCTGGCGTGGGCGGCGCATCGCGTGCTCGGCGGCTGCGCGATTGCGATCACAGCGGATTCAGCTTCTTTCCCCGAATCCCACCGGCGCGACGCCGAGGAGTTCGCGCGCGCGCAGGGCTTCCGGCACGAGTACGTTGAAACGCGCGAATTTGATAATCCCGACTACGTCAAAAACGACCGTGATCGATGCTTCCATTGCAAAGACGAGCTGTTCACGCGCCTGGATGAAGTCGCGCGGGAGCGGGGAATCGGGCACGTGATTTATGGCGTGAACGTCGACGATCTGGGCGATTACCGGCCCGGCCAACACGCCGCGGAACTGCATCAAGTGGAGGCTCCGCTGGTGGATGCGGGGCTGACCAAAGCCGAGATTCGCGAGCTGTCTCGCCGCGCCGGGCTTGCCACCTGGGACCGCCCCGCGTCGGCGTGCCTCAGTTCGCGGATCCCCTATGGCACTCCTGTAACGATCGAGAATGTGAAGACTGTCGACCGCGGCGAGGATGCGATCCGCGCTTTGGGTTTCCGGCAATTCCGCGTTCGTTTTCACGGCGACGTAGTTCGGATCGAGATTGCTCCCGAGGAGCTGGAGCGCGCGATGACGGCGGACATGGCCCGGCGGTTTACGGCGATCTTCAAACAACTCGGGTTTCATTATGTCACGCTGGACCTGGAAGGCTACCGGCAAGGCTCGCTCAACCTTGTCTTGTAACGCGTCTGGTAGCGACAATGCAGCGGAAGCGGTTCCGCATCTCAACTTCTTTCAACGCTTTGACAAACGGCTGGAGGGCGGCGAGGATGGTCGATTCCACTTTGTCGCGGCCGAAAATCTCGACTAATCTTTGCGACGGGCCCGCCGCCATCTGGCCGCGCAACGCGATTTCGATGTTGGGATAAACGAAGGGGCAATCGATCTCGCGCGTTTCGGTTGCCAGGCCCGGAAACAGCGCCTCCACTTCGCCGGGCTCGGAAAGCGCGAACACGCCCCGGCCTTTTGGAGGCTTGTGGAAGAGCTTTAAGATCGCTTCGAACACATGGCGCTGCTCGCACTGATTGAGCGCCCAAACTACTACCGCGATCCGAGAGCCGACCCGCGTCAATTCTCTTGCGGCTTTAGCGGGTTCGGGCGCGAACTGCAGCGAGTTCACAGCCAAGACGACATCGAAGGAATCGTCGGGGAAGGGAAGGCTTTCCAGGTCGCCGAGTTTCAGCTCCGCGCCGGGAAGCCGTTCGCGTGCGATGGCGAGCATCGGTTCGGAGATATCGCATCCGCTGACGATGGCTCCGCGTTCGCGGGCCATTGCGGCCGCTCCTCCCGCGCCGCAGCCGGCGTCGAGCAGGCGTGTCCTTGCGCCGACTTGCGCGGCATCGAGCGTCGCGCTCCATAAATAAGGATGCGTTCGCTCCTGAATCTCGAACCAGTCGCGAGCTTCAGCTCCCCACAGGGAGCCCTGTTTCCGTGCGTTCTCGCTCAGTTGCATAAGAAATCGTCAAGGCCACCATGATCACCACCACGCATCCGACCACATTCCACCACAGGAACGCCATGTTGGTGAGCTTGGACGCGGCGACAATCGCCGCCTCGCCCGCGATGGCGCCGATGAAGGCCGCGGTGCCGCCCACTCGTTTCACGAAAAACGCCAGTACGAAGACGCCGAGCATTGTCCCGTAGAAGTACGATCCCACTAGGTTGACCGCTTCGATCAGCGCTCCGAAGCCGCGGCCGAAAACCGTGGCAAAGACGATGGCGTAGCATCCCCAGAACACCGTCGCGACGCGCGAGGCCCACAGGTAGTGGCGGTCGGTCGCGTCACGCCGGAAATGGCGGCGATACACGTCGATTACGGTCACGGTGGCCAGTGAATTAATCTCTCCTGAAATCGCGGACATAGCCGCGGTGAAGATCACGCCAAGCACCAGCCCGATGATTCCGCGCGGTAGATAATGTGTCACGAAGGAAAGAAAAATATAATTTGTGTCGTTTTCATGGGTTAGCTTAATCGCATCGCGATGTGCGGAATCCATGGCCTGTTGAGCGGAGCGAAACTCGGCGGCAGCGGCAGCCCGCGCGGCCGGATCGTTCGCATCCTTATAATGGCGAGCCGCGGTCTGCCGGTCGTCGAACGCCTGGTCATGGCGCGCTTCGAGCGCCGGATACTCCGCCGCCGCTGCGAGCTGTTTCAGCTGCAGCGGATGAAACACCAGCGGCGGCTTCACGAACAGAAAGAAAACGAACACCATCGCGCCGATGAACAGAATGAAAAACTGCATCGGCACTTTAGCCACGGCGTTGAACAGCAGGCTCAAACGGCTCTGACCGATGGACTTTCCGGTCAGGTAGCGCTGCACCTGGCTCTGGTCCGTGCCGAAATAGGAGAGCATGAGAAACGTCGACCCGATCAGGCCGGTCCACAGCGTGTAACGGTCGTTCCAGTCGAACTTGGTCTCGACCGCGTTCAGCTTTCCGGCAGCGCCGGCCAGGCGCACCGCGTCCATGAAGGAAACGTCGGCCGGCAGCATGGAGACCGCGATGATCAGCGCCAGAATCAGCGCGGCAAAAATCACCGCCATTTGCTGCACGTCGGCATAGGTAACGGCCTTGATGCCGCCGGTCGCAGTATACAGGATCACCAGCGCGCCCATGGCGATAGTCGTGACCTGGAACGGCCATCCCAGAATCACCGATAGGACGATAGACGGCGCGGCCAGCGCGACTCCCGATTGGGCGCACCGCGAGATCAGGAAGGTTAACGTCACCAGCGACCGAGTCTTGGCGTCAAAGCGTTTTTCCAGATACTCGTACGCGGTGTAGACCTTCGCGCGATGAAAGATGGGCACTGCGGTCGCGGACAGAATCACCATCGCAACCGGGAGCCCGAAGTAAAACTGCACGAACCGCATGCCATCGGTGTAGGCCTGGCCAGGAGTCGAGATGAACGTGATCGCGCTCGCCTGCGTCGCCATGATCGACAAGCCCATGGCGTACCACGGCATGGTTTTTCCGGCGAGCAGGAACTTGTCGACGGTGTTCGACCCGCGGCCGCGCCACAGGCCGTAGGACACCAGGAATATCAGCCACGCAAAGAGGACCACCCAGTCGATGGGTGTCATGGGGCAAAGTGACGCGTGAACAGGTAGAAAGCGAAAATCACGATGGCGAGATAGCTCAATACGAACACGTAGACACGCGGCCAAGTGCCGAGGATGGGCGGCGGCTCGTCAAGGATTGGTTTTTGATGGTCCCGCGGATCGTCGATCACTGTTGAACCTTCGCGGCGCTGATCATGTTGGCGAACAACCTGTACGCCCCCGGCACGCCGGCCGGGAGCTCGCGGAACCAGGAATACGCAGTGAAAATATAGACTCCTTTGCCGAACCGAAGGTACAGTTCGCCTCCCGGATGAGGGTCCTCGCCCGGGTCGTGCGATTCCAGGACGGTTTGATATCTCGGATCCCAGTCGCTGGCAAAATTCAGCCCGCGCTCCTGCACCCATCCTTGGAAATCCCTCTCCGTAATCGGATTCGGCAGATGCAGCAAAGGATTCTGTGGATCGGGAAAAGTTACAGGAGCCTCTTCCACCGTGACGCGGTCCCGGCTGGTGGTGATCGGATACGGTCCCACATGCTCGAGCACCGCGGGATCGCCGCCGAAAAAGCCGCCCTCGGGAACATTGTACTGGACCACGACCGTTCCCCCGTTCTGCGCGTAGTCGAACAAGCGCTGATAATTCGTGCGCAGATCCGGACGGGTGTTCCAGGCGCGAACCCCGGTCACGATGGCGTCGAAGCGCGACAGGTCCGATTTCATCAGGTCGTCCGGCGATAGCAACGTGACCTGAGCGCCCAGGTGGCGGATCGCGTCCGGTTCTTCGTCGCCGGCTCCGGTCACATAGCCGACCGTTTTCGCCAGTGTCTGAATATCGGTGCGCACCAGTTTGGTTTCCGCAGGCGGAAACAGGGTTTGCGCCGGAATGTGCGGATACTCGATTACCTCGGTGCCGGCCGCGATCCTTGCGTCCCCGACGATTGCGACCGCGCGCAGCTCGCCTTGCGCGTCGGACGCGGGCGGAGCGACAGTGAACATTGTGGCAGTTTGCTGGCCGGTGGCCGTCAGCTCGAAGTGTTGCGATGCAGGCTCGACACGCCATCCGGCGGGCGCACTTAGCTCGACATCTCCGGCAGCGCGCGGCGCATTAGCCTTCACTAAGACCTCGATGCGCTGTACATTCGCATCTGGAAAGACCAGCGCCGGCTCGGTGATGTTCAGTCCCACGGGAGGCACGATGGCGAGCGGACGCGCGCTTTCGCCATCGATGTGATCCAGGTAGCGATGTTCCACCGGCCGCGTCAGATCGAGGTCGATTCCGGCGACTCGGACGCGGAAGTGCGCCTGGAGCACCGGCGGATTTTCGGGGTTACCGATGTCGCGCGCATCCGGCACCGTGTACAGCCAGCCATCCTTGGGTTCGGTGAGCCAGTACGGCTGCGAATATGGCTGGTCCGGTGGAAGGTGCACGGTGAAAGAATAGTGGCTCGGTTGATTCGGCATGAGAACGGCCGTCGCCACCGCGCTCGCATCGGCGCCGGTCAAGTCCACGCCTAGCAGCGTGACGCGTGCAGGCGCCCGAACCAGAGCGGTCACGTTGATTTTGACGCTGCCAGCCGGAAACGCTGCATACCGGTCGGCCGACGCTTCGAGCGACAGCGCCGCGCACAGCGCCATGGTTTCATCCAGCTCTTTCAGCTTGTGATCCGCGAGCGGGTCCTTTATGGCCGCGATCAGGGGCCGCACCTCCGCGAGCGGGGTTAGAAGGCCCTCCGGATGCGCCGGCGCGAAGGCAGCGCGGGCCTGATTGAGCTTGCCTCCGATCGCCGAGCCGCCGGGAACCCGCTCCCAGGTGGTCTGAATATCGTCGAACGGGTCCCGAGCCGCCCAATCGCCGGCGACTGTGACCAGGTAATTCTTCATCGAGCCTTTCTGCTGCGGCGCGCCCATGCCCTGGCTGCGATGCTGGCTGCGGCTCATGCCCGCGATCTCGCCGTAGGAATACCCGAGAACGGGATCGTACTGGCCGACATCCACCTCCACGCGATCCGCCAGCTTGGCTGCTTCGCGTTCCTGCTCCGCCGTGAAGGAGATCACGTTGTACATCAGTCGGCGCGCCTGCCACGGCTGGACCCATTGCAACTGGTCGGCGTATATGGAAGGATCCGCGGCGGCCGAAAACGCTTCTCGACCCAGGATCGCCGAGACCTGGTGCTGGCCATGACCATCGCGCGGCGTGCCGGAAAATCGCAGGATGATGACGTCGGGCCGGAAACGGCGGATATTCCAAACGATGTCTGCCAGTACTTTTTCTCGCGGCCACTTCATTAAAGTTTTTTCAGCCGTTTTCGAAAATCCGAAGTCGATGGCGCGCGTGAAATACTGCTCCGCGCCATCGATGCGCCGCGCGGCCAGCAGTTCCTGGGTCCTAAGGATGCCCAGCGCGTCGCCCTGCTCGCTGCCGATCGAATTCTGCCCGCCTTCGCCCCGGGTAAGTGATAGATACGCCGTGCGCAGATGGCGTCCGCGCGCAAAATAGGCGAGCAGCGCCGTGTTTTCATCGTCGGGATGCGCGCCGATCATCATGACGCTGCCGAGGGTGGTCAATCCATCCAGCCGCTCCCGGATGGCGGTCTCGCCCGACAGGTTTTTTTGTCCGCAAACTAGGGCGGAAAAAAACATGAACGCGGCCAGCTGTTTTAACGTCGATGTAATCGGAGCCGATGTAATATGAAGGAAGCGAAGGCGAGTCAGTCTCACTCGTTTCCATCTTAGCAACCGGCGGTTTTGGGGGCGGTATGGCAGACGGAATTTCGGGATGGTGGAGAGACGCCCGGCGGTGGATTCAAACCGGCGCGGATGTGCGTCAGGAGACGCGCATCGGATTGGCGCTGGGCGGAGGGTTTGCCCGCGGGATCGCGCACGTCGGTGTGTTGCGCGCATTCGAACGGGCGCGAGTGCCGATCCACTGTATTGCCGGCGTGAGCGCCGGAGCCATCGTCGCTTCGGCATTTGCCTCCGGCGCGTCGAGCCATGAGATTGAGGAAGTGGCGCACACCATGCGCTTCTCCGACGTCGCCCGGTGGAGATTCAGCAAGCGCGGCCTGGTCGGGTCAGACCCCATGACGAAGTTCCTGGCGCGCCTGCTCAAGGTTTTCGAATTCGAAAAAATGCGCATTCCGCTGGCGGTGATCGCGAGCGACCTTACAGCCGGCGCACCCGCCGTGTTTCGCGAAAAGGGCGATGTCGTGCTGCCGATTCGCGCCAGTTGCTCCTA
Organism: Terriglobia bacterium; assembly: GCA_963842485.1. Taxonomy (GTDB): domain Bacteria; phylum Acidobacteriota; class Terriglobia; order Bryobacterales; family Bryobacteraceae; genus Palsa-187. The sequence continues at coordinate 70,187 of CAWJHI010000041.1, read as the reverse complement.
TCCGGGCTTCTTCCAGCCGGTCCGCTATATGAATCACTGTCTGGTGGACGGAATGATTTCGATGGATGTTCCGGCGGCTCCTCTGCGCCGCATGGGAGCGACGCGGGTAATCAGTGTCGCACTTCCGACGCCGAACGAAACGGTGGATCCTCAGAACATGCTGAGCGTGGTGACGCGCTGCTTCCAGATCATGACTGCGCGAACCGAGTCGCAGTGGCGGCGCCATTCCAATATGGTGATTACGCCGGAGGTGAAGGACATCGGCTGGAACTCCTTTGCGAGCGCCGAGCATCTGATCGAAGCCGGCGAACGCGCGGCTGCGGCGGTCCTTCCGCAGATCCAGGGCTGGTTTTCGAGCGAGCCAAAAGAACCCGCAGTCGCATAGCCCTGCGTGTAAAGCTAGACCGTCAGGTACCTATCCTTCAAGATACCCCGATGATGCAACTCATGCCCGGCGATGATCCACGCTAGGGCGCGCACGGATATTCCACTTTGATTCGCGATGCCCCGGCGGACGCAGGCGTCTGGCCCCAGGTGGGCGAACAAGAATACCGTAGAACGCCGCAGGGCCCAGAACTCTTCGATCAAGCCGCTTAACGTGCCGTGCTCGAATGCGCCGTTGCGCACGTAATCGTCCTGCTCGAAGCCCTCCAGTGGTTTCGGGTCGTTTCGAGCGATGCGCAACGCCCGGTAGGCAAAAATCCGCTCGGCGTCGACGACGTGTCCGAGCACCTGCTTGATGCTCCACTTGTCTGGCGCGTACCGGTGATCGCCCGCGCTCTCGGTTAGCTTGGAAAGCATCGAAACCGTGTCGTTGGCCTGCGTGGTCAACGTGCCGACGATGTCCCCGCTATCCACCAGCGAAATGTACTTGCCGTAATAAGGGTTGTATTCGTCCGGCTGCGGCTTATCCATTCCCGCAGTTTAAACCTCTTCTGAATGGCCCGGCAATTGAGCTTGCTCGCTATCGGACCACTCGCGCTCCAACATCCGGGAGTACTCGCCTGAAGCGTAAATCTCGAAATCGAAGGCGAGACCGGTAATGTCGGCGAACTGCGTCTGGGACTGCCGGCACACGAACATCTGGTCGGCGTATCGATAATAGTTGCGAATGAACTCGTCGGCCAGCATTTCGCGCGTCGGCACGCCCGCCAGAATCGCGTTCAGGCCCAGGGCCCGCGTGAAGATCGCCTTGTAATCGGCCACGCCCCATTTGCGAAGCTTGGATTGAACCGCGGCCGGCGTACAGTTCACCAGGTATGCCGCAAAGCTCTGATATTTGATGCCGGATCCTTGGAGATCAGGGTGGCGCTCCAGGTGTTCCAGGCATTGGTCGATCCACCGCACCAGGTCCTTTCCGACATAGAACAGCATTCGGATTTCGCAATAGCGCCCGTCGAGCAACGCCCGGTCCAGGTCCGCCGCGCTGCGTTCGCCCGAAGGCAGCAGCCCTTGCAGCATCAGGCTGGCGCGCGAACTCTCCACCAGCTTGTCCGGTCCTGCGGCGTCCGCGAACGGATGCAGGATTAGCGGCGGCAGCGTTCTTTGGGTGACCATGTTCATATGCTTTCTGAGTCAGTATCGCAGATCATTTCCGCTCAGTAAGCAGTACTTTGGCCTCAATTGTTTGGGACCCCCTAAGGACCTTCACTAGTACCAAATCCCCAGGTTTATGCGCCCGAAGTGCGTAGGTGAAATCGTACAGATTCCCGATCTCCTTGCCATCAAACTCGATCAGGATGTCGCCCGCTTTGAGTCCGGCTTTTGCCGCCGGCGTTCCGTCCCGAACGTCGGCGAAGCGGACGCCCTTGGGGGGCTCGTTGAAGTCGGGGATACTGCCGAAATTCGGTCCGTAGCCCGACCCGCCGCCGGAGGTCACGGACGGTTGCGACGGCTCGGCGACGCGCACGAACTGAGGACGAGACGCGTCGCTTTCCAGGTGTTCGGTGAGATCCGCGATATAGTCGAGCAGGACCGCGGCATCGGTGGCATCGATCTTATCGGCGGTATCGCTCGGTTTGTGATAGTCGCCGTGCAGGCCGGAAAAGAAAAATAATACGGGCACCTGTTTCGTCGTGAAGGACGTATGATCGCTGGATCCATAGCCCGTCTTCTCGGACAGGTCCACGTGGAGCGAAGCGGGCGCCTTCACGTCTTCCAGGAGTTTTTCGAAGGTCGACCCGGTGCCGGTCCCGCTCAGGTACACTTTCCCATCGCGGATGCGCCCGATCATATCCATATTGATCATCGCGACCGCGTTTTGGAGCGGCAGGATCGGATGATTCACGTACCACCCGCTGCCGAGCAGCCCCAGTTCTTCCCCAGCAAACGTCAAGAACAGAATGCCGCGTTTGTGTTTGGGCTGTTTGGAAAACCACCGTGCCAGTTCGATCACACCGGCGGTCCCGGAGGCGTTGTCATCCGCGCCCGGATGGATCTGTCCGATTTGCGATGGCGCCAGCGAATGCTCGTCGCCGAGGCCAAGATGATCGTAATGCGCGCCGATAACGACGTATTCCGTGGTTTCCCCGGGTAGATAGGCCGCGACGTTATGGACGGTCTTCGTTTCGCGCTGAATGTCGACCGAAAGCTCCACGGTCATTTCCATTGCGAAAGACTGCGGCTGGCCGTCGCGGTTGATCGAATCCTCGATGGTCCGCAGATCCTTGCCCGCCAATGACACCCACTGCACCGCCGCATCCGCTTTCATCTGAACGAACAGAATGCCGGCGTCGGTTGGCCCGGACGCGCCGCCGAACTTTTCGAATTCGTCGGCGGAGCCGGGGTGCTCATAAACGTCATTAATCAGGATGACACCGCGCGCGCCGTGCATTTTCGCGTTCACGGCTTTGTCCGCAAAAGTTGCGTGCGAGGAAAGCTCCTTGCCCTCTTTGGGTTCGTGCCGTAGGATCAGGACGAGTTTGTCCTTCACGTCAATTCCGGCGTAGTCGTCGTAGTGCGTCTCGTTCGATGTAATCCCGTAACCCGCGAACACTACGGGCCCTTTGACGGTTCCGCTCGACGAGAAGCTGAAAGGTCGAAAGATCTCGTTCGACGGCCGAATCATTCCGCTCCGAAAACTCCAGCGAATTTGATTCCCGGTTCCGAGATGAGCCCCGATGGTGACCGGAAACGCCTGCTCGAAAGATTTTCCTGCGGGAGGTTTCAGGCCGAACGACTGGAATTGAGCCGCAATATAGCCGGCCGCTTTTTCCAGCTCCGGAGACCCCGTCGCGCGGCCCTTCAGCTCCGGCGACGCGAGAAATTTCACATCGGCCAGGTAACTCTGCGGGCTGACATCCGCAGCCCCCAACGCAAGTGGAATCAGCCAGATCGGGAAGCGCATCGGCTTATTGCTTGATCTTCGGGAGGCTTATCGTGCAACAGTCTTTGTCTGCTTCCGGAGCTTTGGCCTTCTTTTCGAGCTCCATATTGATCAGCGCTTCTGCGGTCTGCCACGGCACGCCGCCCTCCAGCTTGCGCCCGTCCAGGAACATCGTGGGCGTGGCCTCCACTTTGAGCGCCCGACCCTCGTCCTGCTCGTGATTTACTTCGGCCTCGGCCGTCTTGTTCTCAATACAGCGGCCGAGCTGCATGCCGTCCAGACCCTTTTCGGTCGAGAAGCTTTGGAACTTGCTGTTGAAATTGTCGAGTCCGATCGCGCCCTGATTTTCGTAGGCCCAGTCGAAGTAATCCCAGAACGACGCCGGGATTCTGCTTGAACACGCAGCGCCCCGCGATGGCCGCCGGCTTCGCCCAGGGATGCAACGACTCGAGCGGATAATCCTTGAAGTACACGTGCACCTTATCTTTAAAGGTCGTCGCCACGTTCTGACGCAAAACCTGCGCTTCCTCTTTGCACACGGGACACTGGAAGTCGCTGAACACCACCAGCGTCACCGCTGCGTTGGGCGCGCCGAAGCTAGGCTGGTTCTCCGTCTTCAGCTTGTCGAGGTTTCCCTGGAACGGATTCTTGTTGATGTCGTAAACGTCTCCGCGGAGTACCTGGTGGCCGTCTTTGGAAACGTAAACCAGTTCGTCTTTGGTGAAGCCGTTGGCCGACCAGTGCACCGTCACGTCGAAGAAGCCGGGCAGGTCCTTCGACGGCGTGGCGTCGTCCACCTTGGCCGTCACCACGGGAAGAAACAGCTCGACGTTGCGCAGATAGGCTTCAATGGTCGCCTTGTCGAAAGCGGATTTTTCAGCGGGCGGTTTCGTCTGTGCGAATACCGAAAGACTGGCCAGTAGAATGGTTGCAGTTTTCATGGGTCGTAACCTCTATTAAAGCACGCGTATTATAGAACCGGTCCGATGCGCCAAGGAACGAACTCGTGATGTCCCAGGCGTTCGCTGGCCGTCCGTTGGCCCGACGCCACTTGAAGGAGCAATTCGAAAATCTCGCGGCCGACGTCGGCCACGGTCGCCTCGCCGTCGGCAATCCGGCCGGCGTTCAGGTCCATATTGTCGCGCATCCGGCCGAATGTATTCGAGTTGCTGGCAATCTTGATCACCGGAATGGTGGGGAATCCGATGGCGCTACCGCGACCGGTGGTGAACGCGATCACATTCGCGCCTCCCGCGGCCGAGACCGGTGAGCGAAACCGGATCGTAGCCCGGCGTATTCATGAAGACGAATCCGGGTGTAGTGACCTTCTCGGCATAATCCACGGCGTCGTTCAGCGGCGAGGTGCCCGCTTTCGCGACTGCGCCCAGGGATTTTTCAAGAATATTGGTGAGCCCGCCTTCCTTGTTCCCCGGTGAAGGGTTGTCGTCAAAACTGCCGCCGAATCCCGTCAGATACTTCTTGTACGCCTTCACGAAACCCAATAACTTCTCAGCCACCTCGCGATTTCGAGCCCGCCGGACCAGCAGATGTTCGGCGCCAAAGATTTCCGTCGTTTCCGCGAGCACTGCCGACCCGCCCGCCTGCGCCAGAAGATCGGAGCAAACGCCTAGCGCCGGATTTGACGTAATTCCGGAGAACGAATCCGACCCGCCGCAATTCAATCCCAGCACGATCTTCGAGGCCGGCATCCGCGTTCGCCTTTCCGAAGCTGCGCGCTCAATCATCCGCGACACTTCGCGCCGCGCAGCCTCGACCGTCGCTCGCGTGCCGCCGCTTGACTGTAAGCGTCATGCCGATCATCTTGTAATGACTGATCTGATTGACCTCGCATCCCAGTCCAAGAATCAGCCCCGAGGAAACATTTGGATGATCCATCACTCCGGCCAGCGTTCGCTGCAACTGGACCGTATCGGGACCGATGGTGTGGCCGCAGCCTTCGCTATGCGGAAACGCAACCACCCCATCCACGTTCTCCGGCAGCGTTTCGGCGCGATAGCTATCCGCAATCAGCTTGCGCCGTGTGCGCCGCGCAGTTGCTGGCCGCGGCGATGGCGATATAATTTCGTGTCCCCGCGCGTCCGTCGGCGCGCGCGTAGCCGAGAAAGGAAGGCGCGTCCGCGGATGCCGGCGGGATCGGAATCTCCGCTCATCGGAAACTCGTACGCGAGTGTCAGCTCTTCAAACGCGACGTTGTGAGTGTGGACGTGATCTCCCGCTTGGATTCGCATCTTCGCCCGGCCGATGAACTGGCCGTAGCGAACAATATTGTCGCCCGCCGCGATCGTCCGCAAGTGCGACCTTATGACCCGCCGGAATCGCCGAGCGAGTCCGCACTCCGCGCACCGTCATTCCTTCGCCGACTGGGACGCGCGCGATGGCGACGTTATCGGTAGAGTGAAGTTGAATCGTCGAATTTTCCGACGTCGCCAGTGTGATCATCGCAACAACACATTTTCCGTCACTTGTTCGCCGATGTGCACGTGCAGTTTGCCGTCTACAGGATGGATCCACAGCCCGTCGGCTCCGGGCAGCGGAATTTCGTCCGGTCCGTTCACCATCTTGAAATCGCCCCACTCGACGCCGTCGATCAGCTTCCCGATGTGCACGTGCACGTGACACTGCGTATGCAGTTTTTCTGCGTTGTAGGCCACGCCCCAGTGGTCTCCCCACAACTCTTTTCCCTTGGCGATCGCGCTGCGCCACAATTCGGCGCGCTCCTCGGCCGACAGAGCCGCCATTTGATGCATTCCCGGCGAATGTGACCGCGGCAGCGCCAGCCATCGATCCGGTTTCCTCGGGGCTGCTGTCCTTCGTGAAGACTACCAGCACGGTCAGCGGCTGCTTTTCCACTTCAGCGCACAGCGAGCACGGCCGTTCTTTCAGAGTTTCGGGCTGCTTCGGATCGCAGGGGCAGGGAATCTGTGCGCGCAAGGCCGCGGAAAAAATCGCCAGCGCAAACACGACGGCCTTCATTCCGAACACTCTCCCTGCGCAACATTATACTGAAGACTTGTCGCGAAGCTGGCTGATCTTTCCTCTACTGGTCCTGTATCTGCTCGACCTCGGCGGCGTCGGATTGCTCCTTCCGGACGAGCCGCGCTATGCCTCCGTCGGCCGCGAAATGGCGCGTTCGCATGATTTCGTCACTCCGCGCCTGGACGGAAAGCCGTGGTTTGAAAAGCCTCCGCTGCTGTTTTGGATGATCGCGGCAGGGCGCTTCTTGCACCTTCCCGATGAATGGGCAGCCAGATTGCCTGTGGCATTGTTGAGCGTTGCGTTTCTGATTTTCTTTTTCAATCTGATTCTGCACGAATTTTCCTTTCGCACCGCGATCGCTGCCACCACCATTCTGGCCACCAGCGCCGGGTGGCTCGCCTACAGTTTCGTGGCCGTTACCGACCTTCCGATGGCCGCGACCTTCGCCGCGGCGATGCTCATCGCCATCTTCGATACACGGCGTCGACAGGGCTATGTCTCAGGCGCATTGCTCGGTCTGGCGATTCTCGGCAAGGGTTTCGTGCCGGTGGTGCTGTTTCTGCCGATGTTCCTGGTCGAGCGCGGGAAAAGGCTGGACCACCCTCGCCGGCTGCATCGCCGTAGCGGCGCCATGGCATCTGCTCTGTTGGATGCGAAACGGCTCGGGTTTCTGGCAGGACTACGTTTGGAAGCAGCAGCTCCTGCGCTTCTTTTCGTCCTCCTTGCAGCACGTGCAACCGTTTTGGTTTTACCTGCCGGTGATTCTTGGCGGCTTGTTTCCGTGGAGCCCGCTCGCCGGGCTGCTGCTGCGGCGAAAGACGTTACGACGACGTACGAGTCCGCTTCCTGGTGGCTTGGCTGACGTACACCTTCCTGTTCTTTTCCGTCGCGAAAAACAAACTGCCCGGCTACGCGCTGCCGATGATGCCTCCGCTGGCGATCGTGCTGGCCGTGGCCGTCGACAAAGCCGGCGCAACGGCTCGTTGGTGGCTGCTGGCAAGCGTGATGATGCTGGGCGCTCTTCCAGCGATCGCCGCGGCCCTGCCCGAAGCGCTGCTGTCCGGCGTCAGAAAAGCTCCGTTCGTGTTCGGACCCGGGTTATCCTTCATACTGCCGGCCGCGCTGGTGTGGTGGCTCGCGTGGCGGGAAAGATCGAATCTGGCGATGATCGCCGCGGGGCTGAGCGTCGTCTTCGGGTGTCGCTTATTTGAAAACGAAAACGTATCCGATCCTGGACGAGCGCGTTTCCGTGCGCGCGTTCTGGCGCGCGAGTCATCCGGTCGGGAGCGTGCCTGGAAAACGTCCGGCGCGATTGGGAATACGGGTTGAATTATTACGCCGGGCGCGCGCTGCCGCAGTGCGGCGAAGCGGAAACGGGTCCTCGGATTATGGTCGTGGATCAGCGGCTAACGGTCCGCTAATGTGCCGTCCCAGTGCTCCAGCTAGTTGGGTTCCTTCTCACGGCGGGAGATTAACCGCTCCCTGCGGTCGCGGTTCATTTTAGACTTGCGGATGGCCATTATAGGCACGGCACGTAATGCTGCTAACGGACGCGCGTCGGGACCATTCTTAATCCGCCTGCGGCGCCGGATTCGTGATACTCGGCGTCCTGATTCACTTGCCAGACGTCGTACTGGCGGCGGCCTGCGATGATGTTGCGCGCCGTCAGCATCGCCGTCATCATGGCGTGATCCTGGTTGTTGTACTTGTGCATCCCGTTGCGGCCCACCAGGTGCAGGCCGGGGAAGCGCGATTCGATCTCGTCCCGAACCACCGCGACGTGCTTGGAGTAATCGTCGTCGTAGACCGGATACGCCTTCGACTGCCGGATCACGCAGCCATCCGTGACCTGACCGGCGGAACACAAGCCGATTTTCTCCAATTCGCGCTTGGCCAGGTCGATCAGTTCCGCGTCGGGCATGTTCCAGGTCTGGTCGCCTTCGAAACAGAAATACTCAAGGCCGTAGCAGCAATATTTCGGATCGGGGACCATTTCGGGCGACCAGGATTTGTAATTCTGAATGCGCCCGACCTTCACCTTGGGGTCGTGGATGTAGATCCAGTTGTCGGCGAACAGATTCCGGTCTTCGAGAATCAGGCCGACGGTGACGAAATCGCGATATCGCAGGGACTGGGAAGCTGTGCGGGCGGCATCCGAGAACGCCGGTTCCACGATCGCGCCGAGCTCGCGGATGGGCATGGAAGAGATCACGTGCTCGCTCGAAAATTTTTCTGTTTTGCCATCCGGGTCCGTGACCGTGACGGTCCAGGTGCGGTTTGCGTCAGTCGTAACGGCAGCCGGTCACGCGTCGGCCCATGACGACTTTTCCGCCCATTTCCCGGACCTCCGCCGCGCAGCGTTCCCACATCATTCCGGGACCTCGTCGCGGATAACGGAACGTGTCGATCAGAGTCTTGATGACCTGGGAACGATCCTTGGGCACGCGTGGTGGAAAAACCGCGTTCCTGATCGCGCGGCGAGCGACAGCCCTTTGATTCTCTGCGCCGCCCAATCGGCGGAGATCTCTTTGCAGTTCATGCCCCACACCTTCTCGGTGTAGGTCTTGAAAGAAAATGCTGAACAGGCGCCTGTCCGAACTGATTGGTCACCCAGTCCTCGAACGACTTCGGCTCTGGTGAGGCGCGAGCCTGGCCCTGCATACGACAGCACGCAGTGGGTCGATTCGATGATTCCAAGTTTGCGAAGGACCTCGAGCGCCTTCAGTGGGTAGCTGAAAAATTTCCCGTTATAGTAAATCCGCGAGGAGCGCGGGCGCGTCGAGCAGGTCGTCGCCCAGGATTTCGGTCCAGAAATCCTCGACTTCCTTCGACTTCGAAAAGAACCGGTGGCCGCCGATGTCGAAATGAAATCCACGATATTGGACGGTCCGCGATATGCCTCCGACGTAGGCCGGATCGGCCTCCAGAACGGTCACCGGTAGTCCTTGTCTGGCCAGGAGGTAGGCGGCTGTCAAGCCAGCGGGCCCCGCTCCGATGATCATTGCGTGAGAAAAAGAGTGCATGAAGGTTTGATCAAATTGGGGACGAATTGTTAATGTAGCAGAGCCGCTTGTTATAATTGCATTTACGACTAGTTGCTCGTTCTTCTTTGAGCTTTGGGCGTTCTTCTTAACCCTATAGCGCATCTAATGGATACCGTGCTGAACCTAAACTGGGGTTTTTCTTTCGACGACCTCTACCGCCGCGACGGCCTGACGCGCCTGGACGCGTGCTTTGCCGAACAGCTCAAGGCCGGGGATGCCGGTCTGTTCAACCGTTTGATGGACGCCAGGGCGAATCCGCCGGACCGCAAGGCGACCGCCGATCTGATCGTTGCCCTGGCTCCCCACGTCGAAGATTTTGTTGCCGATCTGTTCCGGGTCACCGCGGAAGTTCGCGACTTGCAGGCGAAGCACAGCGCCCTAGAACCGCTGTATGCGCTGAAACGGAGATTCATTCAAAAAAAAGCGATCAGCGGCGTGACTGCGGAGCAGGCTGCGGCGCTGGATGGCCCGGCCCTCGGCACCGAACTGGCCGAGTTCTTCAATGAACAAGTCACTGAGCGGAGCTTCATCGCGCACGTTTCACGATGGTTGGACAACGAGACCAGGCATTCGGCGCAACTCTCAGTGGCGCAACGATATGCAGCTTGGGCCGCGCTGTCTCCGGCCGGCCGGGCCAAACATCATCACGAAGTGCTGTTCCGCGTTCCACACAAGGTCGACGTAAACCACCTGATTCCAGTAGAAACCGTTAACGTTGACGGGATCGCTCGTCTGGCGCTTCCCGAGGACCGGCTGCGCCATCGTGAAGGGTTCAAGCTCACCGATGCTGGCATGGATCTGACGGCGGCGCTCGATCAGGCCCACTACTGCATTAAGTGCCACAACCAAGGCAAGGATTCCTGCTCCACTGGTCTCAAGGAGAAAAACGGCGCGTTCAAGCTGAGCCCGTTCGGTATCACGCTGGCCGGGTGCCCGCTAGAAGAGAAAATATCGGAAATGAATGTGATCAAGCAGCGCGGCAATTCCATTGGCGCGCTGGCGATCGTCACCATTGACAATCCCATGGCCGCGGGCACCGGACATCGCATCTGCAACGACTGCATGAAGTCTTGCATTTTCCAGAAGCAGGAGCCGGTGGATATTCCGCAGGTGGAAACACGGACGCTCAAGGATGTTCTGGAACTGCCCTGGGGATTCGAGATCTACAGTCTATTGACGCGTTGGAACCCGCTCCACTTCCGGCGTCCGGCGCCAAAACCGGCCTCGGGCTACAAGGTGCTTGTCGTCGGCCTGGGGCCTGCGGGGTTCACGCTTTCGCATCACCTGATGAACGACGGACACACAGTAGTCGCCGTCGACGGCCTAAAAATCGAACCTCTGGATGAAGGTGTTTCGGGTGTGACTCCGCTAGGCGAACGCGTGCCGTTCCGGCCGATTCGCGACGCGAACGATCTGTACGAATCGCTTGACGACCGCGTGATGGCGGGATTCGGGGGGGTGGCCGAGTACGGCATCACGGTCCGCTGGAACAAGAATTTCTTGAAAATCATCCGCCTGCTGCTGGAGCGCCGCTCGCAGTTTTCGATGTTCGGCGGTGTCCGCTTCGGCGGCACGTTAACGGTGGACAGCGCCTTCGACCTCGGCTTCGATCACGTGGCGCTGTGCGCGGGCGCCGGACGCCCGACGGTGATTCCGATGAAGAACGGACTGGCTCGCGGCGTCCGTCAGGCGTCGGATTTTCTGATGGCGCTCCAGTTGACTGGCGCGGCGAAAGCCAGTTCGGTCGCGAATCTGCAACTGCGCATGCCGGTGGTGGTGATCGGCGGAGGCCTGACCGCGATCGATACGGCGACAGAATCGTCTGGCCTATTACGTCGTACAGGTCGAAAAATTCCTGGCGCGATACGAAGCGCTGGCGGCAGAGAAACACGATGTCAGAGCGAATTGGAGCGCCGGAAGAAAACGAAACCGCTGATGAATTTCTGGCGCACGCCCGGGCTATCCGCGCCGAGAGAGCCTCCGCGGCGGCCGGGGAACGCAAGCCGCATCTGATAAAACTGCTGGACTCCTGGGGCGGCGTCACCATCGCGTACCGGCGCCGGATGATCGATTCCCCCAGCTATACGCTGAACCACGAAGAAGTCGCCCTGGCGCTCCAAGAGGGGATTCGATTCGCGGAGAGCCTGACGCCCGAATCGGTCGAAGTCGACAAATACGGGCACGCCGCGGCGCTACACCTGAAGAATTCTGCGGGCGAGCCGGTACGCATTCCGGCAAAAGCGATCCTGGTGGCGGCCGGTACGCAGCCGAATACAGTGCTCGGCCGCGAAGATCCGCACAACGTTTTCCTGGACGGTAAATGGTTCCAGGCAGTGGACGAACACGGCCAGCCAGTGAAACCGGAACGCGTGGCGAAGCCTGCGGCGGCGCGCGTTCTGATGTCGCTTCGAAAAGACGGCCGCGGCATCAGCTTCTTTGGGGATCTGCATCCGTCCTACGCGGGCAACGTCGTCAAGGCGATGGCTAGTGCAAAACAGGGGTATCCGGTGGTGTCGCGAATCCTGGCTCGGCGGCCGCCTACGGAAGCTAACCTTGCCGCTTTGAACGGCGACTTGCGAGCCGTGGTCCACGAAGTGATCCGGCTGACGCCCACGATTGTCGAAGTGGTGGTGAAAGCCCCCTTGGCCGCGCGTGCGTTCCGGCCGGGCCAGTTTTATCGGCTGCAAAACTACGAAACGCTGGCACCGCGCGCGAACGGGACATCTTTAGCGATGGAAGGCTTGGCGCTGACCGGCGCTTCGGTGGACCGGCAGGCCGGACTGCTTTCGACCATCGTCCTCGAAATGGGCGGGTCGTCGGATTTGTGCGCGCTGCTTCAGCCGGGTGAGCCTGTGATTCTGATGGGCCCCACGGGAACGCCGACCGAGACTCCATCCAAGGAAACCGTGCTGCTGGTGGGCGGCGGGTTGGGCAACGCGGTGTTGTTCTCCATTGGCCAAGAGCTTCGCGCCAGCGGTTCTCGCACGATTTATTTTGCCGGGTACAAGAAGATCATCGATCGCTATAAAGTCGAAGAGATCGAAAAAGCGGCCGACGTGGTGATATGGTGCTGTGACGAAGCTCCGGGATTTACGCCAAGTCGCGTGCAGGACAAAGCCTTCGTCGGAAACATCGTCGAAGCCATCGCTGCGTACGGCCGCGGCGACCTGCGCGGGATTTCCCTGGATACTGAGGAAGAGCCGGAGATCCCCCTCCATTCGGTCGACCGCGTGGTGGCGATCGGCTCGGACGCCATGATGGGTGCGGTGGCGCGTGCGCGGCACACCACGCTGGCCCCGTATCTGAATCCGAATCATAAGGCGATCGGCAGTATCAACTCGCCGATGCAGTGCATGATGAAGGAGATTTGCGCTCAGTGTCTGCAACTGCATAAAGACCCGGTGACCGGGGAAGAGACCGTCGTCTTTTCCTGCTTCAATCAGGACCAGTCGCTCGACTCGGTCGACTGGGGGAATCTGCGGACGCGCCTCTCCCAGAATGGGGTGCAGGAGAAGCTGACCAAGCAATGGGTCGACCGCTGTCTGCGCCACATCGGTGCGCGGCGGGAGCTGATTGCGCAGTAGGCTGGTCCTGGGACTCTCTGTCTCCTATACCCGCAATCGTGGGTAGCTTGAAGCAATTCCGAGTTGGTTTGGAAAGAAACAAACTCTTAGCGCTTCCATTTCCCGGATTCAGCTGTTTTGAGGCTTCCAGTTTCAGGAAAAAAACACTGCAAACTCATAATAGTGAAATACTTCTTGACACGGTAAGCTGTCCGGCCATAGAATCGACGAAACGGACTTTTGTTTGGAAATCGGCCAGGGGTTGGGTCGGTCTGTTGTTGGACAACGCAAAATAACGTGAATTCCAGGGAGGTAGGTTCCATGAGATCGGGCTCTAAGCTCAATCATGCGGGTATTGCTTCGATTTTGTCGGCGATCGTCATGGTGCTGTGCGTGGGGATGCTACTCAGTGTGAGCGCGACTCCAGCTATGGCGCAAGCGGCGGGCACTATCACAGGGCAGGTCACCGATCAGCAGAACGCGGTCATCGCGGGAGCCGACATCAAGATCGTAGACCCGGCGACGAACAGTACCCGCGGCACGGTGACGAACGAAGTGGGACGATACACGGTCCCCAACGTTCCGCCGGGCGATTACGATATCACCGTCTCGAAGCAGGGGTTCACCGCCGCGAAGTTTTCGAACCAGCACGTTGAAGTGGGGCAGGTGCTGACGCTCAACGTCCCGCTGGGGATTGGCGCCACCACGACCACCGTCGAGGTGCAGGCTACGGCAGGCGCGGAACTTCAGACCTTGAACGCGACGGTCGGGAGCACGATCAGGAACGAGTCTCTGAATTTGTTGCCGAACCTGGCGCGCGACGCGTCGTATCTGGCGGTGCTGCAAGTCGGCGTCTCGCTCGACGGCAACGTGGCCGGCGCTGCGACGGACCAGAACAAGTTCCAGCTTGACGGCGGCAATAACAGCGACGATATGGCCGGCGGCAACGCTACCTATACTCCCGGCAATGGCTATGCGGGCACGGCCGGGACCGGCGGCACGCCGACGGGCGTGATTCCGACTCCGGTGGAGAGCATCGAAGAGTTCAAGGTCGGCACGCTCGGCCAAGGCGCGGACTTCGGCTCCGCGGCCGGCAGCCAGGTCCAGATGGTTACCAAGCGCGGAACCAACACGTTCCACGGCGCCGCGTACGAATATTATTTCAGCACGGACGTGGGCGCGGCGAATACGTGGAAGAACAATCATACGCCCGACGCGCAGACTCACACCGCGGACACCCCGCTTCCGTCCGCGCATCGCAATCGTTACGGCGGAGCGCTTGGCGGTCCCATATTCCCCAAGGCCTTCCTGGGCGGGAAGTGGTTTTTCTTCTCCAACTATGAAGCCATGGCTTTCCCGAACAACCAAGCGTTCGAGCGAGCAAGTCCCTCGGCGGCATACCGGGATGGCATCATCACGATGCCGAACTCGGCTGGCGTTCTCACGGGGTACAACATCAATACGGCTCCCGTTACGGTGAACGGCGTGACCTATCCCGGGTGCGGCGCGACGTCGTCGTGCGATCCTCGCGGGCTCGGCGTGAACCCCTTGATGCAGAAGATCTGGGCCACCATGCCGCTGCCCAACGATCCCTCTTACACAACCGGCACTCCGGGGGACGGATACGGACCGGGGGCCAACTCGGGCGGGTATCTCGCCCCTCTGTCGATCCCGCAGAACTCGAAGTTCATTGTGGGCAAAATCGACCATGACTTCGGCGACAAGAACAGGTTCTTCGTCAGCTACCGGTATTACGATTTCAACCAACTGGTGAGTGTACAAACAGACATGGGCGGTCTGCTCCCGGGCTCGACCGCGGGACAGTACACCGCTTATGGAATTCGTCCGCAGAAACCGGGCTATTGGGTTACGGGTCTCTCGACGACCATCAGCGCCAATATTACCAACGACATACACTTCAGCTATCTGCGCAACTACTGGAATTGGCAGACGCAGGCCGGTCCGCCGCAGGTTGCCGGACTAGGCGGCGTGATCGAGCCCGGCGGTGAGTCGGCGAACGCGCTGCTACCCTATAATGTCGATTCGCAGGACGCTCGCCAGCGGTACTGGCGCGGTCATGATTACTTCCTGAATGACAGCCTGAACCAACTGCACGGGAATCACCTGTTCCAGTACGGCGGCACCTACCAGCGCAACCACGATATCCACGGGCGCAACGACAACGGAGTGGGAATCGACACCTCGGCCGC
Source organism: Terriglobia bacterium (assembly GCA_963842485.1). Taxonomy (GTDB): domain Bacteria; phylum Acidobacteriota; class Terriglobia; order Bryobacterales; family Bryobacteraceae; genus Palsa-187. The sequence goes on along the minus strand of CAWJHI010000041.1, from coordinate 55,048 downwards.
CTATATCACGGGCAGCACTACTTTGGGCACCGGCATCAGCAGTTCTGCCTATACCCTGCCGGCGGGTGCGGCGTCGGCCGACCTCGCGAACTACCAAGTCCTGTTCGATCAGGTGACCGGAACGGTGACTCAGACTCAGGTAATGTATACGCGCAGCGGCCAGGCCCTGACCCTGAATCCGCCGGGCGAAGCGGGGTTCGACGACAGCATTATTCCCAGCTACAACTTGTTTATCAGCGACACCTGGCACGTGAAGCCGCATGTAACGATCAGCTACGGCCTCACCTACGATCTCTCGATGCCGCCGTATGAACTCAACGGCAAGCAGGTGGAAATGGTGGATGCCGCCGGGAATCCGATCGGCCTCAAGTCTTATCTGACTCAAAAGGAGACAGCGGCGCTGGCGGGATCGGTTTACCAGCCTCAAATCGGCTTCGATCTCATCGGGAACGCAGCGGGCGGCCAGAACAAGTATCCTTACACTCCGTTCTATGGCGGATTCAGCCCGCACGCATCGCTGGCCTGGAATCCGAACTTCAGCGACGGTTTCATGGCCAAAGTATTCGGGCGATAACAATACGGTTATCCGCGGCGGGTACGGCCGCATTTACGGCCGGCTGAACGGCGTGGACCTCATGCTGGTGCCGCTGCTCGGCCCCGGCTTGCTCCAGGCTGTGGCGTGCGTCGGCCCGACTATCACGGGAACCTGCGCCGGGCCTGGCGGCGCGACGCTTGCCACGGCGTTCCGCGTCGGCGTGGACGGCTTGAATGCGCCGCTGCCTTCGGTAACTCAGACGTTTCCGCAGCCGTTCGTCCCCGGTTCGGTCCAGAACGGAATCCTGAATGCCGCGGCCGCCGACGGATCGCAGCTCGATCCGAATCTGAGGCCGAATCATTCCGACGAATTCACTCTCACGGTCCAGCGGTCGTTCTCTTCGAAGCTGTTCCTGGAAGTCGGCTATATCGGCCGCAAGATCAGCAATGAATTCCAGGAGGTCAACATCGATGCGCTGCCGACGATGACTACGCTGGGTGGGCAGAGCTTCGCGCAAGCCTACGCTGCCGTCTACACGGAGTATTGCGGACTGCAAGGTGCGAGCTCTACGGCTACCTGCAACAAGAACTCGGCCGCCGTGACCCCTCAACCGTTCTTTGAGGCGGCTATGGGCGGAGCGAAGTCGCCATATTGCGCCGCGGCTGCCAGCTGCACTGCCGCTGTCGTGGCCGCCGAAGGGTCGAACATTGCTACAACGAACGTCTATAGCCTGTGGACTGATATGGGCAAGTCCTCCAGCTTTGTTCTGGGCCGGACGCTGCTCAACCAAGTCCAGGGAACGGGCCTGAACGCACAGCTTGCGGGCTCCTTCGACTACATCAACTCCTACGGGCACGGGAGCTACAACGCGTTGTTTACCACCTTCAAGACCACCAACTGGCACGGATGGACCACCCAGCAGAACTTCACCTGGGGCCGCGCTCTGGGGACCGGGAGCGTAGTCCAGGCGAGCAGTTCCATCACGGTACCGAATCCTTTCGATTTCAATAATTTCGGTACATACGGCGTGCAGCCCTTCGACGTCAAGTTCACCTATAACTTCGTGTCGTTCTACCAGGTGCCTTTCTTTAAGAACCAGAAGGGCCTGCTGGGACACGTGCTGGGCGGCTGGACGGTGTCCCCGCTGTTCACGGCGCGTTCGGGCCTGCCAGTACGCGTTAACTGCGACGCCTCCAACACTTGCTCCGGCATGACCGCGGATCAGACCGAGCAGTATTCACAGGCAGCGGGAGCCGCGCCGTTTACCGGCGGCTACGCAGGGGAAGGCTATTACAACTTCCTGAACGGCGTTACGACAGGTCCTGGATCGTCCGGCAATCCCGCCAAGGGCGGTTCGGGGATCAACCTGTTCAACAACCCGGCGGTGGTTGCTTCCGAATTCCGGCCCTTTGTTTTGGGTCTGGATGGACAGTCCGGCGGCGCAGGCGTCATTCGAGGCTTCCCGTACTGGAACCTGGACGGGACCGTCTCGAAGGACGTCCGGGTCACGGAGCGCGTCGGCGCTACGCTCATCATTCAGTCGGTGAACGCGCTGAATCACTTCGTGCCGGCAAATCCGAGCGCGAGCATTCAGTCGAACGTCCTCGTTTGGCGTGGTGACGGGTCAATACGCCAGCGGCAACGGAATATCGGCGCGCTGGATGGAGTTCGGGCTGCGGCTCCGCTTCTAAACTTAGCTGTATCTTCCGCAATGAAAGGGGCCGAGAAATCGGTCCCTTTTCTTTTTGTGTTAAGTCGTGTGATCGAGGATGATCTTCCAGCCCTTTGCGGTTCTTTGAAACACCAGACTGTAGATACCGCCCGTATCGCCGCCGCCTTCCGCGGTCCGCTCCAGACGCCAGCGTCCGATCACGTAGGCGTAATCGGCGCCCATCATGTGGACCTCGATATCTGAAAACGTCAGGCGTCCCATCGACGCGCGAGTGGGGTAGTGGGTCTGGTAGCGCACGCGAACCTCCTCCAGGCCGCGCGTAATCTTGTCGCCGACGAACGTAGTGTTCGACGCGTACCCTTGTAGGAACGCTTCCGTCTCGCCCAGATTCCAGGCCGCCTGCTGGCGGGAAAGAATCGACCGGATCTCGGCTTCCTGTGACGGGTGCGTTTGCGCCGCGGCCGTCAGAACCGCGGCCGAGAAGAATCAATATTTTCGATGCCTGTTTTTTCGTTATCATGACAGTAATGGTCCAGCGGGACTCCGTATACAGCCCGCCAGTTTCGCTCTCCAGGTTATCCGAAATCGAATCGGCGTTGGGCGAAGCGATTCGCGGCAAGGCGGAAGTGCTGCGTCTGTCGCTGGCGTGTCTGCTGGCGCGCGGCCACCTGCTGATTGAAGACGTTCCCGGCGTGGGCAAGACCACGCTTGCGCACGCGCATGGCGCGCGCCGTGCGCTCCAGCTTCCATCGGCTTCAGTTCACCTCCGACATGCTGCCGAGCGACGTGCTGGGCGTGACCATTTACAACGCGCACAGCCAGGAGTTCGAGTTCAAGCAGGGTCCCATCTTCACCAACTTCCTGCTGGCCGACGAAATCAACCGCGCGACGCCCAAGACGCAATCGGCGCTGCTCGAGGCGATGAACGAATTGCAGGTGACCATCGACGGCCGTTCCTGGCCGCTGGCGCAGCCGTTCATGGTGATCGCGACGCAGAATCCGGTGGAGCATCACGGCACCTATCCGCTGCCAGAATCGCAGCTAGACCGGTTCCTGATGCGCATTCGCATCGGCTATCCGGATCACGCCGCGGAGCGCGAGATCGTGCGCCAAGCCTCGCCGACCGCAACCGACGCCGTCCACGCCGTGATTTCCGGAGACGAGCTGATCGCGTTGCAGGAATCGGTGCAACGCGTCGCAGTGGATGACGCGCTGGTCGATTATATGCTCGCGATCGTCGAGCAGACGCGCAAGCACGAATCGCTGTCGATGGGCGTGAGCCCGCGTGGCGCGCAGGCGCTGTATCGCGCGACGCAGGCGCTTGGCCGCGGTGGAGGGGCGGGATTACGTCACGCCGGACGACGTGAAGCGGCTGGTGGCGCCGGTGTTTCGCGCATCGCGTCATGGTGAACACGCGCATCGCGATCGCGCAGAGGTCGGCGGAAGTGGCCGAAAAAATCCTGGGCGAGATCCTCACGCTGGTGGACGTTCCACTGTAGTTCCAAAAACACAAATGAAAACTGCAATCGTGGGCCTGCCGATGGTGGGCAAGACAAGTCTGTTTACGATCCTGACCGGCGTGCATGAAGCTGCGCGAGTGGGTACGCTGGAGGCTCGCGTCGGAGTCACCAAGGTTCCGGACGCTCGCCTTGAAGCGCTGGCGAAAATATTCCAGCCGCCGAAGATTACGCACGCCACCGTCGAGTACCTTGACTTCCCCGCCGTTTCCAAGGAAGCTTTGCGCGATCCGAGTTACCTGGCGAGTCTGCGCGTGGTCGACGCCATGGCGCACGTCCTGCGTGTGTTTGAAAGCGATACGGTTCCGCATGAGAAGGGTTCTGTCGATCCGATGCGCGATTTCGAGGACGTCGAGATGGAGTTGATCCTCAGCGACCTGGTGGTGGTCGAGAAGCGCATGGAGCGGGTCGACAAGGATCGCAAGAAGATCAAGAATCCGGAGTTCGACAAGGAATTCGCGCTGCTGGAGCGGCTGAAGGTCGAGCTGGAGGCGAATCGCGCGCTGCGGGGACTCGAGTTCAGTGACGAAGACGAAAAGCGCATCCGCGGCTTCCAGTTTCTGTCGCAGAAACCGATGCTGTGCGTGCTGAATCTGGGCGAGGCCGATGCCGGGCGACTGCATGAGATCGAGGAGCAGTATCGAAACGGTCCGTTCCACGGGCGCGCGGGCACGGCGGTGACCGCGATCTGCGGAAAAATCGAAGCAGAGCTGGCCGAGCTGTCCCCCGATGAAGCGCGCGAGTATCTGGCGAGCTACGGGTTGAAGGAATCCGGTCTGGAGCGTCTGATCGCGGCGACCTACGCGCTGCTGGGGCTGATGTCGTTTCTAACGGCGGGCGAGACCGAAGTTCGCGCCTGGACCATCCCCATGCACAGCACCGCGCAGAAAGCCGCCGGAGCGATCCACAGCGATTTCGAGAAGAAGTTCATTCGCGCCGAGGTGGTGAACTGGAAAGCGCTGATCGACCACGACGGATACAACGGAGTCAAAGAGAAGGGCCTGTTGCGGTTGGAAGGTAAGGAGTACATTGTCAAGGACGGCGATGTGCTGGTGATCCGGCACGGATAGAAAGCAAAGCTGCAAGCACACCGCCCACGAGGCAGACCCAAGCGAACCAATCGCCATAACGTGTGTAGGGCGTGACGCCTGAGAGATAACGGTAAGTCACTTCGTTAGCGAGCTCCTGATAGGGAGGGGCGTGATACACACTGCGGCCCGCCGGGTCTATGGTCGCGGTGATGCCGTCGTTGGTTGCGCGGAGAATCCAGCGGCGGTTCTCAGCGGCTCGCATTCGGACCAGCGACAAATGCTGCTCGCGCGCGGCGGAGTGGCCGAAATATCCGTCGTTGGACAAATTGACGAGCACTTCGGCGCCGCCGCGGACAAATTCGCGAACTAAATCTGGAAAAGCCGATTCGTAACAGATAAATGCTCCGATCTTGTGACCACCGACCGGGAACTCGACAATGCGGCTGCCGGGCACGAAGTCGCCGGCTTCTTTGGTGATCCGGTTGACCCACCAGAATACGTCGGGCACGAACTCGCCGAATGGAACCAGTTTGATCTTGTCGTATCGCGCCACCGGCGCGCCGGCAGGGCCGATGAGAAAGGCCGAGTTAAGCGGCGCCTGCGCCGGATTGTATCCAACGCCGCCGAACAAAAAATAAGACCGCTCCACGCGCGCGATCCCGGATACGTACTCGCGGAAAGAAGGGTCGCTTGGGTAGAACGGAGCGGGAACTTCGGGCCAGATAATCAGATGGGTGCCGGGCGAATGCGACAGAATCGATAGATCGCGCTCTGTGCGGACCAGAGAGCCCGGCGTCCAATCCATTTCCGTATCGATGTTGGGCTGGACCAGGAGCGCGTGTTCGGGTCCTCTGTCGGGCGCAGGCGCGGCGGGCAGCAGGATGAGCAGTGGCAACGCGAGCAGCCACGCCAGTTCACCCCGGCGTCGTCTCAAGACCACCAGCGCCACTGCGCAGCCGAGCATCGCAAACACAAACGATAGGCCGTAAACACCCAGAAACGGAGCGACCCGCATCGGAACCGGCATGTCGATGCCCGCGTTGCCAAGTTCGAGCCACGTGAAGCCGAGTGGTCCGTGCGTGCGTTCGATGCCGCTCCAGAGCGCAGCGACGGCGGGAATGGCCCACGGTTTCGGCATCAGGAATCCAGCGAGCGCCGCAAAGATCGCCATGTGAAGACCCTTCAGCACTGAGAATAGAGTGAAAGTCCCCCAGCCACCCCATCGGCCCATTCCGCCGTGAACTTCCAGAACGAACTGGATCCAGTAGCAGACGCCGAACCAGAATACGAATCCCGCGAGCCATCCGCTAAGGAAGCGTCGTTTCCAGGAGCCTTGGCGCGCGCACGCGATCAGAAGCGGGGTCAACGCAACAGGAGCCAGCCAGGTCAGGTTGAAGCGTGGAAAAATGAGGATGAGCAAGACCGCCGAAAGAACCGGGAGCGTCACGAAGGAGAAGCCTGCTCGCTCACCAGATCGGCCATATAGGAGCTGCGCACCAGCGGTCCGCTGAACACCATCTTAAAGCCGATCGAGAGGCCGAAGTCGCGATAGGCGTCGAACCGCTCCGGCGTGACGTACTCCGCGACCTTGAGATTGCGACGCGTGGGTTGCAGATATTGGCCGAGAGTCACAACGTCGACTCCGGCTCCGCGCAGGTCGCGCAGAAGCGCCTCGACTTCGCCGGAGGTTTCTCCGAGCCCCACCATCAGGCCGGATTTCGTCAGAAACTTCGGACGATGCTTTTTCGCGAACCGTAGGACGTGCGAGCGACTGGCGGTAGCCGGCTTGAGGGCGGACCCGTTTGTAAAGGCGTGGAACCGTCTCCATATTGTGATTGAACACGTGCGGGCCGGCGTCGAGCACGCGCGCGACGGCTTCAACGTCGCCACAGAAATCGGGCGTGAGAACCTCCACGCGAGCCTCGGGTAGCGCGCGGCGCACTTCGCCCACCGTTTCTGCAAAGTGGCGAGACCCGCCGTCGGGCAGGTCGTCGCGATTGACGCTGGTGATCACCACGTAGCGAAGGTGCATCTCAGCGGCCATCCTGGCGATGTTTGCGGGCTCAGCCGGATCGAGCGCGCCGGGACGGCGGGCCTTCGGCACCGAACAAAAGCCGCAGCCGCGAGTGCACAGATTGCCGAGGATCATGAACGTCGCGGCGCGGCGCTCGAAACATTCATGCATGTTCGGGCAGCGGGCGGATTCACAAACCGTGTGCAGATTCAGACTGCGCAGTTCAGCTTTCAGGTTGTGAACGGACTCGAAGTGCGTGCGATGCTTGCGCAGCCACTCGGGCAGACGCGGCTGGGGTAATTCGATATGAACCAGCTCCGTCAAAACGTTCGCCTGATGGCCTTGTCGCCGGGGAAACCCGCTGCGGTCAGGTCGGCCTTGGTCTTGTTTGCGGCGCCCTCGGGTAACGGTCCCACCAGAACTCTAAAAGTGCCGCGTTTCTCGGGAATCTCGGCGGTGATCGCTTTGAATCCCTTCTTGCGCAAAACGTCGACTTCGATTTCGGCCTCGCGCTGGCTGGTCGCGGCGAGTTGTAAATACATTTGCCCGGACGTGGGCTGATCGCGGGCGACTGGCGCCGGCACGGGTGTCTGCTTCGGGCGCTCCGCTTTCGGTTCGTGCTTCGGAGGAGGTTCGGCCTTAGCTGGCTCCGCAGGCTTGGCAGGCGGCTCCGGCGTAGGCTGTTGCGGCGCCGTTTCCGTGGGAGGTCCGGCGGCGGGCGTGGCCGTTGGCGACTCGCGCGGCGCAGGCGAGTCGACCACCAACGGCTTGGTCTCCTTGTGCGAAGCCACCACCTCCGCCGACGCCAGCGGACCCGAGTTGCGGCCCACGATGTAACCCATCGTGAAAAATACGCCGAGCAACACCACGACGATGAAGAACACGCTCAATAGCTGGCGGTTCCCCAGAATCAGTTCAAATTCGCCGTCTTCGTTTTTGGGCATGGGCAGCTATGCGCCGGGCTCCGGACCGGCGAGTTTCTTCAAAACTTGGCCTACTGAAGTCAGTATATCCATCGGAAGAGGGAAGACGACGGTAGTGTTCTTTTCTGAACCGATTTCGACCAGCGTTTGCAGATAGCGGAGCTGAATGGCCGCGGGCTGGCGTGCCATGATTTCGGCGGCCTTCTCCAGGTTCGCGGCGGCGGCCACTTCACCTTCGGCGTGAATGATTTTAGCGCGGCGCTCCCGCTCGGCCTCGGCTTGGCGCGCGATGGCACGAATCATCTGGTCCGGAAAATCGACTTGCTTCACCTCGACCAGGGCGACCTTCACACCCCAGGGGCCGGTGTGCTGGTCGAGCGCGGTCTGGAGCTTCAAGTTGAGTTTTTCGCGCTGGCTGAGCAGTTCGTCGAGCTCGACCTCGCCCAGCACGCTGCGTAGCGTGGTTTGCGCAAGTTGCGAGGTTGCGTAGAGATAATTTGTCACTTCGATCACAGCCTTGGAGGGGTCGACGATACGGAAATAAATGACCGCGTTGACCTTTACCGTGACGTTGTCGCGCGTGACTACGTCCTGCGGAGGCACTTCCATGGCTTCGACGCGGAGCGAGGTGCGCACCATGCGGTCGATCGGCCGGAACACCAGGATGACACCCGGGCCCTTCGGCGAGCCGAGCACGCGGCCGAGCCGAAAGATGACGCCGCGTTCGTACTCGGCGAGGATTTTGATACTGGAAATGAGATACAGCACGACGATGATCACAAGGATCAACACCGGCGAAAAGCTGTCCATGGTCCCTCCTAAGGATTGCGGCTAGCCTATCTACTGTATCGCAGTAAAGACGCTGCCGAATTACGGCTGGGCGAGTGTGAAGGGATGCGTGTGCCGCCTGCTGCGCGCCCGCCGAGCAAAGAATTCGCAAATTGTTGTCCGGAAAAAGTCACGCCGCGTTTGCGTTTGATATGCTCAAAGTAGGTTGCTCCCCAAGCTATTCCATTTCGGAAGTTTCTACCTGCCGACCTACGGCGTCCTGGTTGCGCTTGGCTTCCTTGCCGGGCTTACGATTACGGCGCGTCTTGCCCGGCGCAGCGGTCTGGACGCGGAACTGGTAACCAACCTGGCAGTGTATTGCGCGCTGGCCGGGCTGCTGGGCGCGAAGATCCTGATGATTGTCTTCGGCTGGCGCGTGTTCCTCGCGGATCCGCGTCAGATATTTCTCGCTCTCGACGTTGCAGGCCGCGGGCGTTTTTCAGGGCGGGCTGGTGCTGGCCTTCGTCACGGCCTACTATTATGTACGGCACACGGGGCTTCCCCGGCTGCGAACGCTCGACGCATTCGCGCCGGGCGTCGCCATCGGACACGCCATCGGCCGCATCGGCTGTTTCGCCGCGGGGTGCTGCTGGGGCACCGAATGCTCGCTGCCGTGGGCCGTCACGTTCCACAATCCGGATGCGGCGGAGCTGACGGGAGTGCCGCTCGACGTGAAGCTGCATCCATCGCAGCTCTACGAAGTGTTCACGGAAACCGCCCTGTTCGCGTTCCTGTATTGGCGCTTCGGCCGGCCGCACGCGCCGGGAAAAGTGATGGGACTATACCTGGTTCTGAGCTCGATCGCCCGATTCCTCATCGAATTTACGCGCTTCCACGAACAAGGCCTCTGGTGGGGGCTTTCGTTGACGCAGTGGATCTCGATCGGGGTGGCCGCGGCGGGCGCGTTGCTGTTAGCGCGAAATACCGTGCCATCCGCCAGAGTAACTCCTCCGCTGGCGGCCTAAACACTAACCCACGCCCGCGATCGCGAGCTTTCCAGCGACTTTTCGAGCAGTTCCATTCCCCAGGCGCCGTCCGCGAAGGTCGGATACTCGACCGCGGCCGATGCGTCCGCCACGCGCGCGTAGAAGCGCCGGAACATCTGCTTGAACGTGTCGTCGTATCCTTCGCTGTGGCCGCCCGGCAGGTCGGCGAACCCGGCAGCGTGCGCGTGGAGCAGGGACGGATCTTTCACGATGATCTGATTCGGCGTGTTTCGGTGTCCGATCCACAATTCGTCGGGCCGCTCCTGGTTCCAGGCGACGCCGCATTTCGTACCGTAGATCTCGAATGCGAAGCGATTCTTGCGCCCCGCCGACATCTGGCTCACCGCGAACGATCCGCGGGCGCGATCGCCCAGGCGCAACAAAACGGCGCCAAAATCGTCGGTCGTCATCGCCACCGGGTCATAATCCGCAGCCTGCGACTTCTTTCCCGTAAACGTTTCGACAGATCCCGTCGGCCGCTTCCGCGTTTTGTGGAAGGTCTGCAAGTCGGCGCACAGCGCGGTGATCCGCAACCCGGTCAGGTGTTGGATCATATCCATCCAATGTGAGCCGATGTCGCCCATCGCGCGCAGCTCTCCTCCGGATTCCGCCAAAGTGCGCCAGCTCCAGTCGGTATCGTAGAGCAGCCAGTCTTGAAAATAAGTTCCATTGACGATCAGGATTTCGCCGAGTTCGCCCGCCGCGATCATGCTGCGGATCTGCTGCACCACCGGATAAAAACGCAGATTGTGATTGGTACAGTTGGCCAGGTGCTTCGCGTCGGCCAGCGTCACCAGCTCCCGCGCTTCCGCGGAAGTCATGGTCAGCGGCTTCTCGCACAGCACGTGCTTGCCGGCATTGAGCGCCGCTTTAACCATCGGATAGTGCAACTCGTTGGGCGTGCAGATATGGACCGCGTCCACGTCCGGATCTTCCATCACAGCGTGCCAGTCCGCGCGGGCGTTTGGAATCGCAAGGGCTGCGGCGAAACGGTCCGCCGAGGCCTGGTTGGACGCTACGATCGTCGTGACTTCGACATTGCCCAAGCGGCGGATCGCCTCCGTGTGAACCTTGCCCATGAATCCGGTGCCGATGACCGCGGCCTTTAACTTACCCATAAGGTTATAGCTTGTAAATCGCTACGCCGCTGAGGAGTTTCGGATAAAAATCCGTGGACTTCTGCGGCATGACGCCACCGGCAAACGCGATGCGCGCCATGTCCTCGATCGGCGTCGGCTCAAGCAGAAACGCGACCTGCGCGCCGTCTTGAACTTCGGCCGCCGCGGCGTCGATGCCGCGAACATACTCGATATATTTTTCGTCGCGGACGGCTTCTTCTCCGATGCCAAGCAATCGATCGAGCACGTCCCGGTGCAGGATCGGCACGTCCAGTTGCCCCTCTTTGCGCGGGCGCTGCATCAACCGGGTCTCGCCGAGCGAGACAACGCCGATCTGCACGCGCTTCGGATCGCTCCCGGCCATGCGCGTCTTCAACACGTCGAGCGACGCACACGCCGCCACGGACCACCCGTCCTTCACAGCCTTTTCGAAGAACAGAACGGCATTAAAGTTCTCCAGATTCCGCACGACACGATGCGTCGCCAGAATCTTAAGCCCAGGCGAATACATGTTGACCAGGGTCATCATCACGAACTGCGCCGGATCGCCGGGATGCTGGTTGCGATACGCCAGCGCGGTTTCGTAGCGATGATGCCCATCCGCGATCAGCAGCTTCTTTGAGCTCATCAGCTCCTGAATCCGCCCGATGCGGGATGCGTCCGTGATCGGCCACAAGCGATGACGGGCGTCGTAATCATCCAGAACGTCCATAACGGGCGCGCCGGCGGAGCCCTCTTCCAGAATCTTGTCCACGGCGCCCTCGTGATCGGGATACAGCATGAAAATCTGCCCGAAGTGAGCGCGCGTGTGGCGCAGAAGCTCCAGCCGGTCCTTCTTAGGGCCGGTCAGCGTCTGTTCGTGCCGATACACCACGCCCGCCGCATAATCCTCAATTCTCCCGATTCCGATGAATCCTTTGCGCGTCAGGCGTTGGCCGGAATCGGGCACCTCGAAATCCTGGAAATACGCGTAAAGTCCGGGCGACGGGTCTTGCGCGAGGATGCCGTCGCGAATCCAATCGTCCAGATACCGCGCCGCACGGGTGTAAACGTTGTCGGAGTCGGTGTCAGACCCGCGCCGCTCGCCGAGGAGTACCCGCACCAGATTGTATGGGCTCGCCGCGAGGTAACGCTCCTGCATCTGGGGACTGATCTTGTCGTAGGGCTGCGTCACCAGGCGGGACGGGTCGCCGGCCTTCGCCGAATACCGGAACGGTTGGAACGGGTTTATGGTCGCCAAGAATTTAGGATACCGTTACTGCTTGCGGTATGCCATTGGCGCGCTGATCAGAACCGGCCGGGGACTAATCACGGTCTTCGCGATCCACGGCGAGAAGAAATGCGACTGGTAGTCTACGATGGCCACGCTGAGCGTTTCATCGTCGGGCCGCTCCGCGGTCGAAGGCCTGTAGCGTACCTGCACATTCGCGCGGGTCAATCCCAGAAACCCCTGGTTTGACGCTCCGTCGGTTCGATCGTACAGGATCAGGTTTGCAATCTGATCGCCCGTGCCATCGAAAGGATGCAGGGTCCCCCACCGAACCGATTCGCGCACGCGCTCCACCAGCGCCTGGTGAGCGAACATGACCTGACCGCAATCCACCACGCCGAGCAGCAACGCGAAGAACACCATTAGCACCAGCGTCGCTTCAACTAAGCTCTGGCCGCGTCTCATGGCTTATGCTCCGATAACGCGAGCCGGCCGACGCTTGGAAACTCCACGGACGGTTTTCCGTTTAAAGTGAATGACTTGAAGACCGCGTTCACGGTGAATTCCCGGATCGAAATGCGGACATACGCTGGTGCGCCGGATTCGTTCATGATCCACTGCACGTCGACTTGATTGGGCGTAAGATTCGCCACCGCAGGCTGAGCGCCTTCTGCCGGCTGTGCGTCGCCGTAAACCACCATGTTGCGAATCGCCTGGTTGCCTTTCTCGACCTCCTGCGCGCGATAGGTTCGCATCGCCGCGTACCGGCCCCCATTGCCCACCGCGGTCAGAAGCTGGTTGTAGACGTAAAAGCCATACCCGAACTGGAACGTTCCGGAGACGAACGCGATCATCACTGCTGCCGACGCGGCCAGCTCCAGCATGGCGTGTCCATGCTCGTGTTTAATTCGGCGCTCGCGCTTCATTGGATCCACCTCGGCGGATTCGCGGCGGCAATCGAGCGCGCCGGCACCGTAAACGACGCCGGTCCACCGACCGCGCGCAGAAACGTGATTTCTATGCTGTTCTCCGGCTCCGTAACCCGCGCCATGTTCACCCCGGTGTCTTTCGGGTTTTGTTCCCAAAGCGAGCCATCTTTGCTGAACTCGACCACGATGCCGGTGAACTCCCTGGTTCCCAGATTCCATCGCATGGGAATACGAGCCGCTTCCTTCCGCGCGCGTTCGATCCCGGCGGCGGTCCCGTCCAGCTTTGCCGCTGCCGCCAGAGATGCGGCATCGGTGAAGACCTGTGCTTCATTACGCGCGATGTAGATGCGCCCCAGGTCGAAGGCCAGTCCGATCACGGCCAGCAGAAGCAGCATGGAGATCGACATGGCGATCAGGACGAATCCGCGCTCGCGGGGGAAATGCATTCCTATCTATATATAACGGCGGGATTTGCACGGAACATTAGCAATCCAACCATTGGTTTAGCTGTTGCTTCTATCGAATTGATTCGCAAGCACCATCTCGGCCAACGCACGCATGTCGTCGATGACGAAATCCGGCGGCTCTGACGAGAAGGTCTCCGGCTGAAATCCCCACTTCACGCCGCACGCCCAGACCCCGGCGTTGCGCGCCGTGCGGACGTCCACCGCGCTGTCGCCGACCATCACCGTCCGTGCGCGATCCGCGCCGGATTCTTCCACCAGCAGGTTGATTCCCACGGGATGCGGCTTTTTCTCCTCGAAACTGTTGCCGCCGTACACACGGAAGAAATGCATCTCCAATCCGAGCCCTTCGATCAAACGGATGCTGAAGCGGACCGGTTTGTTGGTGAGCACCGCCATGGGAACATTTGCGGAATGCAACCGGTCCAACGCCTCGCCGACGCCGGGGTAGAGCGTGGTCGCGTCGAGCATATGCTCGCGGTAGTAATCGAGGAAATACCGGAGCAGCCGATCCAAGTCGGATTCATTCGCGTCCGGAAACGCCCGGCGGATCAAGACCGGAGCGCCGCTTCCGACGTAAGAGGCAACCACGTCATCGGGCAGCGGATCACGGCCGTTCCAGACTCGGGTCGCATTGACGGAATCCACCAGGTCGCGCTTGGAATCGATCAGGGTCCCGTCCAGGTCAAAGATCAGCAAATGCCGGTTCAACTGTCGACTTCCTTCAGATCCGACTTGCGCTTTTTCTTCTTCAACTGCTCCTGCCAGACCTTTTCGATGTCGTGCATGCTTTCCCGGAAGGCGTCCTTGATCGCGTTGGGTGCGAGATCGGCGCAAAGATCCGATGCGTCGATGGCATAGGGAAGCACGGTCGAATCGACCATCCAGTTCGGTAACGGTTTCGGCGTGAACGCGAGCAGCACCGCCACGAACGCCACGGCAATCAGGCTGCCGCGCACGAATCCGAAGGCGCCGCCGAGGAGCCGGTCCAGCCAGGAGAGCCCGGTCCATTTGAAAAGTTTCGAGAGCATTTTACCGATCAGCGAGCCGAGCAACATGCATCCGAAAAACACCAGGAAGAATCCCAGCATGTTCGAGAGGGTGACGGACTTGATGTGGCGATGAAACCACTCCGCGGGAATTCCGTAGAACCAGAAGCCGAACAATAGCCCGCAAATCGTCGCGAGAAAGCCGATTCCGACGCGCGCGAATCCGGCCATGAATCCGGTAACGACGGACGCGCCGACAATGACGACCAGCAGAAGGTCGAGCAGATTCACAACGATTTTCCAGTCAGCTCGCGGTAGGCCTCCTTATACTTTTCGCTGGTGCGCCGAGCCACGTCATCCGGAAGACCCGGCGCCGGAGGCTGTTTATTCCAGTGAATCGATTCCAGGTAGTCGCGGACGTACTGCTTATCGTAGGAGGGCTGCGCCCCGCCCGGCGAATACGAGACGAGGGGCCAGAATCGCGAGGAATCCGGTGTCAGGACTTCGTCCGCCAGGGTGATCTGGCCGTCGATGAGACCGAATTCGAACTTCGTATCGGCAATGATGATGCCGCGCGACCGCGCGTAGTCGGCGGCACGCTGGTAAATCCGGAGCGTAAGGTCGCGAAGCTTCGCGGAAAGATCCGCGCCCACCATCGACGCCATGGTTTCGAACGAAATGTTCTCGTCGTGGCCGGTCTGCGCTTTGGTGGCAGGAGTGAAGATCGGCTCGGGCAGCTTATCGCTTTCGCGAAGACCTTGCGGCAGGGCAATCCCGCAGACAGCGCCCGTGCGCTGATAATCCTTCCAGCCGGAGCCAGAAATGTAGCCGCGCGCGACGCATTCCACGTCGACCATCTGGGCCCGGCGCACCCACATCGCACGCCCTTCGAGCCCCGCAGGTACGTCCGAGCTCAGAAAATGATTCGGAACCATGTCGCGAAGAAAATCGAGCCAGAACAGGGTCATCTGCGTCAGCACTCGACCCTTGTCGGGGATGCCAGTAGCCAGAATGTAGTCGAACGCGGAGATACGATCGGTGGCGACGATCAGCAGGCGGTCGCCGTCTTCGTAGATATCGCGTACTTTTCCGCGGCCGCGCAGCTTCAGTCCGGGCACGCTGGTTTCGAGCACCACACTGGCGTTTGTCATTTGAGGATTTGGAGCCATTTCCAATTATACTTAGTGATTCCCCATGCTCCTGTCCATTCTGATTCCGGTTTACAACGAACGCACGGTGGTGGAGCGGAGCCTTTCCCTGGTGCTCGCCGCAGGGCTGCCGGAGAACATGACGCGCGAACTGGTGGTGGTGGACGACTGCTCCACCGATGGCACGTCGGACATTCTGAAGCGCCTGGCCGAATCCGAGCCGTCCATTCGCCTGATCCGTCATGCGGTGAACCAGGGAAAGGGTGCGGCCGTCCGCACCGCGATTCAAAACGCGACCGGCGATTTTTGTCTGGTGCAGGACGCCGACCTGGAGTACGATCCATCGGAGTATGAGAAGCTGCTCCGCCCGCTGCTCGATGGGCACGCGGATGCCGTATTCGGGTCCCGCTATCTCGCCGGTGGACAGACGCGCGTGCTGCCGTTCTGGCACTCCGTGATCAACAAGGGACTCACGCTGGTCTCGAACATGTTCAGCAATCTGAACGTGACCGACATGGAGACGTGCTACAAAGTTTTTCGCACGGATCTACTGAAGAGCATTCCGATCCGCTCGGATCGCTTCGGCTTTGAGCCGGAGATCACCATGAAGACCTCCAAGCGCAAGCTGCGCGTGTATGAGGTGCCCATCAGCTATCACGGCCGGACCTACGAGGAAGGTAAGAAAATCGGATGGAAGGACGGGTTGAAGGCTTTGGGCGTGATTCTGTACTTCTGGGTGGTCGACGATCTGTACGTCGCGCCCTATGGCCGCGGCCTGCTCAACAGCCTGACCGGAACGCCCCAATATCTTAGCTGGCTGACGCGCGTGCTGCGTCCGCACCTGGGCGATACTGTTCTCGAAATCGGCGCCGGGCTCGGCAATCTGACCGGGCGTCTGATGGCCCGCAAACTGAATTACGTCGCGGCTGAAAATGACCCGCTATATCTGCACGCGCTTCGGAACCGGTTCCTGCGGACCCCCAGCGTCTCAGTGTGCCGGCTCGATCCGGAAAATCCCGAGGATTACGTTCAATGGCGCGGACAGTTCGACACGGCGCTGTGCGTGAACGTACTCGAATCTCTAGAGAAGCCCGCGGCAGTCATCGGGTTGTTGCGGGATTGCCTGAAACCCGGTGGAAACCTGATCGTTCTGGTGCCGCAAGGGCCGGGCCTGTACGGACCGCTCGATCAGGCGATGGGCCACAAACACCGGTTTTCGTCGCAGCAGATGCAGGAAATGCTTGCTGGCGCGGGTTTCCACGTCGAGCGTCTGATTCAGCTCAACAAGATTGGCGCGATGGCCTGGTGGATCTCGGGGAAGGTGTTTGGACGAAAGCGAATTTCGAAGCTCGCTTTGAAGCTGTTCGACAAAACCGTCTGGTTTTGGCGCCGCGCCGACGGTCTGATGCCCTGGCGCGGCTTATCTCTGATCGCCATCGCGAGGCGGGACTAACCACGCGCATCATGCGAAACTGAAAACGCGATGAGCAAATGCGTAGTAACCGGAGGGGCGGGCTTCATCGGATCGACGTTGGTCCGAACCTTGCTGAACGGCGGAGGCTCCGTTGCGGTGATCGACAACCTGCTGACTGGGCATGAAAGCAATCTCGCCGAAGTCCGCGACCGAATCGAGTTTCACAAGGTGGACATTCGCGACGCGGCCGCCCTCCCTCCGGTGATTCGCGGGGCGGACGTGGTGTATCATTTAGCCGCGATTCCATCGGTGCCGCGATCGATCGACGATCCGGTGCCGTCCCACGAAATCAATATCGACGGCACTTTCAACGTGCTGCGCGCCGCGGCCGCAGCCGGAGTTAGGCGCCTGGTGTACGCGGCGTCGTCATCAGCCTACGGCGACAGCGAGACGCTACCCAAAATCGAGACCATGGTGGCGCGGCCCAAATCTCCGTACGCCGTGCAGAAGCTGGTCGGCGAATACTACGCGTCGGTGTTTCATACCTGCTTCGGACTGGAGACGGTCGCGCTGCGATTCTTTAATGTGTACGGCCCGCGGCAGGACCCGACGAGTCCCTATTCCGGCGTGCTGTCCTTGTTCATGAAGCATCTGCTGGCCCGCACGCAGCCGACGATTTTCGGCGACGGCGAACAGTCGCGCGACTTCACTTACGTCGAAGATGTGGCCGCGTTATGCATCAAGGCCGCCCAAGCTCCCCAGGCGGCGGGCAAGATGTATAACGCCGGGAACGGCGGTCGGTTCACGCTGAACTTCATCTGGGGGCTGCTTCAAAAGACGGAAGGAGTGGACCTGCCGGCAACATACGGTCCGCCGCGCGCGGGGGACGTGCGCCATTCGATGGCGGATACCCAGGCTGCCGCCGCTGATTTGGCCCACGCGCCGCGTTTCACGATCGAAGAAGGATTGAAAAGGACCCTCGAATGGTACCGGCAGACCCGCCCGGCGGCGGCATAAGAGGCGGGCGTCCGCGCCTGGGCGGACACGGTTTCGCTCCCCGCTCGCAAGCTCCCGCCGCGAAAAAGCGGGTACTGTTCGTCTGCCTGGGCAATTCGTGCCGCAGCCAGATGGCAGAAGCCTTCGCGCGCGCCTACGGATCCGACGTGATCGAAGTGCACAGCGCGGGTCTGACTCCGGCGGCTATCATCGCGCCCCTGACCCGGCAGGTGCTGAGCGAAAAGAATCTGCGCACCGACGACCAGTTTCCCAAAGGAGTAGATACGATCTCG
The DNA here is from genome assembly GCA_963842485.1 of Terriglobia bacterium. Taxonomy (GTDB): domain Bacteria; phylum Acidobacteriota; class Terriglobia; order Bryobacterales; family Bryobacteraceae; genus Palsa-187. The sequence continues at coordinate 36,981 of CAWJHI010000041.1, read as the reverse complement.
CACGAACCGTTCGACATCGTCGTCAACATGAGCGGCGTGAAGCTTGCGATGCCGCGCGCACGCATGATCGAGTGGCCGGTGCGAGACCCGATCGGATTGAAAGAAGAAGTGTACCGCGCGGTTGCGGCTGAGATCGAGGGGCTGGTAATGCGCCTGATCCTCGAAATCAGGTCGGCGAAATAGACCGCCCGGAATTGACTCGCGGGGGTCGAGTCCTGGAGAATAGAAATACCCCATCAATCGTGCGGATGTGGCGGAATTGGCAGACGCGCATGGTTCAGGTCCATGTTCTCGCAAGGGAGTGGAGGTTCAAGTCCTCTCATCCGCACCACGATTCAATGCGTCCAGCGCCCACCGCGCATGCTCCGCGACAACGGGGTCGGCGTGGCGCGCTAAGTGTTCCAGCGGATCCCGGAATCGCTCGATCCCGCTATTCCCCATCGCCACCGCGACGTTGCGCAGGAACCCGGCGTACTTTGGCCGCGCCATGGCGCTCGCGTAAAACATCTGGTTGAACTCGGCTTCGGAAAGACGGGCGCAGGTTTCAAGCGGAGGCGCGCGATGCAGATCCTCGAACGTCTCCGTGACCGGCGCGCGCGCATTCCAGGGGCAGACATCCTGGCAGATATCGCAGCCGAACACGTGCGACCCGATAGCGGCGCGATGCTCCTGGGGAATCGGCCCGCGCAGCTCAATGGTGAAGTAGGCGATGCAGCTTCTCGCATCGATGGCCCATGAGTCAAGAGACTCGCCGGCTGGAACGAACGCCTTGGTGGGACAAGCGTCGATACAGCGCGTGCAGGTGCCGCAGCGGTCTGGCGGCGGGGTATCGGGCGCAAGCTCCAGCGACGTGATCAGCTCGCCCAGAAAAAACCAGGATCCGCGCGGCTCGTTGATCAGGCATGTATTCTTGCCGATCCAGCCAAGCCCAGCCAGCCGCGCGAACGTCCGCTCTAGAAGCGGCGCGGTGTCGACGCAGATTTTCCAATCAAGCGCCGCGTGTTCCGTCAGCCGGTCCACCATCCGTTCAAGCCCCGCTCGGATCACGCCGTGATAATCCTGGCCCCACGCATAGCGCGAAATTACCGCGTCACCCGGTTCTGGCGGAGCGCTTAGCTGATTATAGAGTTTGCCGACGCAGATGACCGATCGCGCACTGGGCAGCAGTTTGCGAACGTCGCGGCGCACTTCCGCCCGGCGGTCGGTAAGATACCGCATTTCGCCGGCCAGGCCCTGCGCCACCCACGCGTCATAGCGCGCGAAGTCCTCCGGGGGATCGGCTGCTGCGATGCCCGCCAACTCAAATCCGCATTCGCCGGCGATCTGTTTTATGGTGTCCGGATTCACGCGAATCTCACGTCCTTCCTTTAGACTAAAGCTAATGTCAGGTAAATTCAGGGTCGGGCTGGTGCAGATGAGCTGCTCCCTGGACCCCAACGAAAACTTCGCCAAAGCCGAATGGAGGATCCGCGAGGCCGCCGGAAACGGTGCGCAGATCGTCTGCTTGCAGGAGCTGTTCCGGTCGCAGTATTTCTGCCGTGAGGAAAACCACGACCTGTTTGCGCTCGCCGAACCGATTCCCGGCCCGTCGACCATCGAACTGGGCCGGCTCGCGCGGGAGCTGGGCGTAGTCATCGTCGCATCCCTGTTCGAGCGGCGCGCGGCCGGCCTGTATCACAACACCGCCGCGGTGATCGGCGCGAATGGAGAAATCGCCGGGATCTACCGCAAGATGCACATCCCCGACGATCCTCTGTATTTCGAAAAATTTTATTTCACGCCCGGCGACCTGGGCTTCTTGAATTTCGAAACGCCATTCGGCCGCGTGGGAGTGCTGGTTTGCTGGGACCAGTGGTATCCGGAAGCCGCCCGCCTTTCGGCGCTCGGCGGCGCGAATATTCTGTTTTATCCCACTGCCATCGGATGGCATCCCAAAGAAAAAGCCCAGTATGGCGAAGCGCAGCTCGACGCTTGGCGAACCATCCAGCGCGCCCACGCCATCGCGAACGGCTTGTACGTAGCGGCTGTGAATCGCGTCGGCTATGAAGGCAGCGCGGAGAGCGGACTTGAATTTTGGGGATCTTCCTTTGTCGCCGATCCCTTCGGGCAGGTAATCGCCGAAGCTTCGCGGAGCGCCGAGGAGACGCTGGTGGTCGAGTGCGATCCGGCCCGCATCGAAGAGGTGCGGCAGAATTGGCCCTTCCTGCGGGACCGGCGCATTGACGCCTACGCGCCGATTCTAAACCGGTGGCTCGGCAAGTGAAGCTCCGCATGCCCGCGGAGTGGGAGCCGCACGAAGCGACTTGGCTCGCCTGGCCGCACGAAAGATCCGATTGGCCCGGAAGGTTCCAGCCGATCCCGTGGCTGTACGGCGAAATCGTCCGGCACCTGGCGCGCGTCGAGCGCGTCCGCATCCTGGTTCAAGACGCCAGCACCGAACAGCGCGTCCGCCGTATTCTGCAAGAAATGCCGCGCCAACGTTTCCGCCGTGGAAATCTTCCACATTCCGACCAACCGGAGTTGGACCCGCGACTACTGCCCTCTGTTTGTAAAAAGCCGCCGCATCGCGATCACGCATTGGCGCTTCAATGGCTGGGCGAAGTACTCGAACTTTGAGCGCGACTGCGCCATCCCGCAGGCGCTCACGAGAATTCTGAGCCTGGAACGAATCGAGACGGGACTGGTGCTCGAAGGTGGCAGCATCGACGGGAACGGGGCGGGGAAGCTGCTGACCACCGAAGAGTGCCTGCTTTCGGACGTGCAGGCCCGGAACCCCGGCGTGTCGCGCCGGGCCCTGGAGGCGGCTTTCAGGAAATTCCTCGGTGTCACGGAAGTGATCTGGCTGAACCGCGGTATCGCCGGTGACGATACGCATGGGCACGTCGACGATCTGGCGCGCTTCACTTCGCGCGATACCGTTGTCACCGTGGTCGAGCCGGACCGCGCTGACGCGAATCACGATCCGCTGAAGGAAAACCTCGCACGCCTGCGCTCCCGGCGGGACCTGCGCGTCGCCACCCTCCCCATGCCGGAGCCGGTGTACTTCAATGGCCAGCGCCTGCCTGCCAGCTATGCGAATTTCTATATCGCGAACCGCATTGTTCTGGCGCCCGTGTTCGGCGATCCGAACGATCGCATCGCGTTGAACACGCTCTCCCGCCTGTTTCCGGGTCGTGCCGTGATCGGGATTCCGTGCCGCGATTTGGTCCTCGGCCTGGGGACGCTCCATTGCATGACGATGCAGCAGCCGGCTTGATCCGAAAGTTTCGATTCTGTGAATCCGCAAACTGTTAATTGGAATTTAATTCCAGCAACGATTGCCCCATTTTTCCATCTATGCTAATATAAAGATCCGATTCATTCCAAAGGAGGCAGCTAATCGTGTCGACAGACGTACCCGCGTTCGCAATCAATAGCGTAGTCATTAGCGTGGATAGCTGCCTTATCGCAGGCTCGGCTCCCCGTTAGTTTCGTTCCAACCAACAACTAATTTCGAAGTGAGTCCGGCATCCCGGAGGATGACCATGTCCATGAATTATCTTTCTCTCGATACCGAAGCGCGCCAAGCCGAGGAGTCGATCCCCTCGATGCCGTACCGGACGCTTCTCGAAAATCTCGGACGTTTAACCACGCTGGGCGTGATTGCGCCGCAGAATCCGGTCACTATGCTGGTGGCGGCCCGGCTGGTGGACCGCGCCCGCATCCAGCAGTCCGGCGTCTCCGCGGTCGAATTGCGTCGCGCTTTGGAAGCCTACAAGAGTGGAGCCAACCCCATCTACGGAGTGGTCAAAGCCTTGGAACAGGCGCTTGAAACGGCGTCAGAAAATGAAGGCCAGACCCGCCGCGCACCATGCGGGGTGAGTTGGTGAGCAGGGCCTTGCGGTTGGCCACGTCGAGCGGCAAATAACCCTGCGCGAGCATATTGCGAAGCTCGGCCGTCGCCTCCAGCCGCCCGCCCATGCCGGAGAACAACGGCAGGGGCTGGCGAACTGCGGATGTTCAACCCGGTGGATTGGCTGATGTCTTGGGTCATGAAGACATGGTCAGGCATCAGCACCCGCGGGTCTGTCCATCCGTACGCGGTCATCACGAACGTGCCCGAAAGCGGAATCGTGGTCGAAAGACCGGCCGCGAGCCATGGCCGTTCGACTTCGTGTATCATCGCGCGCACATCGTCGCCGGTATTCCCGGTCGCCTGGCGCGGATCTGCCCACAGCGCGCCGGTATGTCCGGCCGGCGAGTGACACGTCCAGGTGATCGCCCAGCGATTGCTTGACCGGCGGCGGTGTAGCCAACGCGGGAATAGCTGCCGATGTTGAAAATCCGATCGTTGGCGCCGAGGTCGGGCAGAGTGTCGGTGTTGGGCAGGAATCCTGTCGGCGTCCGAGAGCATCAGCGTCGCATTGCTGACCGATCTCGCTATACACGCTGGCCGAATACTTGCGCGATCCCTCGACGTACTGGTAACCGAACTCGAAGTCCTGATTCCGCTGCACCTGTCCTGATCGTCGCGCCGCGAAATCTGCGGCAGTTGCGCCAGCGCCGCCAGGTCCTGATTCAAAGCCGTATTAGTTGCGCCGGACTCCGGATTCGCATTGTGCGTCGCGGCAAATGCCGCCGGCTGCGTACCGCTTGAGTACGCAAACTTCACCGCGCCGAACTTGCCCAAATCGTAGGTCGCGCGCGCGAACGGACTCATGTAGGTGACCCGTTCCAGGAAGCTCAGCGACTCCACGCTGATGCCGTATTCCAGGCGCAGGTTCTCGCTTAAATCGATCGAGTCGCGCAGACCAAGCGAAGCGGTTCGCAGGGCCGGCTGCGCGTCGCCGATCTCGCGATTGGGAAGATAAAGCTGCCGAACGGTGAGCGTCACCTGCGGGACCGGAAACACCATCCGGCGAGCGTGAGTATGTAGTGCGGAATCCCGCCGTCGGAATAGTCGAATTGCCGATGTACCCGATGTTACCGCTGAACTGCAGCCGGCTGGTCCCGAAAATCGAAGTCGCCAGGGCAAACGCCGTTCCCAAGTCCTGCTGGCTGCCAGCCGCGAACGACTCCCCGTCTCCCGCAGAAACCTGGACCAACCCGGTGGTATCTGAAAAGATCGAGCCGGGCGAGCTTGCGCTCGACGTGCTGGGACCCGGCAGCAGCCGGAGCACCGGTCGCGTGGCTTGTGACGACCGCAGCACCCACTTCCAGTCGTCGGTCATCAGAGTACCGCGCGACGGTCCCGAAGAAATCAGGTCCACTGTGCTGAACAGGTTCGCCAGACTGATCTGAAGCAGGTTTTCAGAGCCTGCCGCGACCGCGATATTCCGCCGAATCGCGGGAACGAAGCTGGCGAGCGAAACCCGGATCGAATACAGGTCCGGAGCTCAAGCTGATCGAACGCGAACTTGCCCTGCTCATTCGTCAGGGCTCGACGCACCTGCTGATCGTACCGGTCGTACAGCAGGACCGTTGCGCCCATCTGCGCCACGCCCGGGCGTGCTGACTACCTGTCCGAAAATTCCGCCGGAAAGCGATGGCGGGCCGTCCGGCGCGAGCTAAGGGCGTCACGAGCAGCACACCCGAAACTAGGCCAAATGCGTGATCGAAAGCGTCCGCATGATTCGGCGCGCTGCCTGTACCTATCTGCTTATAATACCTTAAATGTCGCTGTCTCGTTCAAGCGTCTGGTTTCGCTTCGAATCCGTCACTTTGATCTTCAACGTATAGTCGCCGGGCTTGAAGTCCGCCAGAGGCAGCCGCTTTGTCAATTGTCAGCTCCGACGCTCCGCCCGGAAGTGCGCTCACCGGCTCGCTAAACTCGAATATCTTGTCGGTCGACCCGTTCTTGACGATCTCGTAATCCACCGTACCGGCCGGCTTCTTGGTCAACTCATCCGTCTCGAAGTTATAGAGCTGTAAATAGATCCCCAGCTTGTCGCTGAGTCTTGAACGTCGAATCCATCTTCGGCCGCACCTTGGAACGCGCCAATCACGAACTGACCCGTGCCGATGCTCTTGGTCGGCACCTTTTCGAGCAGGTCCGCCAGGATCAGCGAACTCGCCGACAACTTGTCGTCTTCCATTTGCAGGAACGTCGAGCGCCACCGGATAAACTGTCTGATTGTTTCCCACCACGTCCTTGGCGGCGATGCTCAGCCGGTACCGGCCCGGCTTGAGCGGGCATCGTCTTCTGGTAAATCTCCTGGCCGTTGACCGCCTGTTGCAGCATCTCCGTGGGAAGAGGCACCTCCACCAGGTTTTCAAACTGCGCAGCCGGCCGGCGCGACATGGTGGTGATGCTGCCGTAAATATTCACGGTCGCCGTCGAGACGCCTTCCTTCTGTTTGAACTGGAGATCCTTTCGCTCAAACTGAATGGTGATGTTGGTTAGCACGGATGATCCAGTGATCGGAATATAGTCCACCCTAACCTTCATGGGCAGCAGGTTGTATTTGATGCTGGAGTTGACCGCGGCTTCCAGATCCTTATATTTGATGGCCGGTGGTTTCTGGATCTTGGCGAAATTCTCCAGCCGCGTGAACTCGCTCATGCTTTCCGGCAGAGGCGTAGAACCCGTACCCAGGTGCGTGCCGTCGGTGCGCGTGAAGCGATCGTTCTTGCAAGCCATACCCATCGCTTCCATCATGGTAAGGCCGGCTCCCGGGACGTATAGCAGCGCGTCCTTCTCCGACGGATCCATGGTCAGGTGGTACTCGCCGCTCATCGTCGTATCTACGAACTCGAGGTTAACGTCGTTTCCGATCCCTTCGATGTATCGATAACGCCATTTTTCAAAAGGATACGTCGAGGTGGTGCCGCCGCCTTCTTCATAGGGCCGCTCATACGTGCCGCCAGAGGGATGCGATTCCACTTCATCCGCCGGTCCGTATTCGATATAAATCTTGCCGCGATCGGTCTTCCAGCCAGGAATTCCTGAGGCGAACCGCTCATTGGCGTATGCGATCCGGCGATAGTGCTCTTCGCGGAACTCGTTTTCTTCCGTATCGGGAGTGGGGTCGCGGCGCAGCCAGAACTGCTCGACAAACTGTTCCCGCTCCTCGTCCGTCTGAAGGGCGTTGAACGCCTTTCTCTCCTCGTCCGAGATGATGTAAACCACTTCCTCGTTCAGCCACTTCTTCCACGGCGTTTCCAGTTCTTTACGAAGCTTATCGTCCTGCTTTTTCTTCTGCTTCGCGGTCATCGGCTTGGCCACGGTCTCCTTCTGAGACGCGGCCGGCTTCGGATCTGTCTGAGCAGTAGGAGGGGACGCGGGAGGCGTTTGCCCCGCCATACGCGGGACCAGAATGGACGCGGAGCAGAAAGTGACGAGCAGAATGGACCGCATAGGTTTAACCACCTTCAACCCTGATTTTACGCTGATCCATTGGACGAGGGCAATGGGCACCACGTTTCGGCAAAGTAACGCACGTTCACGGACGTTCTCCTGCGGCCAAGCGCGCGTCGATCTCTTCGAGCACGGGCTCGCACAGCGCGACGCTGTCGATGACATAGTGGGCCCCAGTGGACCTCAGGACCGCCCGGGCTTGGTCGACCCGCGCCTCGCGTTCATCGGCCGGAAGCGCCGCGAAATCCTTAGCGCTCAATCCGATCTCGTTTCCGGTCAGCGCCACGCCCACCGCCCACATGCCGGCATTCAAGCCCTCCTCGATATCGCTCGGCGTGTCGCCGATCTTCACCGCTGCCGCGGCTGCGCTCAGGCCGAGCTCAAGCGCGATGCGGAAGCACATCCACGGCCGCGGCCGCCCTCCGCCCACGTCGTCGGGGCATAGGGACACATCCGGGCGATAGCCTTGTCGCGCGGCGGATTCGAGCAAGACCTCCAGCATCGGCCGTGTGTATCCGGTCGTGCTCCCTATCTTCCACCCCCGTGCCCGCAGATTCTCCGCCGCGCGGCCAGCCCCGAAGATCAGCCGCGAATGCGCCCCCAGGACCTCCATTTGCAATGGGATGAACTCCGCGAACAGAGCGTCCACATCCGCTTCCTTTGGAGACTCGCCGTTTTCTTCGCGCCATCTCTCCGCAATATTGGGCAGCGCAAGGATGCGCCGGATATGATCTTGCTTGAAGATGCCCATATCCCGGCGCGCATCCTCATCGCTAAGCGTGATCCCATGCCGCGAGAACAACTTTGTGATCGCTCGCACCGGCGCCAGCGATCCATGGTCGACCATGGTGCCGGCCCAATCGAAGATGACTGCTTCCAGGTTCAACCGTGCACCTCCATCAAAGTCTTTTCCGCGATCCCGAACGACAGCGTCATCCCGGAGCCCCCCGGCGACGTGACAATGCGCACTCCCGGCGCTGGCTCCAGCGATAAATACGGTTTTTCCGGATGCTTGGCGTACACCCCGTACCAGCGTTGCGCGATGGTCAGATCCGGAGCATTCAGAAATTGGGAGATGTAACCCAGCATCAGATCGTCGATCGCGGATTTATTGAAAATGTCCACGTGCAGCCCATATTCGTGCGAATCGCCGAGCGTCAGCTCGCCCTGCGCGGTTTGAGAAACCAGGCCGTGAATGCCCCAGCGGTCATACTCGGGTGTTTCCTCCGCGATCCGGCGTTCCAGAACCGCAAGCGTCGCGCAGAGCCGGAACGACGAATAAAAGCGCAACGTCAACCCCGCGGCCAGCGCCGGTCCCAACCGCCATCCACCCGGTTGTGGAACCGTCCGGAGCATCTGGAGTTTCACTCGCGTCAGCCCCGACGATGCGTAAGTCGATGGATACAGCGACTCGAAATCGTCTCCACTGCACACGATGGCCCGTTCCACTGACCAGCTTTCGTCCGCCGATTCGATGACAGGCAGCTCAATGCTCCGGATCGAGCAATGAAAACGGAATTGGACGCCAAACCGCTCGCATAGGAACGCAGGCAGCGCCGCAATCGTTAAACGCGGATCGACGGTAAGCTCGGTCGAGCTCGACAATCCGCCGATCAGTCCATCGGCCTTCACGGCTTGGGATCGCGCCATCACCTGTGCGGCGTTCAGCCACTGGCAGTCGTACCCGAGCGCCGGGGCGCGCTCCGCGAATTCCTTAGCCACCGCGGCTTCGTCATCCCGGTAGACCACGTGCAAAGATCCTTCGACTGAATACGGAAGTCGCGCCTGCTCCAGGACTTCGAGCCAATGCCCGCGGCTGCACAGCGCCGTTTCGAGCATCCTTCCGTGCGGCTGGCCGATCGGCCAGATCATTCCAAAGTTCCGAATGGAGGCGCCGGAGGATTGCCCTCCACGCTCGAACACCACCACGCGTAGCCCGCGCCGCGCCGCGGCATAAGCGTGCGCCAGCCCCATAATGCCGGCGCCGACGATGGCGAGGTCCGCTACACGATCCATCCCGAACGTCAGGATACCCGGAACGGACTACATAAAGGTGAAGGGTAGTACTAAGCCATCGGGCTTCCTAAAGCATCTGCCCGGTCCGTCCGATGTTTTCCTGAGGAAAGGATTCTCACCATGCGCATCGCTTCTTTCACATCTCTTGCAATTCTGAGTCTGGCTGCGTGGGGCGCGGCCTTCGCCGGTTCACGCCCGGAAACCACCACGTACATCGACGGAAACCTGACCGGCGTTGCGCCCAATACCGGCGCCACCCTGATGTTCTCCGACGACAATGCCATGTACTTGCACACCGGCCTTGAAACCGTCGCGATTCCCTACTCCGGCATCAGCAACGCCGAGCTGGGCGCCGTGAAGGAAACTTCGCATGACGTTCCGTTCTACAAGGTTTGGGCGCACCGGCACGCCAAGACGCAGACGCAATACCTGATCGTGAATTTCAAAAACGAAGCCGGCGAGGACAAGAGTATGACTCTGGAACTGGCCACTGCGGCAGCCTCCAGCGTGCTTTCCGACCTGGAAACCCGGACCGGCAAGAAGTTCGAGCCGCAGCAGACCGCGTCGGACGAGAAGAAACCGGAGTTCAAGACGGAAGCCCCCGCCGCTTCCAAGAAACCCGCTCCCGCGGCCAAGCCAGCCGCTGCCACATCCGCGGCCAAGCCCGCCGATGAATGGTGGGGCGATTCCATCTGGAAGACCTCGCGCAACGCCGACAAGTGGAATAAGCCGACGGGCACCAATGCTCCCGATCAACAACAGTAACCGGCGATTCTGACTGATTCCTCCGCCGCGTGGTATTCTGAGTCCGAAAGTGTCGTGAAATGCGCTTGCGGATTGCGCTGGCAGCGGGTTTTTTCGGGCTGATATCTTGCATCGGCGTGCTGCACGCGCAAAGACCTTTTAAAGAATATCCCGCCGTCGAGTACGAGAATTTCCCGATCCCCGCGGATTGGAATACCTCGCATGAATGGGTGCGGGCGCGGTTGCGTTATCCCGATGTCTACGGTTATCCGAATCGCGTCCGCTTCCGGCTGGCCGGCGGGCGCGAGTGGCCTGGCCAGTGGACTATGGACTACCCCCGCTCCGACCGGCATTTGCTCGACGCGGTGCGGCGCTTGACGCGTATCGACACCAGATCCGTCGAGCAGGTGGTTGACCTGGACGGCACCGACGACGTTTTCAACTGGCCCATGATGTACGCGGTCGAGGTCGGACACTGGGTACTCCCTCCCGATCAAGCCCAGCAGCTGCGCGATTTTCTTCTGCGCGGTGGATTCCTTATGGTCGACGACTTCCACGGCACCGAACCCTACGAAGACATCCTCGGACCTTTGAATGAATGGCAGACCTTCATCGCCAGCATGAGCAAGGTCTTCCCGGATCGGCCCATCGAAGAGATTCCCGATAAAGACCCCATCTTTCACACCATTTACGATCTGGACGAACGTTTCCAAGTCCCCGGCTCCTACAACTATTTCGAAACGCATCTCACCTATGAGAAGGGTCCTACCGGCAAACAGCCGCACTGGCGCTGCATTCGCGACGACAAGGGGCGCATCATCGTCGCCATCTGCCACAACATGGATCTGGGCGATGGTTGGGAGAACTCCGACGATCCCAAATACGAGGAAAAGTGGTCGTCGCTGGCATACCGCGTCGGAATGAACTACTTTATGTATGATCTGACTCACTGACCAAGTCAGAGTACGATCCGTCTCGCGTCACGCCGAAAAATGGCCTACCGGATCGCGATGAACTAATTCATCTACGGCCTGACGCATGAATCGAGGCGCATTTCATCGCTGTGCTATTCTGGAGCCAACTGCAGGCACAACTGCAAGAATAGATGCGCCTTCGCTCGGTTTTTTTGTTGGCAATCGCGGGCTTCGCCACCTGGGGCGCCTTACGGGCGCAAAAACCTTTCAAGGACTACGCGACCGAAGAAGCGCATGCCGAGTATCACCTGCCCCAGGACTACCTGGAGCGCACCGAGTGGACCCGGGCTCGGCTGATTTATCCGTCGATTCTCGCGCCCCATGGCGTCCCCGACGGCTATCGCCGCTGGACCATCGATTATCCGCGATCGGATCGCTTATTGCTCCAGGGCATCCGCCGGCTCACTCGGATCAATACCCGATCCGTCGAGCAGAGTGTCGAGTTGGACGGTACCGATGAAGTTTACAATTGGCCCGTCCTGTACGCCGTAGAGGTCGGCTACTGGAACCTCACCGACGAAATGGCGGCCCAGCTTCGCGAATATCTGCTGCGCGGCGGCTTCTTCATGTGCGACGATTTCCACGGCACCATCGAGTGGCAAAACTTCATGGCCAGCATGAGTAGAGTCTTTCCTGACCGTCCAGTTGTAGATCTTGATAACAAAGATCCGATCTTTCACGTCATATATGATCTGGATGATCGTTACCAGGTGCCCGGCGCCCAGTATCTGTTCACCCACTCGCGATTCGAATACGATGGCTACGAAGCAAAGTGGCGCGGGATCTATGACGACAAAGGCCGCGTCATGGTCGCGATCTGCCACAATATGGATCTGGGTGATGCCTGGGAATGGTCGGACGACCCCCGCTATCCGGAAAAGTTCGCTGCGCTCGCTTACCGCATCGCTTGTAACTACTTCGTGTATGATTTAACGCACTGATGTTCGAGCTACTCTTCAAATATCCGGCGGCGGTATTCTCCAGGGGAACTTTCGTTTTCCTGGGCGGATGGCCGTCCTGGCTATTGATCGCTGCGATCCTGGCGGCAGGAGCAGGTCTGGCGCTCCTGGTTCGAAGCCGCGCGGCCGGCTCGGTACGCGTCGCCGGAGCTCGTTCCGTGGTCGTATGGCTGCTGCAGACGTTGCTTGCATCCGTCCTGCTGCTGATGCTATGGCATCCGGCGCTCAGCGTGGCGACGCTGCGGCCTCAACAAAACATCGTCGCGGTAGTGGTCGATGATTCGGCCAGCATGGCCACCAACGATGCCAGCGGAACGCGTCACGACGCCGCGTTACACGTGCTGAACTCCGGGCTGATCGAAGCGTTGCAAAAGCGCTTTCAGGTCCGGTTTTACCGGCTCACCGATCAATTGGAACGAATTCAGAAACTCGACCAGCTCAACGCTTCCGGCCAGTCGACGCATATCGGCGAAAGCCTCCGGCAGGTTCTGGCGGACGCCTCGAGTTTGCCGATCGGCGCGGTAGTTCTGTTGAGCGACGGCGCGGACAATTCGGGCGGCATCGACCTGGAAACCATCTCGGAAATTCGCCGCCAGCGCATTCCGATCCACACCATCGGATTCGGCCGCGAGAAGATGTCGCATGACCTCGAGATTTCCGAAGTGCAAGTCCCGCCGCGAGCCCTTCCCGATTCCCGCTTGGCCGCGCAAGTCAGTTTTCATCAGCACGGCTATGCCGGCCAAAGCGTTAAGATCGCGTTGCGCGACGGCCAGAAGCTCCTCGCCTCGAAGCAGGTGACCCTTAAGAGCGATGGCGCCGAGCAGACTGAAACCATTCTATTCAACGCGGGCACGGCAGGCGTGAAAACCATCGAAACCTCCATTGATCCGCTGCAGGGCGAGGAAAACGTCAAGGACAACAAGATCACGCGACTGGTGAACGTCGACAAGCGAACCGGCTTGGTCCTTTATATGGAGGGCGAGCCGCGCTGGGAATTCAAGTTTCTCAAACGCGCCGTGGAGGATGACCGGAACGTCCACGTAATCAGCGTTCTACGCACCACGCAAAACAAGATTTACGTTCAAGACGAGCATCAGGACGCGCCCAAGAATATCAAGGACGGTTTCCCCACTCGAGTCGAGGATCTGTTCGCATTTGACGCTCTGATTATCGGATCCAGCGAAGTCGCGTATTTCACTCCGACCCAACTCGACTTGATTCATCAGTTTGTCGACCGGCGCGGCGGTGGCCTGCTGTTTTTAGGCGGCAAGGACTCGCTCGCCGACGGCGGATACAAACAATCCGTGCTCAACGATCTGCTTCCCACCGTTCTACCCGACCGCAAGGGGACTTTCCTCCGCGCGCCCGCCGACGCCGAGCTGACCGCCGCGGGAAAAGACAGCTTGATCACGCGCGTCGAGGAAGATCCCGATAAGAACGTGCAGAAGTGGAAGAAGCTGCCCTATCTGATGGACTTTCAGGACGCGGGTCAACCCAAACCCGGAGCGGTGGTCCTGGCGGATGCGTTGCCCAAGCAGGGCGGGCGGTTTCCTCTACTGACCATTCAGAACTTCGGCCGCGGCCGCACGGCGATATTCGCGACCTCGGGAAGCTGGCGCTGGCGGATGCTGCTGCCTGTGTCCGACAAGAGTCATGCAATTTTCTATACGCAGTTGCTCCGGTGGCTGGTGAACGACACGCCACGCCACGTGGCCGGCTCCACGCCGCGCCAGGTTCTCTCCGACGAGAGCGACGTGAAGCTGCGCGCTGAGGTGAAGGACCGCACTTATCTTCCTGCCGGCGACGCCGCCGTCGAAGCGCATGTTTTGGGACCCGAAGGAATCGCGGAAAGCATTCCGATGCAGCCCGATCCGCTCGAGCAGGGAATTTATAACGCGGATTGGACGATTCCGAAGGCCGGCTCCTACCTGGTGGAGATGACAGCGAAACGCGGCGCAGAGGAGCTCGGCCGCGACGTTCTGACCTTCCGCCGGGAGGACGGCGTGGCGGAAAACTTCAAGGTCGAGCAGAATCGCGAGCTGCTGGAAAAGCTCGCCTCGGAAACCGGCGGCCGCTATTACCAGCCCGAAGACGCGCACAAGCTCGGCAATGATATTAACTACTCCGAGGCAGGCATTACGGTGCGCGAAACGCGCGATCTGTGGGACATGCCGGTCGTGTTCCTGCTGCTGCTGATGCTGCGATCCGGCGAATGGCTGCTGCGGCGCAAGTGGGGTGTGATTTGAGAAGGTTACTGTTTTCTCTAGTGCTCGCTTCAGCGCTGCGCGCTGAAACTTTTTACGTCACCGTTGCCGGTCTCGGCGGCGAGGCGGAGTACGAACAGCGTTTCACCGGCTGGGCCAAGGACATCGACAAAATCCTGAAAGCCGCTGAGCCCAACGCCAAAGTCGAAACCATGTTCGGCGTCGGCGCGACCAAGGATCTTCTGGTCGCGAAACTCAAGGAGATCGCGAAAGAAGCCAAGCCCGACGATTCGCTGGTGTTGATGATGATTGGCCACGGAAGCTTCGACGAGTCCGACTATAAGTTCAATCTGCCGGGTCCCGACATCACTGGTACTGAGCTCGCCAACCTGCTCGACCAGATTCCAGCCAAGCACCAACTGGTCGTGAATATGACCAGCGCCAGCGGAGGGTCGCTGGTTTCGCTCGAAAAACCCGGGCGTGTCGTCATTACCGCGACTAAGTCCGGCACCGAGAAGAACGCGACTTATTTCACGCGATTCTGGGTGGAGGGTCTGCGCGATCCTACCGCCGATACCGACCACAACGACGTGATTAGCGCCCTCGAAGCATTCCGGTACGCGGAGCAGAAGACCGCCAAGTTTTTCGAAACGCAGAATCGCCTGGCCACCGAACACGCTCTGATCGAGGACACCGGGAAAGGCGAAGGCGTGAAGGCTCCCTCGCCTGAAAACGGCCAGGGGCTGCTCTCCGGTCACTTCGCCTTGTTGCATCTTGGCGGAGTCTCGGCGCTGGTGAACGATCCGGCCAAGCGCATGCTCCTTGCGCGAAAAGAGGAGCTTGAGCAAGCCATCGACGTCCTTAAGTACAAGAAAGCGTCGATGGATTTGACCGAGTACCGGCGCAACTTGCAGCAGTTGCTGGTGGAACTCGCCAAGACGCAGGAGGCCCTCGACAAGTGAAGTTGTACGCAGTTTTGTTGGCTGCCCTCCCGTTGGCAGCGCAGTCGTTCGACCCGGCGCATTGCGCCGCGCTCCGCCGTCACGGCGATCCCGACGCGACCAAGTGTTATCAGCAACTGACCAAATCTCCCGATCCTGCGGTTCAGGCGGAAGGCTACTGGGGCGTTCGGGATTATCAAAAGGCGAACGACGCATTTCGCACCGCCGTGAAGGCGCATGATAAAGATCCATATCTCCGCGTGCGGTGGGGACGCATGTACTTGGAGCATTGGCAGCCCGTCGACGCGCTGGGTTTGTTTACCGAAGCGCTCCAGATCAAGGAAGACTACGCACCGGCATTGCTTGGCGCCGCGTTGGTCTCCGCCGACGGGTTCGAGGCCAAAGCGGCGGAGCTCGCCCAACGCGCGCTGAAGAGCGATCCGAAGCTGTTAGAGGCGCAGGAGTTGCTGGCTCGCGTCGCGCTCGAAGACAATAATTCCGAAAAAGCCGAAGCGGAAGCCAAGAAAGCCCTGGACATGTCCAGCGAGCCTCTGGACGCCATGGCGATTCTCGCCACGATCGACTGGCTGAACGACAAACCCACCACGCCGTGGATCGATAAGATCCTGAAAATTAATCCGATGTACGGCCAGGCGTACGAAACCGCGGGACACTTCTTCGTCATCAACCGGCGCTATGAAGAAGGAATTAAGTTTTATCGCAAAGCGATTGAGTTGAAACCGGACCTGTGGACCGCGCGCAGCCAGCTCGGAATCAATCTGATGCGCCTCGGCCGGGAGGGCGAAGCGCGCCAGCTTCTCGAAGAATGCTGGGCCAACGGCTATCAAAGCACGGAGACGAAAAACTCGCTGACGCTGCTCGATAGTTACAAGAATTTCGTGATGTTTGAGACCCCCACCACCATCCTGCGCTTGCAGAAGAAAGAAGCCGCGCTGCTGCGCCCGTACTTCCAATCGGAGCTCGACCGGGCCATCGCCACATACGAAAAAAAGTACAAATTCAAGCTCGGCGTTCCGGTGCAGGTGGAAGTTTATCCGGATCACGAAGATTTCGCCGTGCGCACCATGGGGATGCCCGGATTGGGCGCGCTCGGCGTGACGTTCGGAGCGGTGGTCGCCATGGATTCGCCCAGCGGCCGCAAGCCCGGCAGCTTTCATTGGGACAGCACCATGTGGCATGAATTGAGCCATGTTTACGTGCTGACCATGACGCATCATCGCGTGCCGCGCTGGTTCACAGAAGGGCTCGCCGTATTCGAAGAAACCGGCAACGGCAACCCCGATTGGGGCGATCGCCTGGACCCCGAAGCCATCTCCGCAATTAAGAACAAGAAATTGCTTCCGGTTTCCGATCTCGACCGCGGCTTCATTCATCCCACCTATCCGGCGCAAGTCGTGGTTTCGTATTTTCAAGCCGGCAAGATCTGCAACTTCATCGATGAAAAATGGGGTTACGATAAACTTCTGGCGATGATTCACGATTTTGCGGACCTGGCTCCCACCCCTCAGGTGATCGAAAAAGAATTCAAGATGAAGCCGGAGGAGTTCGACAAACAGTTCCTGGCGTGGCTGGAAGCGCAAACCAAAACCACGGTCGACGGTTTCGAGGAATGGAGAAAAAAGATCACTGAGATCGCTGCCGCCGACAAGAAAAAAGATTGGGACAAAGTGATTCAGGAAGGCACCGCGATCCGCGACCTGTATAGCGACTACGTCGAGACTGGCAGCGTGTATGAATTCCTGAGCGACGCCTACCTTGCTAAAGGCGACAAGGCTAAGGCCCTCGCCGATCTGGATCGCTACGCCAGTGTCGGCGGGCGCGACCCGGTGCTGCTGAAGCAGCTCGCCAAGCTGCAAATCGAACAGGGGAACAAAGCCGGCGCCGCCAAAACCCTCGACCGTCTGAACCTGATCTATCTCAAGGATGAGGAAGCGCACAAGATGCTGGGCGATCTGGATCTGGATCTCAAGAATCCCAACGGCGCGATCCGCGAATTTCAAGCCGTGCTGGCCGGCGGCACCGTCGATCAGGCTGGCGCGCATTTCGGGCTGGCGCGCGCGCTGCAAGCCGCCAAGCGAACCGATGATGCGCGCGACGAAGTGCTGGCGGCGCTCGAAGTCGCACCCAATTTCAAGCCGGCTCAAAAACTGCTGCTCGAACTGAGCGAGAAGGAATAAGACACAATAGTCTAATGTCCACTATTACAGCTGCAATCGACTCCTCGGAGCTGAAGGACCGGATCGCGCGCTTTCAAAAGGTGCGCGACGACATCATCACCCAGGTGCGGCGCGTCATCGTCGGCCAGGACGAAGTGCTGGAGCAGGTGATGATCGCGCTGTTCGTCGGCGGCCACTGCTTGATCACCGGCTTGCCGGGAACCGCCAAGACGCTTGCTGGTCCGGACGCTCGCCCAGACGCTCGGCCTGGAGTTTCGCCGCATCCAGTTCACCCCGGACCTGATGCCCTCCGATATCACCGGCACCGACATCATCGAGGAGGACCCCGGCACCGGCCGGCGCACGTGGACCTTCGTGCCCGGTCCGATTTTCGCCAACGTCCTGCTGGCCGACGAGATCAACCGCACGCCTCCCAAAACGCAATCGGCCTTGCTCGAAGCCATGCAGGAGCTCTCCTGCACCGTGCGCGGCAATCAGTACAAGATCCGGCCGCCCTTCTTCGTGCTCGCCACGCAGAACCCGATCGAGCTCGAAGGGACCTATCCGTTGCCCGAAGCGCAGCTCGACCGCTTCATATTTAATACCCTGCTCGATTATCTTTCGCCCGATGACGAAATGAAGGTGCTCGGGCTGACCACCACCACGGCGCACGCAGAAGTGGTGGCTGTGACCAGCGCGGAAGAAATCCTCGAGTTTCAGCAGGTGGTGCGCATGATTCCGATTGCGGATTCGGTCGCGCGTTACGCGGTCGACCTGGTGCGCGCGACGCGCTCCACCGACGTGACGGCGCCTGATTTCATCAAGAAATACGTGAACTTCGGCGCCAGCGTGCGCGCCGCGCAGTTTCTGGTGCTGGCATCCAAAGCCCGCGCACTGATGCGCCATCGCTATCACGTGACCTATGAAGACGTGATCGCCTTGATGCCGCCCATTCTGCGGCACCGCATTCTGCTGAACTTCCAGGCCGAATCGGATCGTCTCACCCAGGACGATATCTTGAAGAAACTGCTGGAGGCCATGCCGGCTCCCAAACAGTAGCTCCCGGACCATCGGATGTTGCAGCGATTTCTAGATCCGAGCGTGCTGGCCGGCATCTCCGGGCTCGACCTGGTGGCGAAGACCGTGGTCGACGGCTTTATCGCCGGTCTGCACCGGTCCCCCGATTTCGGTTTCAGCCAGGAGTTCGCCGAATACCGTGCCTACTCCCCCGGCGACGATCTGCGGCATGTCGATTGGAACGTCTACGCCCGCACTGAGAAAGCTTTTCTCAAGCGCTATCGCGGCGAAACCAACAGCCAGTTGACCATTCTTCTCGACTCCAGCCGCTCGATGAAGTTCACCTCTCACAAGATCGAAAAGCTCGACTATGCGAAGTTTCTCGCGGCCTCGCTGGCGTATCTGGCCAACACCCAGCGCGACGCCGCGGGGCTTATCGTCTTCGATGACGAGGTTCGCAACTACGTGCGTGCGTCGTCGCGGCAAGGCCAGCTCGCACGGCTGCTGCATGCGATCGGCAACGCCCAGGTCGGCACGCGAACCAATTTCGCCCATCCGTTTCGGACGCTCCAGGAATTTCTCCGCCGCCGCGGCGTGGTCTGCGCCATCTCGGATTTTTGGGAACAGCCGGAAATTATCATCAAGACCGTGGAGCCGTTGCGCTATCGCGGCAATGAGCTGATTCTGTTTCACGTCCTCGATCCCGAGGAGATCCGTCCCGAGCTGCGCGCTCCGGTGCTCCTCGAGGATCTGGAAACCGGTGAGGCTCTCGAGGTATCGCCCGACTACGCGCACCACGAATATCGCCGCAGAATGGATGCGCATCTGGACGACTTGAAGACGCGCGCCAGGGCCGCCGGCATCGATTACTTTCTGATCGACACCAGCCGTCCTCTGGATGCGGCGCTGCGCGAATATCTCGCCATCCGCAAGGGAAAGATGTAGCGGATGGGATTTTTCGCTCCCTGGTTTCTGGCTGGAATCGCCGCCGTCGGGCTGCCGATCTGGATCCATCTGCTCAAGCGGCATAAAACCGATCCGCGCCTGTTTCCGTCCCTGATGCTGTTCGAACAACACGAGCAGAGTTCAGTGAAGCACCGTCGTCTCGACTACATTCTGCTGTTTGCGCTGCGCGCGGCGATGCTGATCCTGCTCGCCCTTCTGTTCGCCAACCCGTTTATCCGCCGGGCGATCCCGTTGTCCCAACAGAAGCACCTCACCGTGGTCGCCGTCGACAGTTCGTTCAGCATGCGCGCGGGCGACCATCTTCAACGAGCCAAGGATGCAGCGCTGCAAGTTCTCTCCAACCTCCGGCCTGGCGATCAGGTACAAGTGGTCGCGCTCGGATCCCAGGTGCAGGCGCTGACCCAGCCCACCACCGATCTCGCCGAAGCGCGAGCCGCCGTCGCCTCCATCCAGCCATCCGATAGCCGCGCTTCTTTCGGCGAGCTGTCGCGATACACGCGAACGTTGTCCGAATCGGTGAAGCTGCCCATCCAACTGGATCTGGCCAGCGACTTTCAGAACTCCGCCATGCCGCCCGGTTTTGCCGATCTCCGCCTCGCGCCTGGCACCACGCTGGTCCCCCATCAGATCGGGCAGGCCGCGCCGAACTGGACCGTTGAAAGCGTCGTCGCCCCCCGGCGCGTGTACGATCCCAAAAAGGTGCGCCTTCAGGTCGTGATCGCCGGATTCGGTACGCCCGCGGCCAAGCGCACCGTTTCGCTGCTGCTGAATGGAAAAGTTCTCGGAACTAAAACCGTGGATGTCGGTGAAAACGGCCGCGCGCAGGCCGAGTTTCTCGGCCTCGACGCGCCGTACGGATTCAGCCGCGGGGAAGTCCGGATCGATTCGGCCGACACGCTCCCGGCCGACGATCGTTTCATTTTTGCAGTGGAGCGTACCGACCCGCGAAAGGTTCTGTTCGTCGACGATGGCCGCCGTCCGCGAGCCCTGCTGTACTACAAGGCCGCGCTCGACGCTTCGCCGGATGCCGCGTTTCAGCTCGAAGCGCTGCGTCCGGAGCAGGCCGCCAACGTCAAGCTTTCCAATTACGCCGTCGTCGTTCTGTCCGATCTCGCCTCCATGCCCGCCGGATTTGAGGATTCGCTCAGCCGCTACGTTTCCGGCGGCGGCGCGGTGTCTGGTCGCGCTGGGACCCGGTTCGGTAGCGATGCCGAAAGTGCCGGTGCTCGACGAAACCATTCAGGCTTCCAGTTACGCCGGACGCGAAGGCGAGCGCTTCCTGTCGGTTTCCGACATCGATACCGGCCATCCGGTCATGCGCAGCACGGAGCGCTTCGACGGCGTCAAGTTTTATCAGGCGGTCCACGTCAATCCGGCGAAATCGCGAGTCCTGGCGCCGCCTCGACGACGGCACCCGCTGGTGCTCGAACGACAGATCGGCGAAGGCAAAGCTGCTCGCGTTCGCCTCGACCTTCGACAACTCTCGAACGATCTTCCTCTGCACGCGGCCTGGGTGCCATTTGTCCAACAATCCGCGGCTTATCTGAGCCGGAGGCGGCGCGGAACAGCCGGTGAATCTCACCGTGGATTCTTATGTCGAGCTGCGTTCCGCCGATAGCAAAGGAGCGGCCGCGGAAGTGCTCGGGCCTGACGGAACGCGCCTGCTGTCGCTCGAAGAGGCCGCGTCCGCCAGGAATTTCGCGGTCCGGAAGGAAGGATTTTTCGAGTTGAAGACCGCCAGCAGCCGGTCGAGCTTGATTGCGGTCCACGCCGATCGCCGCGAATCGGACCTGACCGTGATGCCGCCCGAAACGCTGGACTTGTGGAAAGCCACCGGCGGTGACGAATCCGCCGCCGGCGCGTCCACTACGGGGGATCAACAGGATAAGAAACCGGCCAGCCTATGGCCGTGGCTCTTGTTGCTATTGTTAGGAGTAGCGGTGGCCGAATCGGTGGTGGCGAACCGGTACCTTCGCCCTCCGGCCGAGGAGGAAAGAAGTAGGCGAAAGGAAGCGGCATGAATACGCGCGACCAACTGAATCAATACCTGCGCGGACTGGAAACGCGGCTCCGGTGGATGGCGGTTTCGAAAGGCGCCGCCATCGCCGCGGGCGTGGCCCTGGGAGTCACGCTGGCGATGGTGCTGATGACCAACGCCCTCGCGTTTTCCTCCACCAGCTTGACCGTCGCGCGCGTGATCCTGTTCCTGGCTCTGGCGGTCGCCGTCGGATTCGCGCTGGTGCTCCCGCTGATGCGCTTGAACCAGCGGAAAGCCGCCGGCCGCGCCGAACACGCGTTTCCCGAATTCGAACAGCGCCTGGTCACCTTCGTCGAGCGCAGCGACCGTCCCGAAGCGGCCGGCAGCGATCGCAAGGACCCGATGCTGGAGTTGCTGGCCGAGGACACCGCGTCCGTAGCCCGCACGACTGCGCCCGCGCGCGTCGCTCCGCCCAAATCCATTTTCGCTTTCGCCACCTCAGCCGGAGCCGCCGCCGCCGCGCTCGCCTGGCTGATTCTTGCCGGACCGGGCTATTTCGGATACGGCGCGTCGCTGCTGTGGGCCGGGATGCCCAAAGGAACCGCGGGCGCGTATTACGACATCAAGGTCGATCCCGGAAACAAGCTGGTGCGCCGTAAAGCGGATCAGATGGTGACCGCCACGCTCTCCGGATTCCAGGCGCCGCAGGTGAAACTGTTCGCGCAATATAAGAGCACGTCGAAGTGGGAGGAAGCTCCCATGCTTCCACGCGCCAGCGGATCGGCGTACGAATTTCTGTTTGCCGGTCTTGCCGAGCCCGTCGAATATTACGTCGAAGCCGGCGGCGTCCGCTCGAAGACCTACAAGCTGGACGTGATCGATATGCCGGGCATCAAGAAGGTCAAGGTGACCTATCACTTTCCTTCCTGGCTGCATCTTCCCGACGCCGTGGAAGATCCCGCCGGCGACCTTCGAGCCGTTGCCGGGACCGTCGCCGAGCTGACCGTCGAGACGGACCGCCCGCTAAAGTCCGGGACCATCGAGATGGACGACGGCTCCCACATCGCGCTCGATGCAACTTCCAATTCGATGATGGTGACGGCGAAAGTGCCCATCCAAAAGGACGGCATGTATCACTTTGCCGCCAATGAGCAGGGGCAGAGCGTCCGCCTGAGCGAGGATTACTTCATCGAAGCCCGGATAGACAACGCGCCTAACGTGCGCATCACGCATCCTGGCGCCGACGCGAAGGTCAGTCCGATTGAGGAAGTGACCATCGAAGTCGCCGGCGACGATGATTTCGCGCTCGAAGGCATGGATCTGCACTATTCGGTCAACGGGCAGCCCGAGAAGGTGGTGACTCTGCTCTCGCAAAAGGGCGTGAAAAACGCGTCCGGACACACCACGTTGTATCTCGAAGATTACAAGTTGGACCCGGGCGATGTGGTGGCCGTGTACGCGACCGCACGGGACGCCAGAACCACTTCGCGCACCGACATCATGTTCATCGAAACGCAGCCGTATGAGCGCAACTACACACAGTCCCAGCAAATGGGCGGCGGCGGAGCGGGCGGTGGCGCAGGACGAGGATCGCATCTCGCAGCGTCAGAAGGAAATCATCGCCGCGACCTGGAACGAAATTCGCGGCGGCGGCAAGGACAAAGTGAATTCGGCGGAAAACGCCCGGTTTCTCGCCGAAGTGCAGATCAAGTTGAAGGAGCAGGCCACCTCGCTCGCGCAGCGCGCCCGCAGCCGCGAGCTGGCCGGCGCGAATCAGGAGTTCCAGTCCTTCGTGAAGGACATGGAAGCGGCCGCCGCGCAGATGGCCCCGGCGTCCGACAAGCTCAAGGGCCAGTCCTGGAAGGATGCGCTGGAGCCGGAGCAGAAAGCGCTGCAACACCTGCTGCGCGCCGAAGCCACCTTCCGCGACATTCAGGTCGCGTTCGGCGGCGGAGGCGGCGGGGGAGGGGGCGGCGGCGCCGGCCGCGATCTGGCCAACCTGTTCGACCTCGAGCTGGACACGGAAAAGAATCAGTACGAGACCGGCCAGCAGCAGGGGTCGTCGTCGGATCAGCGCCAGAAAGAGATCGACGAAGCGCTGCAAAAACTGGAGCAGCTCGCGCGGCGCCAGCAGGAGCTCGCGCAGTCTCAGCAGAACAAGCAGACTCCCGAGCAGCGCTGGCAGCAGGAAATGCTGCGCCGCGAAGCCGAAGAGCTGAAGAAACAGATGGAGCAGCTCCAACAGCAGGGATCGCAATCGCAGCAAGGTTCCCAATCGCAATCGGGACAGCAAGGCCAATCGGGCCAATCCGGCCAGTCGGGACAATCGGGCCAATCCGGCCAGCAAGGCCAGTCGTCCGGCAGCTCTTCGAGCCGGCCCATGCAGCGCCAGCAGGATCAGCGCTTGCAGCGCGCGCTCGATCAGGTGAAGCCAGGCCACCGACGATATGCGCTCCGCGCAGTCGGCTGCCAACCAAGGCCAGCAGGGCGCGGCCAACAGTCAAGCCAACGCGCGCCGCGCGGCGGAGCGTCTCAAGGAAGCGCAGGACTCGTTGAACGGAATGCGCCAGCAGCAGGCATCCTCGCAGTTGGGCGATCTGTCCGAATCGCGCCGATCAGCTCGCCGCGCAACAGCGTGATTTCGCCAATCGCCTGCGCAAGGCTTTCGGCGAACAGCTCCTCAACGATGGCGGCCAGCGGCCGGGTCAGCAGAATCCGCAGTCGCGCCAGCAGTCCAAGGAATTGGCGGATGAGAAAGACAAGATGGCGGCCGACGTCGAACAGCTCGAAAAAGATATGCAGAAAGCCGCGCGCGACATGGCGGGCACCCAGCTGGCCGCCTCCGGCCGCATCCGCGAAGGGCTCTGCGGAAATGCAGCAGAATGAGGCCAAGCTGCGCATGCAGTACTCGGCGCGTTGGATCCGGCAAGGCCAGGGCGGCTACATGGTTCCGCGCGAGGCTCCCATCACGGAGACGATGGACAAGGTCGCCGAGGATCTGAAGGCCGCGCAGGCCGCCGTCACGAAAGACGGTCAGCAGCCCGGCGGTAACAGCGACTCACAGCGGTCGCTCGCACAGCTCGAACGGCTTCGCAGTCAGATGGAGCGAGCGGCGGGTCGCGGCCAGCAGGGCGCCAAAACGGCCAGCAAGGCGAGTCAACAGGGCCAGGGTAGGCCAGCAGCAGGGTGGCCAGCAAGGCAACCAGGCCGGCGGAGGACAATATGGCGGTGGGCAAAACGGGAACATCAATCATCCTGGCTATGGCGGGGGCCCGTACGGCAACCGGTTTGACGGCCCGAACACGCAGTATGGCCGTTTCGCTCCGGAAGGCATGTACCGGATTCCCGACGACCGCGCCGTGGGACCCGAATCGCGCCGTGCAGGAAGCCGGGCGCGCCTTGAACGATCTGCGGCAGCAGTACAAAGACAACCCCGACGTCTCGCGCCAGATCACCGACGTGGAGCGTGAAATCTCGCGCCTGCAGGTGGGCGACATCAGCTCCCAGGAGTTGCAGAACCGCCTGAATCGGGTGGTCCTGCCGAACCTGGAGGCGCTCGAACTGCAGCTTCGCCGCGAGGCCGAAAAGTCCGACGGCGATCAGGTGCGCAGCGGCTCCACGGACCGGGTCCCGCCCGGCTATGTGGATGCGGTCGCCGAGTACTTCCGCAAGTTAAGCAAGGGCAAGTAGCTACAACTCAGCCACGTAGTTACAACTTGGAAAAGTAGGTCGACATCAGCTCCGTAGCCCACGTCGGCTGACGCACTTCGCCCTGCGGACCGAACTCGACCATATACGGCTTCACGTCGATCACCGGCGTCCCCTCAATCGCGTCCAGATCGAGCAGGGTCAGCCGCAGTCCGATGACTTTCACCAGCCGGCACGTCGAAACCCCCAGACGATTCGGCCGCGCTTTCGCCCGCTGCGCCAGGATGCCGACTTCAGGCCAGTCCTTTCGCCCTTTAGGATGACGCGCGCCCGATTCCACTCGATCCACGTCGACTTTGTGGAAGTGAAAAACTACGACGATATGCGAGAATTCCTCAAGGCCCGCCGTGGCGCGCGGGCCCAGCATTCCGGCGTCCAGCTCAATGGTAGAAAGGACGCCGCCCCAATTCTCGTCGCGCGCCGGACTATCTACCGGCGACCGGACCACGCCAATCGGCTGGATTTCGATCATTCACTCAGAATAACTGCTATCCTGATATTTCGAACGGAAAGCGAGGTGAGTCGCGTTTGGCAGAAGTCCACATCCAGGACGGTGAAACGCTCGAGAGCGCCCTACGGCGTTTTAAGCGTAAAGTCCAGCAGGAGGACATCATCAAGGAAATCAAGAGACACTCGTTCTACTTGAAGCCTGGTGAGAAGCAGCGCACGAAAGAGGCGCTGGCGCGTAAGCGGAATCGCAAGAAGCGCACCCGCGACACCGAATAGCATTCGGTCATTTTCCGAGTAAAACAGGGGCGTCCGGTATTTCGGATGCCCCTGTTGATTTTGATCCGCGAAATCACAAGGATGGCGGAGAGGGGGGGATTCGAACCCCCGGTAGAGGTTTAGGCCCCTACGACGGTTTAGCAAACCGCTGCTTTCGACCACTCAGCCACCTCTCCGCGAGGTCGATGGAGCGCTCAAAACGGATGGTAACATACTTCCGGCCACCCAGCCAAAGATCAATCGAGGTTGACCGCACCTGGCGCGCCGGATTCGCTGGCAGGACCGTTTGAGAGCGTCTCCCGCAAACGAAAATGCTCACCCAGAGGTGAGCATTTCGCATTCCCTGGTATTAGCAGGGTGATGTACATGGGAGAATCAGATTCGACGGCATCGCAACCGCCATAACCTGTGTGATTGGATATTAGGGCGTGCGGCGGGTGATGTCAAGGAAAAAACTGCCCAGCGACGTTCCGGCTTTAAACCACTCACCCGGAATGGCTTAGCCGCATACAGGGATGTGGACCCGCTGTGGAAAAGCTGTTCGCAAACCGTTCCTCAAGGCCCCCGTTTCCGGTCTAACAGCCCGAAATTCCGAGGGTTATTTGCCACCGAGATGCAGCGTGATCATGGCGTCCGGGTCCTCGCCCCGGTTCAGCTTGCGAGCGAAAACCCTAGCGCCGCCATACAGTAACCCCGCGATCAGACATAGTCCGACCAATAAGCCTGAGAAGATGAAAATGTTGATAATCAACTTCGCGGTTCCCTTGATCTCATTCTCCGGAACTTTCTCATTCCACGTGAGATTCGTCTCGTACTTCACCTTGGAAAGGACCCGCTCCGCCGCATCCGCATCGGGAGGCGCAATCGTGATCGCCACCAGCGAGCCCACCCTGCGGGCTACCGCGCCCGGTATTTTTTGAAACTCCTGGTACCTTTCGCGAGCCATGTTCGGAGTCGGATAGCTGAAGATCGCCAGCGTAAGCAATCCCTTGGCCGTCTGGTACTTCCCCACCTGCGCCTCGGCCCCCAGGTGGAATGCAGCCATGGACGGCGCCATCCCTCCGAAAAAGCGGTCTAAAGACACCGGCCCCACCACATATCGTTCCGAGTTGGGAACCAGGCCATCCACCGGCAAGATCGGTCGACCAGCGCGGGCAGGGGAGACTGCTCCAGCCTCGGCAGGTTCGCGTAAAGCTGCTGCAAGTTCGGCCGCCGGCGGCAGCGTCCCGGTGAATTGGAACACATAGTTCCCGTAAGCGAAAATTACCCCGTCGGAGGTCCGGACCGCCAGCTTCGTCGTGTCTCGCTCGCGTCGCCCCGGATGGACGCCGCGCCTCAAACATCGCCATCGCGCCGGTCGAATCCCGAAACCGCCACGCCGATGCCGTGAACTGGCCCTCGTCCGAAACGTATAGCCGCCTGCTCCGCCGCGTCGAGTCCGTACTCGTTGTACAGCGCCTGGTCCGGGACCCCGATGGTCTTCAGCTCGCCCTTCTTGAAAGCCCCCATCTGATCCGGGAAAATCGCGCCGGACGCGAGACCCCCAACCCCAGCAACGCAGCGAAATGGTGACGCGAGTATCATGCTCCGTGGCATTTCTTGTACTTCTTTCCGCTTCCGCACGGGCACGGATCGTTGCGCCCGGCCTTTTTCTCCGCGATCACCGGCTGCTTCACCGCCGACGCCTCGCCGCCGACGAATTGAAGCGCCGCCAGTTCCTTTTCCTTCTTGCGTTGAATATTGCGCGTCAGGTCGAGCACCGAATTCTGTGCGGCCTGCCGCTGTTCCAACTGCCTTTGTTCGTGAGCCGCCGCCACCGCCACCGCCTCCGGCTCTCCGCCGTCTTCCTCCTCCGGTTCATCCTCCCACAACTCCGGATGCGGAACCTGCTGCATCGGCTCCTCGCTGCGCTGCATGAAGAACAGCCAGCGGATGGTCTCGTCTTCGATGCGATCCATCATGTCCTGGAACAGGACATAGGATTCCTTCTTGTACTCGACCAGCGGATCCTTCTGACCGTAACCGCGCAGGCCGATGCCTTCTTTCAGGTGGTCCATCGACAACAGGTGGTCTTTCCACTGGTTGTCGATGACGTTGAGCATGATCATGCGCTCGGTTTCCCGCATCAGCTCGGGGCCGACCATGGCCTCTTTTTCCTGGTATTTCTTCACCAGTTGCTCGTTGATGGCTTCTTCCATCTGGCGGCGATCCAGGTCCAGCAACTCCTCCTTCCGGATCTTTACGCCGAACTGCGTCAGAATATCGGTCTCCAGGCCGGTCCAGTCCCATTGGCTGCGAATGTCCTTTTTCGGGGCAGCGGAGGTCGATGAACGATGCGAGAATCCCGCCGATGATCTCGGTGACTCGCTCCTTCTGATCCTGGCCCTCGAGCAGCGCCCGGCGCATCCCGTACACCGCCTGGCGCTGCTTGTTCATCACGTCGTCGTACTCGAGAATGTGTTTGCGCGATGCGAAGTTCTGCGCCTCCACAGCCTTCTGCGCCGCCGCAATTCGCTTGGTGATCATCTTGCTCTCGATCGGCACATCCTCTTCCATGCCCAGCCGCAGCATCAGCGTCTGCATGCGCTGGCCGCCGAAAATGCGCATCAGATCGTCCTGCAAGGACAGGTAAAAGCGCGCGCTGCCGGGATCGCCCTGGCGTCCGGCTCGTCCGCGAAGCTGATTGTCGATGCGCCGCGATTCGTGCCGCTCCGTGCCCACGATGTGCAGCCCGCCCAGGCTCGACCACTTCGTCATGCTCCGCCGCCGTCTCCGCTCTGTACTTGGTCAGCAGCGCATCCCACTCCTGCCGTTCCGGCGTCCCGACCGCGGCCGTCTGCATTCGATCCGGGTCCTTCCCCTGTTTGCGAAGCTGCTCCTTCGCCATGTACTCCGGGTTGCCGCCGAGCAAAATATCGGTTCCCCGGCCGGCCATGTTGGTGGAAACCGTCACCACGCCCTTGCGCCCGCCTGAGCCACGATGAACGCTTCATTTTCGTGATTCTTCGCGTTCAGTACCGTGTGATTCTTCAACCCCATTTTCTTCAACAGGGCCGATAATTTCTCTGATTTTTCCACCGAAACGGTGCCCACCAGCACGGGCTGGCCTCGCTCGTAGCATTCTTTAATCTCTTTGGCCGCGTTCCGGAATTTTTCCTCTTCGGTCCGGTACACGACGTCCTGAAACTCCTTGCGGAGCAGCGTGCGATTCGTCGGAATCACGGTGATGTCGAGTTTATAAATCTTCTCGAACTCCGCCGCTTCCGTGTCCGCCGTGCCCGTCATGCCGGCCAGCTTCTTGTACATGCGGAAGTAATTCTGGAACGTAATGGTCGCCAGCGTCTGGTTTTCGCGCTGGATCTTCACGCCCTCTTTGGCCTCCACAGCCTGGTGCAACCCGTCGCTCCAGCGCCGCCCCGGCATCAGCCGGCCCGTGAACTCATCCACGATGATGACTTCATCGTCCTTCACCACGTAGTCCCGATCGCGATGGAACAGCACATGCGCCTTCAGCCCCTGCTGCACGTGATGATTCAGCTCCATGTTGATCGCGTCATACAAATTGTTCAGACCCAGGAGCTTCTCGACCTTGATCGACCCCTCCTCGGTCAACGCGACGCTGCGATGCTTTTCGTCGACGGTGTAATCGCCGGTGGTGTACTTTTGGCCGGGTTCTTTCCCTTCGATCACTTCGCCGCGAATCAGCCGCGGAATAATGCGGTTAATCTTGTAATATTTATCCGTCGACTCTTCGCTGGGGCCGGAAATAATCAGCGGAGTCCTCGCTTCGTCGATCAGGATCGAGTCCACTTCGTCCACGATGGCGAAAGCATGTTCCCGCTGCACGCAGTCCGCGATGCGGAACTTCATGTTGTCGCGCAGGTAATCGAAGCCGAACTCGTTGTTGGTGCCGTAAGTGATGTCGCACGCGTAACTCGCGCGCCGCTCTTCGTCGTCCAGATCGTGAACGATCACACCCACCGTCATCCCCAGCGCCTTGTACAGCCGGCCCATCCACTCCGAGTCGCGCTTGGCCAGGTAGTCGTTGACCGTCACTACGTGCACGCCCTTGCCCGCCAGCGCGTTCAGATACACCGGCAAAGTGGCCACCAGCGTCTTGCCTTCACCGGTCTTCATCTCGGCGATTTTTCCCCGATGCAGAACCACGCCGCCAATCAACTGGACATCGAAATGACGCATATTCAGCACGCGGCGCCCGGCCTCGCGCACCGTGGCGAAAGCCGGGATCATCAGATCCTCGAGCGGCGCGCCCTGCGCCAGTTGTTCGCGGAACTTCACCGTCTGCGCCGCCAGTTCTTCATCCGTCATCGCCTGCATCTGCGGCTCTAATTCATTCATCGCGGCGATGGTCGGCCGCATCCTCTTAACTTCGCGATCGTGCTTCGTCCCGAAGATTTTCGCGAGAAAATTATCGATCATTGGATTGCACCTCCAGAATATTGATCCTGCTTACACAAAGCGGCCGCTTGGATGCAGCCGGATCAGCAGCGGAGGAGAGCCCGTTGGTGCCGTCGCGCGGACAGGTTGACTGCGGTAAAGCTCGAGACCAGACACAACGAACCAACCAGCGGGGTCCGCACCAGCGCCGCCAGCGTGAACACCGCGTGAGACGCCAACGGAACCGGCGTGGTGCCAGCCGAGTCTCCCGCGCTCACCAGGAGCGGCGCCACGGCCTGCAACAACCGGGGCAGCGATTCGGATTGAGCCACTGGCCGCGGCAAACTTTGCGCGTACGAGTACGATGCCGCAAGGGCCGTCAGACTCGCGAGAATGATGCGTCCGAGCCGCATGGTTCGTCGTTTATAGTTTACCAGGGAATCCGCCCGCCCTCGCGTGCGCATCGCATGGTTCCGGGGAAGGGACGTAATGGGGCCTGACCTTAATGTTCTTGACACCACTGCAAAGCGCTGGCTACCATAACCCTTCCCCGCATCGGCTCAATGCGCACGCGCATCATTAATATATGCACTTCACAATTCGTGAGATGCTCAAATTAGGAGAACAGAGTGACCTTTCTTAGCCGCGCCGCGGCCACACTTTTTGTAGCCGGATTCGGAGTGGCCGCTGCTCCGCCGGCCTGTGACGGCGACAATGGCGGGATCCAGCTTCCCGGCGGATTCTGCGCCCTGGTCGTCGCCGACAACATCGGCCCCGCGCGTCACTTGGCCGTCGCCGCGAATGGAGACATTTACGTCGCCCTCTTGGGAGGACGGAACCGCGCCGGAGGAATCGTTGCGCTGCGAGACGCCGACGGCGACGGACGTTTCGAGATCCAGGAGAAATTTGGAGAGGGCAGCAGCACCGGTGTCGCCTTTCGCAACGGGTATCTCTACGTCGCCAAGGTTAATTCCGTGGAGCGATACAAGATGACGTTCCGGCCAGTTGAAGCCTGCGGGCCCGCCGGAGATCGTCGTCTCGGGTCTCGAAGGAGTCAATCAGCACGGGGACAAGGGCATCGCTTTCGACGGCAAGGGTTCGCTTTATGTGAACGTCGGCGCGCCGTCGAACGCGTGCCAATCCAAGGATCGCCAGCCCAAAGTGGCCGGCCAGGACCCCTGCCCGATCCTCGAACAGCACGGCGGCATCTGGAAGTTCGACCAGAACAAACTGGGGCAAAAGCAATCCGACGGTGTGCGCTTCGCCACCGGACTTCGTCAGATGCCGGCCATCGCCTGGCACGATGGCGCGGTATACATCGTCATGAACAATCGCGATCAGCTCGACGTATTGTTTCCGGAGCATTTCACCGCGCAGGACAACGCCGAGCGCCCGGCCGAGCCGATGTACCGCGCCGTCGAAGGCTCGAACTTCGGCTGGCCCTATTGCTTCTATGACTACGGTCTGAAAAAGCTTCTGTTAAATCCGGAATACGGCGGCGACGGCAAGACTGTCGGCCGGTGCAGTGAATTCACCTTGCCGGTGGCGAGCTTTCCAGCCCACTGGGCGCCGGTCGACTTAATGTTTTATACCGGCGGTCAGTTTCCGGCCCATTATAAAGGTGGCGCATTCATAGCCTTTCATGGATCCTGGAACCGGGCGCCGATGCCGCAGGATGGATATAACGTGACCTTTCAACCATTCGTGGACGGCAAGCCATCCGGCAGCTATGAGATTTTTGCCAACGGTTTCGCCGGCAAGTCGCCGCTGATGAATCCTAATGACGCCGTGGCGCGCGCCGACGGCGTAGCCCAAGCTCCGGACGGATCGCTGTATATTGCCGATAGCCAGAAAGGTAAAATCTGGCGCGTGATCTATAAAGGCGGCAAGTAGCTTAAGGTACCTCATACCCGAAGCTGCCCAAAATAGCTTTTCCGCCGCCGCTAGTTATAAAAGTCACGAATTCCCGCGCTGCCTGCTGATGTGCGGAATGCGCCACAATTCCGAGCGTCTGCTCGATCGGCGCGTGTAGGCTCGGGTCGACACGAATAATCTTCCCGCTCTCATTCAGGACCAGCGAGTAAGCCGTGAACACCGCGTCCGCGTTTCCGGACGTGCCGAACTGTTTCGCCATGTTGATGTTCTCGGCGTAAACTACTCTTGCTTTGACTTGATCCCAGATGCCCAGACGCCGCAATGCATCAATCGAAGCTTGCCCGTATGGAGCCAGTTCGGGTTTCGCGATTGCAATCACGCGCACGTCGGGCGATGTCAAATCCTCCAGTCGGTTCACCTTCGCCCGGCTAGTCGGCGGAATCCAGACAGCTAGGACGCCGATAGCGTACACAGCTCGGCTGCCTGCAGTCAGTAGCCCCTTCCGGTCGAGCGCATCGACATGCTCCGCGTCCGCCGCCATGAAGGCATCGAACGGCGCGGAGTTCTCAATTTGCCGCGCCAGTTGCGCCGTAGATGCGAAGCTGAAAATCGGATGAATCCCGGTTTGAGCTTCAAACGCCGGCCCAATGCGATCGAAAACGCCGGTAAGATTCGCGGCCGCCGCAATCGTGACCTCGGTCTTCGCTCGCGATCCTGGCTGGCACCCTAGCAGAACCGCGGCCAACCCAACCAGGATCGAACGGCGAAGTCGCATTAGGCTTACCAGAGTAGCTTTAATCCGAGCTGAATCTGCCGCGCCGTAGTCGATGTGCTGGTAATTACCCCCGCAGTTGGAGAAACACCTGTCGGGGTGAACACGACCGCGTTCGGAGTGTTGAAATTGGGATGATTCAGGAGATTAAATATCTCCGCCCGGAACTGAAGATTCAGCTTATCCCGTAATCGTGTATCTTTTATGACCGAGAAATCCCAAGTCGCTAGACCGGGACCGGTCAACGTATCTCTACCTAGGTTTCCGTAAAAGCCGCTGCTATTCGGCGGCGCCAGGAATGCGTTGGGGTTAAACCACTGATTTGGATTTCCGA
This sequence comes from Terriglobia bacterium, assembly GCA_963842485.1. GTDB lineage: Bacteria > Acidobacteriota > Terriglobia > Bryobacterales > Bryobacteraceae > Palsa-187. The sequence continues at coordinate 3,856 of CAWJHI010000041.1, read as the reverse complement.
GAATTACCGGTCCGCTAAAAGCCGGATTCACGAACGGACGAACCGGATTTCGAGTGTCCCCGGTATTGGAAGGATTGTAACTGAGTTGCGGCGTAAATGGGAAGCCTCCTTGAAGCGTCACAACCGAGTTGAGCGTCCACCCGGTAGCCAATAAGCCGCGTTTGAAAGGCAGCCCATAAGTGGCGTTGAGCACCGCGACATTCCTTACATCGAAATTCGCCAAGCCCCAGTCGGCTTTAAGATTGAACGGGTTCGAAGCCAGCGCAGGCTCGTTCCCGGAGGTCGTTGCATTTACCGAATCTCCATCGTCCAGCGTCTTCGAGCATGTATACACTTCCCGGAACCCAAGGCCGTTGCTAAAACGATGATTTACGTCGACCTGAAGCGCGTTATACGAACTGTTCGCTTCCGAGAAATAAGTCCACGTGTTGGCGAGCGCAGTGTTCGGCTTGGTCGCCGTGGGAACATAATACGTGCCTGCCGGAACCGGAGTCCCGGCGATGCCCGCGGGAAAAGTGCTCGGGTAGGCCGACGGACAAGGCGATGCGGGACAAATTACCGGGAAGGGCTCATTAGCATCGATACCGAGAATCTCATGGTAACCATGCGATCCCACGTACCCAACCGTCAGAGCTGTATTGGGAGTCAATTCCTGTTGAATTCTGAGTGAGTAGGAGATGAGGGTAGGCGTCCACAGGTTTGGCTGGACACCGCCAGGAACCAGCTTCGCCGTTGACGGCACGGCCGCAGACGGTAATACCGGAAGCTGACTAACCGGAACGCTCGGCAGGCTATAAGTAGGATTGAATGGTGCATTTTGATCCGTCCGGTATCCCAACGCATCCTGAAGATCGTTATACATACCGAATCCGGCGCGAATCACGGTCCTGCTGGTATTGCGGAAGGGACTCCAAGCCAGGCCGATTCTAGGTTGCGGCAGAAATTTAGCGTGATTTACCGTAAATGCCGAGTTTCCGATATTCGGCTGCGTTGAAACGACTCCATCGGTGAAGGTGTAGGTTGCGGCCCTGCCGTGCGCCTCATTCCAGCCGCTGCTGAATTCATCCCGAAGACCAAGCGACACGGTAAGCTGGGAAGTCACGCGGATCACATCCTCCGCATAGAACGCTCCGAACCAGGAGCGCCAATTCATTTCCGTCGGAGAAGGATCGTACAGAAGCGTGGCCACGGTTGCGTCTCCCGGCGACCCAGTACAGGTTGTAGGCGTCTCCGATACCAGCTTCAACGGGATATTCACCATCGTATCAATCTCCGTCCGCAGTCTGGATGTAATCATGGAACTCAGAACAATTAGCAAACTCCAATCCCGGTGCGAGTGGGGCGCACTGGCCGCAAAACGCTGGGGAGACTGCGTTGTAGAGGCCGGTATCGACCAGAGCGCTTCGCCCATAGTTTCCAAGCTTATCACCACGAACATTGCCCTCAACACGCAAATGGGCAATCTGGGAATCACGAATCTAATGGATGTGAACTATTTCGACATTAACAACGTATTTGCTCCCGGCGACCAGCGCTCGACATATAACACGTGGATGGCCGGTGGAAGCGATTCGCATTCTACTGACCTTAGTGGCCCTATCCTTGCATGTATGCATCCTGCACGCAGCACGGAAGCTGCAATAACGGCTCTAGCAGCGTATTCCCGGCAGGAACCAGCTACCCCTCCAGCATGGTCGAAGATAGTCCGGTGCGGGCGCGGATGCAGACTTGGATTGAGTATTACGACAGTGCGACGCTAGACATCGAGTATGACACCGCCCACTGCTGGATTGTCTCGCTCAACTCACAGTGTCAGGATGGAGCAGGGAACAGCCCTCCCGCGAACACAACTACCCGTGGCTCTACCAGTACGACTTCGGTGGTAATGGGGACGGTCAGTATTCTCTATCCCGGCACCTCCGCGAAGATTTGCCCAAGTTCCTGCGCTGGATGGATACCGATTCCGCTGCCGAGCGTTCGCCTGAATCTGCGTCGAGACGGCATCCAAGACGATGAAGTACATGACCAAGCTCCACGCGGCAGGGCAGGATAGCTTCATCGCCACACAGCTTAGTTTCATCACGAACGCCTTCACGTTTCCGAGCGACAGTTCGTTGATAACGGCTCGCAACGCGATGGCAACAAGCTGCACGCATTAAGCCTAGGCGGTGGAGGGGGTGGGCAAGCTGGAGTCCATCGGGGATGTTCCCTGCCGTAAAGTGTAACGCGCGCGTGGGTTCAACGGAGTGGGCGGTGAACGAGTCTGCGTTGCTGCCGCTGCTAAATGTCGGGCCGTAAGAGATACGTTGACGCCGACGACCCGCTGGCGAAGGCAGCAGAGTGGGCGCAAGTTCGTAGCGCGAATCCAATGGAGGTGTTTCGATGATCGCGAAAATAAAAAAGGACGGCGGTGGGGCAACATTGCTCCGCCGGCTTGCTCTGCCTGTACTCATCGTAGGCTTTCTGCTGTGGCAGAATTGGCCATTGAACGCCCAGGAAGTCACAACATCACCCTTAGCTGGACGGCTCCAACGACAGGCGGCGCACCGACAACCTATAACGTCAAACGCGGCACGGCAACTGGGACCGAAGTGAAGATAGCCACTGTGAATGTGCCTAGTACGACCTATTCGGACACGAATGGCGTAGCTGGAACAACGTACTTCTACGTAATCAGCGCCTGGAATCAGTTTGGCGAAAGCCCCAACTCGAATGAAGTGAGTGCAACTTTTTTAGGGGACAAGCCGGGGGCTCCGGTGGGTGCAACAGCAGTAGCACAGTAGGACCGTGAAACACTCGCTTCAACTCGGCGTGGGTTCAACGAGCGATTATATAGCGATAGCGGCGTTGCTCCTTTCTCTTGCCGCTAGCTGGAAGATTGTGTTTGGCAGAAATGGGTCGAACGGTTACATCCGCAGAAAGGAATTCGCTGAGTTAAAAGAGAGGTTTGCCGTACTTGCGAACGATCACGATTGGAGCCAGCGGCGTATTGCGGATTTGGAGGGCACGGTGTACAACAACGAGAAGGACCGCAGGCATACGAAGCTAGGGGGAGAGTAATTGATGCAGATTATAACTGTGGCCAGTAAGCTGGATTGGGGCGGTTGGTTGCGCGGACTTGTCGGTGCGTTCATTTCCGGTGGAGCTGGAGCTATCGGTGCTACCACCGGCGTGGCTGCATTTGACCCATCACATGACATCGCTGGTGTGCGCATGTTTGAAGTCATGTGCACGGCGTTCTTTTTTTCTGGCCTCATATCCCTTGGGGAGTTCTGACAGACGAATTGTGCCGGACGCGAAGCCATGAACGTTGGAAACAGCAACGGCAGCAAGCCAATACTTACGAACGTCGCGGTGGCTGTAGTCGTTGCCATTGTAATGATTCTCGTGACTTCGTACACCGGAAACAACAAGCGCGACACCGACATAACCGTGCTACAGACGAAAATGGACGCGCTGCAAGCAGCTGTCAGCGCCAACCATGAAGAGGACGTAAAGGGGCGTGAAACCATCGACGTTTCTCTTAAGCAACTCGATGTAGATGTGGCACGAATCGCTCAAAAGACGGGAGTGACGGCTTCGCCCGGGAGTAAATAGACGGACAGTAAATAATGTGGACCTTCATCCAAACCGGAGCACTCATCGGACCTGACGGAAAGCTGAATCCCGCTTACTCAGGTCGTGGGCAGTACAAGAACGTACCGCACGCACAGAATATCGAGAATTGGGGTCCGATCCCTTGCGGCATTTACCGCATTGGCGATCCGGTAGACACGGTTACGCATGGGCCTTATGTGCCGCCGCTGGCTGCGGACGCGGCAAATGAGATGTTCGGCAGAAGCGGATTTCTGATTCA